>SHYV01000005.1 GCA_009692605.1 Myxococcales bacterium
GCGATGACCTCTTGGATCTGCGCGTTCACCTGCCCATCGAAGGTCGGCCGCTCCCGGGCGTGCAGGACCCCCATGGGCACCGGGAACTCCGGGTAGTCCATCCTCGCCAGCAGCGCCCCCAGGTACACATCGGTCTGGTCGTGCACCAGACAATCGTCGGCCAGGATCGTCCGCCCATCGGGCTGCTGCCCGAGGTCGACCACCGTCGGCCGGAGGCCGTTCAGCTTGATGCCCTTCCTTCCACCGGCGAAGGTCATCGGCTTGCCATTTTCGAGGAACAGGCAGCGTTCATCCCGAACCTGCTTCTCGATCAGCTGGTCCCAGGCGCCATCGTTGAAGATGTTGCAGTTCTGGTAGATTTCGACGAACGAGGTCCCGCGATGGTGATGCGCCGCCTTGAGGACGTCACGCTGCTGGCTGGTGAAGATGTCCACCGACCGCGCGACAAAGCTCGCATCGCAGCCCAGCGCAAAGGCGAGCGGCATCATGGGGTGATCGACCGACCCAAACGGCGTCGACTTGGTTTTCTTGCCCTCCTCGGAGGTCGGTGAGTACTGGCCCTTCGTCAACCCGTAGATCCGGTTGTTGATCAGCAGGACCTGAAGGTCCACGTTTCGCCGAAGCATGTGCGCAGTGTGGTTTCCACCGATCGAGAGCGCGTCGCCATCGCCGGTGACAACCCAGACGGAGAGCTCGGGCCGCGACACCTTCAGCCCAGTGGCGATCGTAGGCGCGCGCCCATGAATCGTATGGAAGCCGTAGCTGGACACGTAGTACGGGAATCGCGACGAACAGCCGATCCCCGAGACGATGACGAGCTCTTCCCGCGGGATCTGCAGCTCGGCGAAAACCGTCTGGGCTTGCGCCAGGATGGCGTAGTCGCCACACCCCGGGCACCAGCGGATGATCTGGTCGCTCATGTAGTCCTTCTTCGTCAGCACCGGCCGTGGCGCGATGCTGGCGAGGGAGGAGATGGAGTGGGTCTGAACGGGTTCGTTGCTCATGCTTCCATCCCTTGGGAGTCCTGAGTGTAGCCGGGGGAGTGCTTCACGATCGTCTCGAAGATTTCGCTGACCTTGAAGGCCTGACCCTGCACCTTGGTGACCGCGATGCAGTCCACCAGCGTCTGCGCCCGCAGGATTCGCGCCAGTTGGCCCAGGTTCATCTCGGGTACGAGCACCGTCTTAAACGACCGTAGCACCGTGGTGAGGTTCCGCGGGAGAGGGTTCAACCAGCGGAAGTGGGTGTACGCGACCTTGTACCCCCGGGACCGAGCCAGCTCGACGCCGCTGCGGATCGCGCCAGCCGTTGAGCCCCAGCCGACCAGCAGGAGTTCGTCAGGGTCCCCCGTCACCTCAAGGTCCGGCACCACGATCGCGGCGATCTTGGCCTCGCGGATATGCACCATGCGCTCATGGTTCTTCGGGTCGTAGGAGACGTTGCCGGTGCCCTCGGCTTTCTCGATCCCGCCGATGCGATGCTCGAGCCCGGGCGTACCGGGGCGCACCCAGGGCCGGGCGAGGGTCTCGGGGTTGCGAAGATAGGCCTTAAAACCCTCGGGCTCGGTCCGAAAGTTCACCGCGAAGTCGGGAATCGCGTTCAGGTCAGGCACCTTCCACGGCTCTGAACCGTTCGCGAGGTACCCATCGGTGAGCAGGATGACCGGGCACATGTGCGTGACCGCCGCGCGTACCGCCTCGACAGCGACGTCGAAGCAGTCGGTGGGCGTGCTCGCGGCGATCACCGCCACGGGCGCTTCGCCGTTTCGCCCGTACATCGCCTGCATCAAGTCGGATTGTTCAGTTTTGGTTGGCAGCCCGGTCGACGGGCCGCCGCGCTGCACGTCGATGATGACCAACGGAAGCTCCGTCATGACCGCGAGTCCGATCGCCTCCGCCTTGAGCGCCATCCCAGGGCCTGACGTCGTGCAGATCCCCATCGCGCCGCCGAAGCTCGCTCCGATCGCAGAGCCGATCGCGGCGATTTCGTCTTCAGCCTGAAAAGTGGTGACCCCAAACTGCTTGTAGCCGGCGAGCTGGTGCAGGATGTCCGAGGCCGGAGTGATCGGGTAGCTGCCGAGGAACAGCGGAACCCCCGCCTTCTGGGCGCCGACCACCAGCCCGATGGAAAGGGCCTGATTACCAAGTATATTTCGGTAAATACCGGGTGGAAGGTCCGCCTTCGGGACCTCGAACCGGGTCTCGAAGAGCTCGACTGTCTCGGCGTAGGCGTGGCCCGCGCGCATGGCGCGGAGGTTGGCCTCACGAAACGGCTCCTTGAACTTCGTCTGGATCCACGCTTCGGTAGCGCCGCTGTCCCGGGTGTAGAGCCAGTACGCCATACCGAGGGCGAAGAAGTTCTTGGTGCGGTCGACCTCTTTGGTGCCGAGGCCCAGACCCTCGATCGCCGTCTTGGTCATCCGCGCCATGTCCACCTTGACGAGGCGGTACTCGTCGAGCGAGCCATCGTCCAGCGGGTTGCTGGTCAGGCCGGCCTTCTCGAAGTCCTTGGGAGTGAACTTCTCCTGGTTGATGACGAGCAGGCCGCCCTTCTTCAGGTCGGCGATGTTCGCCTTCAAAGCCGCAGGGTTCATCGCGAACAGTACCGCAGGCGTATCGCCGGGCGTGTAGATGTCGGACGAAGAAAAGCGGATCTGGAACCCGGAGACCCCCGCGAGCGTGCCCGCCGGCGCCCGGATCTCGGCCGGAAAGTCGGGAAAGGTCGAGAGGTCGTTCCCGGCGAGCGCCGTCGTATTCGTGAACTGGCTGCCGGTGACCTGCATTCCGTCGCCGGAGTCGCCAGCAAAGCGGATGACAACATCGTCTACAGACTGGATGGGCTTCATGAGGGTCCTTGGCGTGGTCTGCCGGGCAAACCAGCAGGGCCGCACGTTTATCACCGGATCCCGGGGCCGGCCCGAATCGAGTCACACCTAGTGCCCACTTCCGTAATCGCCCAAACAGACCATCTGTTGACGGGCTAGTCAGCGGCCCGGGCGGAGCTCTTCCGGGTTGGATAGCAAGAACCGCTCGAACTGCCGGTAGCTTTCGACGATGAGCCCGACGGCCGTACTCTCGCCGGCTTGATGCGCCTGAGCGCTCTCGCCCGGCCCGAGGTTGACCGCGTCGATGCCCACCTGACCGAGCCGCGCCACGTCGGTCCAGGCCTGTTTCGCCTGGACGGGGTTGCCGTTCATCGCGAGGAACTCCTGGAGCAGAGCGTTGTCGGTCACCACGCGCCCGGAGGGTGCCCGCTCGATGAAGTCGATGGTGACGCCGCAATCTACGTTTTCGCGGACGAACCGTACCAGATCGGCCTCGGCGCTCTCGACCGAACGCCCCGGCGCGAACCGGAAGTTGAGGTTCAGCTCGAAGCGGTCCGGGATGACGTTCCGGGTCTGCCCGCCCTGAGCGAGCGTCGCGGAGATGACCTCCCGATAGAGGTGGCCGCCGAAGATGTGATCGGTAGGGGCACGCTGGCCGAGGGCAGTGAGCAGCCTGCCTGCAGCGTGGACCGCGTTCGTCCCCTGCCACGGACGGGCGGAGTGGGCCGCGCGGCCGAGTAGCGTGACGGTCGCGTGTAGCGTGCCGAGGCAGCCAACCTGAACGACGTTGTCCGAAGGCTCAAGACAAAACGCCAGCCCCGCTTCGTGCAGCCAGGCTGCCTGCTCCAGCGCAGGCCCGAGGCCCGAGATCGCCCAGGGTCCCTCCTCCTTGTCGTAAAATACCAGCCCGAGGCGATATCGCAGCGGCGCCGCGCCCAGCCGGCGGGCAACCTCCAGCATCACCGCGAGCCCGCACTTCATGTCGCTCGCGCCGAGCCCGACGATGCGCGCGCCCGGTGTGACCGCGGTGCCCACCTCCAGCCTCGTCGGCCCATCTCCCGGCTTCGGCGGCACAGTGTCCGTATGGCCCACAAGCAGCACTAGCGGCCGTAGCGGAAGGCAAGGCTCCTGCTCGTCGGGGCGGGTTCGAGCCAACACCGTTTCGCCGATCCGGTCAACGACCAGCCCGGTCTTCCGAAGCTCGGCCTCGACATACCCCGCACAGGCGGCCTCAGCGCCGGTCACCGAGGGGATCTCGCACAGACGGAGCGTCTCGGCGACCAACGCAGCCTCCAGCCCGGCGCCGTCGGCTCGGGAGGGCAGGCCGTCAGACCGCAACGTCAAACTCCCGCAGCACAGCGTTCAAGCTTGTCTTTTTGTCGGTTGACGCCTGCCGCTTGCCGATGATGAGCGCGCAAGGAACACCGTACACCCCCGAGGGGAAGGCCTTTTGGCGCACCCCCGGGATCACCACGCTCCGCGCCGGGACGCGGCCGGTGTAGCGCACCTCCTGCGATCCGGTCACGTCCAGGATCGCCGTAGACGAGGTCAATACGACGTTCGCCCCAATCACGGCCTCTTCCTCGACGACTACGCCCTCGACGACGATGGCGCGGCTGCCGATGAAGGCGCCATCCTCCACGATCACCGGACGCGCTCCCGGCGGCTCGAGCACGCCGCCGATACCCACCCCTCCCGAGAGGTGAACGTTCTTGCCAATCTGCGCACAGCTCCCGACCGTCGCCCAGGTGTCCACCATCGTCCCCGCGCCCACCCGGGCACCTATGTTGACGTACCCCGGCATGATGATCGCGCCTGCCTCGACGAACGAGCCGTACCGCAGCACCCCAGGAGGCACGATCCGTACGCCCGGAGCGCTGCGCTTCAGCGGGATCTTGTCGTGGTAGTGAAAGGGCCCGACCTCGATGTGCTCCATCTGGCGGAGCCGAAAGTAGGACAGGATCGCCGCTTTCACCCAGCTGTGCGTGACCCACTCGCCATCGATCCGGCTCGCTACCCGAAGCTCACCTTGATCGAGAAGCTCCATCGCCGCGAAGATGGCAACAGGGTCACCGGCCTCAACAGCCTGTCTCAAGGGGTGCGTCATCCGCCAAAGGTAGCGCGCCAGCCGCCGCCGTGGGGCTGTACTCAAGCCGCACATCGTCCTCGTCGTCGTTCAAGGCGGCCGGCCCCAGCAGCCCGAGCGCAACCGCGAGCACGACCGGCGACGCGCTGAACAGTACCTTGCGGGTGATGCGAGAGCTGAGTCGGGACATCATAGGCTCCGGGGAAATACTAAGCTCGCCCGGGCGCCGGCCAAGCCCGAGCTTGCAACGATTCGTCCACATCCGTGATCGCGCGCCACAGCGCGTGCGCGCCCCACGACCGCCCGGCGACGGTAGCTGGTCGCCTTGAACGCACCTTCTCCGAGCCGACGCGGCCCACGCCGATACCGCGTACCGCACCCTGCGGTAGGATTCCAAGTGAGTGAGGAGCGCGGCTTGGCGTCCCTGATCGAGTTCCACGGACGCCTGTTTCGGGTCAGCACGGACCCGGGAGCGGACATTGCTCAGGCCGATGTCACGCCGCGCCAGCGCAACGAGCGCATCGCCGAGCCCGGGAGCTACGACCTCCAGATCGCGCTGCACGGGTCCCGCGAGGACACCGTCGCCTTGTGGTCGGAGGTCCACCGGGCCGTGCCGGTCAGCATCGGCGGGTACTTCGGCGTCGTACTCGGCGCGTTGTCCCCCGTTCCGCCCGGCTTCTTCGACGGCACGCCGCGCTGGCTCTCCGCGACCGGCAGGGCAGAGGGAGCGGACACCCAGTCCGCGCGGGTGCCCCTCCTCGGACACGCGGTGCGTGTCATGGAGCAACTACTGGTCGTCAACGCCAGAATCAGCGCGTTGGAGGTGGCTCAGGCGAAGACGGACCGCCGCAGCGTCAACCTGCATCGACGCATGAGCAGGGCCGAAAAAGGCGCCCGGCTCGGCACGATGGACGCCCGCTTGACCCGGCTCGATGGAACCGACGGGCGGCTCGCCCATCTGGAGGACGAGATCGAAGACGTCGTCGGCCCTGACGGCGATATGATCGACGTCATCGAACGACTGGAGCGGCTTGAGGGTGTACGGCCTGGAAAGGCCAGCGTGGACCCGAAAACGGTGGAGGATCTCGTCCGCAAGCTCGACGAGCTGACCGATCAGGTCCGGCTGCTCGCCCGTCCCAGGAAGTAGTCGCCGCCGCCGGTGAGAGGGTTACCCGGCATAATGGAACCTATACTCCCCCGCTGGGCCGAATCGCTCCGCTCCCGCTACCTCGCTGGCGAGTCCAGCGTCTTCCTGATCCACGGAAACGTGCGCGACGTCCAGCCCTGGGCGGACCCGGACGGCACCGTCCGCTACGTCACGATGCGCGAGTTCCTGACCAAGTTCCTAAGTCGCAATAAAGACGTAGTGGTCTACTACAACGTCTCGGAGGGCATCGAGTTCGCGAGCCCGGCCCAGCAGTCCGCGTTCAAGCGCGGCGTCAGCGCCCGGCGGCTGCTGGACGGGAGAGACGCCCTGACCGAGCTACCCCGCGCGCCCGGCGGTGTGCTCGAGGTGATCGAGGATCTCGTCACCGACCCCTCACAGCGCGCTGCGGTCGTGCTTGACTTCATCGAGATGATCGTGCCGAACGGCGATCTCTCGTTCATGGGGGAGGCCGACAAGCAGAACCTGGTGACGCTGCTGCGGCTCGGCGCCGACCCCGGGCTGACCTCATCCGACAACCTCGTCATCCTGGTGACCGAGAACCTGTCGGACGTGCACAAGCGGCTCGTGGCATCGTCGAACCTCGCGGTGCTCGAGGTGCCGCTGCCCCTCCAGGATGAGCGCTCGCAGTTCTTCCGACTGCAAGACCATCGCGGCATCTCGCTCACCCTCACCGAGGTGCAGCTCTCGCAGGTCACCGCAGGGCTGACCCTCGTGCAGATCCGCGGCTTCCTCCGACAGGCCCGACAGTCAGGCGAGCCGATCGAGTTCGCGTCCGTAAACCGTCGCAAGAAGGCGATCATCGAACAGGAGTGCCACGGCCTCGTCGAGTTCGTGGACCCCAAACACGATTTTTCGAGCGTAGGCGGCATGGACGCGGTGAAGGAGGAGCTCCTTCGCGTGGCGGAGGCGATCAAGCACGGCCAGCGCGGTCGCGTGCCGATGGGCGCCATCTTCGTGGGGCCCATGGGTACGGGCAAGACCTTCGTGGCCGAGGCGTTCGCCAAGGAGAGCGGGCTGACTTGCCTTAAGTTCAAGAACTTTCGGGAGAAGTGGGTGGGCTCCACCGAAGGAAACCTCGAAAAAATCCTCCGAGTAGTCGAGGGGCTCGGGTACGTCCTGCTGATCATCGACGAGGCCGACCGGTCGCTCTCCGGAGGCGGTGAAGGCGACGGAGGCACGTCCAGTCGGGTCATCGCGCGCCTCAAGGAGTTCATGAGCGATACCAGCCACCGTGGCCGGATCCTCATCCTGATGATGACCAACCGGCCCGACAAGCTGGACACCGACCTGAAGCGCCCGGGCCGCTTTGACCTCAAGATCCCCTTCTTCTACCCGGAGAGCGCCGATGAGCGCGAGGGCGTCGTCCGGGCCGTGCTGCGCCGCTCGGAGTTGCCGTTGACCGATGGGGTGGACCTCTCGGGCATCGTGGAGGCAGTGAAGGGCTATTCGGCCGCCGAGATTGAGGCCGTGGTGCTCGCGGCGACCAACTTCGCCGCGTGGGACGCGCGAACCCACATCGGCACCGGTGACCTGAGCCGGGCCTGCTCCGATACGATCCCCAGTCGGGACGTACGGATGCTCGAGTACATGGAGATGCTGGCGGTGTTCGAGAGCTCCGCGCGGCGCATGCTGCCGGAGCGGTTCGCCGCGCTGGGGACGCCGGAGGTGCTCGCGAAGCTCGATGTATTGCGGGTGCAACTTGGGAACCGCGTGTAGCTCACACTGCGGCCGCGATAGACAAGGGGATGCCTGACCCGTCACCGAACACCGCGGCCGCGCGATCCGCGCCCCGCGAATTCCAGCTTTCTGAGCTTGAAGACCCAAAGCCGATCTACGCGGTCTGGGAGCTGACCACCCGCTGCGACCAGCCGTGCTTGCACTGTGGGACACGAGCTGGCACGGCCCGCACCGAGGAGCTGACGACCCCGGAGATCAAGGAGGTCGGTGCAGCCCTCGCCAGGCTGGGCTGCCGCGAGGTCACCCTCATCGGGGGCGAAGCCTACCTGCGCGCGGACGTGGAGGAGATCATCGCCTTCCTCGCCGATCAGCGCATGCGCGTCACGATGCAGTCGGGCGGCCGCGCCCTGACCTTGGACCGCTGTCGACGATTCGCCGCGGCAGGGCTCGAGGCGATCGGAATCAGCATCGATGGACTCGAGGATCAGCACGACACCCTTCGGGGCAACCGCGGGTCGTACAAGGCCGCGCTCCAGGCGCTCAAGAACATTCAGGCGACCGGCCTGATCGTCACGTCGAACATTCAAGTCAACCGGCTGAACCAGCATACGCTGCGAGAGACGGCCTCGATGCTGCGCGACCACCGGGTGCGCGCATGGCAGGTGCAGCTCACCACACCGATGGGCAACGCCGCCGACCACCCCGACTGGATCCTCCACCCACCCGACATCGTCGCAGTGTTGGACACGCTCGCGGAGATCCAGCTGGACGCGGTGCGGAACCCGCGGCCCTGGGAGAAACCCCACCCAATCGGCTGCTTCAACGTGCAGGCTGGGAACAACCTCGGCTACTTCGGACCCCACGAGGAGCTGCTGCGCTCGCGACCTGGAGGCAGCGCACGGCACTGGCACGGCTGCGCTGCGGGCCGGGCAGTCATCGGGATCGAGAGCGACGGCACGGTAAAGGGCTGCCCATCGCTCCCCACCGCGCCGTACACGGGCGGCAACGTACGGGACCTGGCGCTCGCAGACATCTGGAAGCACGCCGAGGCGCTCAACTTCGCCCGTAAAGACCGCATGGATGAGCTCTGGGGCTACTGCAAGCGTTGCTACTACGCCGACACCTGTAAGGGTGGCTGCTCCTTTACCGCGCATACGCTGCTTGGGCGAAGGGGGAACAACCCCCTGTGCTACCACCGCGCGGTCCAGCTCAAGCGGGAGGGCATCCGCGAGCGGCTCGTTCAGGTTCAACGGGCCGAGGGCGAGCGTTACGACTTCGGCCGCTTCGAGATCGTGGAGGAGCCGGTGGGAAGTGGGTAGGATTTGATCCTACCCACTTTTTAGAGCCCGACTCCGAGCACCCTGACACCCTCGTCATTGGCCTGCTCCGCAGCGCGCGCGGCGCCCATCACAAACACCGACCTGCCGGTCCGCCAGAGCCGGTGGATGTCGGCGACGGATGGCTGGATCGCCACCGTGAAGTCCGTGGCAGGCGTGGCTCCCGAGAGCTCACCCATCGCGCCAAAAGGGGGAGCGAGCCTACCGCTGGCCAGCACGCCCACCAGCGAGTGCGCAGCGGGCTGACACCAGGCGTCCAACCCCTCACGCCGCCCGAGCAGCCCGGCGACCTGCCCGAGCACCCGACCCGCCAGCTGATCCCGCCGTCGGACCGGTATGTCAAACCGTTCCGCGACACCCACGAGGGTGCCGCCCCCCCCGGGCCCCGGCGCCTTCCGTACATGGAGCCACGCGCTCGACTGGGCGTCCAGCAGCCGGCGCGCCACGCGGCCGTGCTCGCCCTCGTACACCGCCGCCTCCCCCAGCGGCTCCCACACCCCGACCCAATGCTTGACCAGCTCCCCGAACGAGCGCGCTAGCCTGTCCACATAGCAGCCGAAGCCGGCCAGAGCGTCGACATCGAGCCAACCCTCTCTGGCGATCTGCCAGTCGGGCAGCCCCCCGCTGTGGGCGACCAGAATCACGTCCACGCCACGCCTCCGTGCCGCGATCAGCGCGCGGCGGTCGGCCTCGATCGCCCCCTCGTCGTACCGCCCCTTCTGCGGCTCGACCGCACACCACGCCGCACGCAAGACCAGCCATTCAGCCGGATCGGCCCGCTCCACCGACTCCAGCCAGTCCGCCCCCCCCTCCGCGATACCCCGGATCATCCGACTCGCCCAGCCGCGGTCACGCCCGGACCGTGGACGCCAGAAGCTCCAGCGTCTCGGCGAGCGGCAGCCCGACGACGTTCGTGTAGCTGCCGTGCACCACGTCCACCAGCGCCCCGCCCCGCCCCTGGATGCCGTAGGCACCGGCCTTGTCGGCCGACTCACCGGTCTCGACGTACGCGGCGATCTCGCCTGGGGTCAGCGCGCGAAACCGTACCCGCGTGGTGACGATGCGGTGTTTTTCCCCTGCGGACCCCGAAGCGCGCGCCTCGATCAACACCACCGCGGTGTGGACGGCGTGCTCCCGCGCTGACAGGTCGCCGAGCATCGCGCGCGCGTGGGCCTGGTCGGTAGGCTTGCCGAGCACGCGGTCTTCAATCGCCACGGTGGTGTCGGCCGCCAGAACGCGAAAGCCCAGCGGCGCCGCCCCCCCCGCGCGGTCCGCCGCCGCGCCGTAGACCGCCCGTGCTTTTGCACGAGCCACACGGAGCACGTACGCCCGGGGCAGCTCACCCCCAAGCCAGATCTCATCGGTGTCAGCGGGCCGAACGGTGAACGTGATGCCCACGCTGGTGAGCAGCTCACGCCGTCGGGGCGAGGCGCTGGCCAGAATGAGCATCTGTTGGCGTATCATCCGGCGCCCGCGGGCGTGCGATCAGGCGACGCAGCTACAGCCCATCCCAGACCGACGGCTCCGGCGGCGCCAGATCCGGGTTGGGCGGGATCACCGGCCCCAGGTCAACCGGCGCGGCGAACGCAGGTGCCCCCCCGGTCGCTTCGAAAGCCTCCGTTCCGACACCGTCGCGTCCCGCCGGGGCCAGCCCGGTCGCGGGCGGCTCGGTCAGGGCCTGCCCCGTCGCGGATAGCCCGCCGGCGCTCTGCTCCGTCGAACCCTGTTGCAGGATCGCCGGGTTGGTCAGCAGCGCGAACCGTCGTTGCCCCCCCGCCGGGACAAGGGCGTCCGGGCCGATGTCCATCCCGCTCGCTGCTGGCACGCTGACCCGCTCAAGGCCCGGACCGGGCACGTACTCAGCGACCGCGTCGAGCAGTCCGGCCTCCGCGAGGCCTCGCGCCGTCGCGATCCACACCGGCAAGGCGCCCGAAGCCCCCTGCACCCTGAAGCTGCCGCGCTTCATCGGGCGGTTGTCGTCGTAGCCCACATACGCGGCGATCGTGTAGCCGTTGCCCCATCGGCCGCTCTCGGACGGTGAGGATGGCCGGGCGGGCACCATGCCGACAAACGCCACGTTCTTGTACTCATTGGTGGTGCCGGTCTTCCCCACCGCGACCACCGGCTGATCGGCCACCTTCACCGCGCCCGAAGCCCGGCGTCCGGTGCCAACCTTGACGACATTCCGAAGGATATCCCCGGTCAACTCGCCGGAGACGGGGTCAGCTACGAGCTCGGCGCTCGTCGTCGAGCGGTACAGCACGTTGCCTCCGGAGTCACGGATCTCGGCGATGAGGCCGGTGTCCATCGCGTCGACCGCGAAGCCCTCACGCAGGCCCACTACCGCGGAGTCCTCAAAGCCCTCACCGGGGAAGGTGTACCGCTCCCCCTTAAGCATGCCCTGGTACAGGCTCGCGGCCTCGACTAGCGTGATGTCCGCGGCCCCGAGGGGGAGCGACATGACGGTGGGAAGGTCGCTCTTCACCCCAAATGCCTGAGCCAGCCGCTCGACGTAAGTGATCCCGACGAGGATACGAAAATCCGGGTTCTGCGCCATCACTTCAGGCGCCCACGGGTCGAGGCTGGCGATCGCGGCGACGCGCGTATCCAACGCTCGACGAAGCTCCTGCAGCGTGGAGAGGTGCAGCCGAGCGCCCACCACCACGTCGCCGGTCAGCTCCGGCATCGTGGCGCCGCCGAGGCCTGAGATGGCCTCGTAGCCGGCAGGCGGGCTGCCGCAGGCGAGCGCACCGGTGAGTGGCTCCTGGTACAGCGTCGGCGCACCGTCTTCCGTGCCGCCTACACAGCGGGAGACAAGCTCTTCGAGGCCGAGCAGGTTGTTGTCCAGCGCGGCCAAGCGCGCGTTCCGCTCGGGCGAGGCCGCGGTCGCCAAGACACGCGCGCGCTCGGCGGCGAAGCCACGCCCGTACTGCAAGGACCGCAGCGCGAGCGCGTCCTCCGGGTGTGCTCCGAACGCAAGCCCCGATACCACGTCCTCCCGGGCAATCTGGAACGCATACTCGGGGTAACGCTCGGGGGATGAGCGCATGTCCTCACGGTCGCGCGCCCTCTGGATGCCCTCCTCGCCGCCGAAGCCGACCGCCTCGGCCAGCTGGCGGAACTGCTCGGGATTGAGGCGATCGGTGAGGTGATGCAGGAGCCAGATGCTGGCCAGATTCTCGCTACGGGCCCCCACCAGCGTCAACGGCAAGAAATCGTCGGAGGCGTGGTCCGGATGCGGGTAGTACCACACGTTTCGGAAGGGAAAGGTGCCCCGTCGGTTGTCGAGGAGGTCAGTGGCGACCCAGCCCAACTGATGGGCGGCCATGTACAGGATGGGCTTCCACGTGCTGCCGAACTGACGCTTGGCCGTCATCGCCCGGTTGAAGTTGCGGTTGTCGTTCCCGCCGACCATGGCCCTCACGCTCCCCTGTTCGAGCACCACCACCGCGCCCTGAAGAGCAGGCCGGACCTCCAGGTCACACTGGGCCAGCGACGACGCTGGTGGGCTCGACGCGTCGGCCAGCAGGCGCACGCTGGTGAGCACGAAGCTGCCGACCGGGACCGCCGGAGGGATGTCGGTCGCCTTCGCCCCGAGCACGGTGGCGATGCGCGTGAGCCCCTCCTTGTCCACGGCGCACTGCCGACTTCCAACGTCGAGGGTCAGGCTGTCGTGGGTGACCTCGCTCACCAGCGCGGTGTAGAACCCGTGTCGCACAAGCGGGACCCCGGGCTCGATGAGCATATGGGTGGCCTCGGGCAGGCGCAGGTCCGCGGGCGACTTCTTCTCCAGCTTGGGTCCCAGCTCGGTGAGGTGGTGCCACAGGCCATACACAGCCTCCCGTTGGACAGTGGCATCGAGCGTGGTCGTGATCCGCAGGCCGGCCGTGCTCGGATTGTCGATGCCAAGCCTAGAGAACAGGTCCACAAACGTCTGGGAGTCGAGCTGGCGTTGCACCTCGTCCAGCACAACGGAGCGGTCGTACTGGAACGTGCCGTGCCGGAACTCGAGCGGTGATTTCAGCAGCTCGGCGTACCTCCGCTGGTCCAGGTACCCCTCCTCCATCATCCTGCGCAAGACGTACCCGGTGCGCTCCTCGGCTGCGGCGCGGGCGACCGCGCGACGCGCCTCACTCTGGCCCACGAACGGGTTGTACCGGCTCGGGGCCTTGACCAGTCCGGCGATGAAAGCGCACTCCTTCGTGGACATCTCCTTCGGGGTCTTGTCGAAGTAGTACCGGGCGGCGATGCCAATTCCACGGCCGTTCGCGCTGACGTGGAACTGGTTCGCGTAGAACTCCAGCATGTCCTCCTTGCTGAAGTGGGCTTCGAGCCGGAGCGTATTGGTGGCCTCTGCGACCTTGGCAGCCCAGGAGCGATCTGGACGGTAGTAAAGGTTCTTTGCTGTTTGTTGGGACAGAGTACTGCCGCCCGCGACGACCCGACCCGCGGAGAGGTTCTGCCATGCCGCCCTCGCGATGTGCTTCGGGTCGAAGCCGGGGTGGTTAAAGAAGTTCCCATCTTCGGCCGCGACGATGGCGTGGACCCAGTCCTCCGGGAGATCGGTATACGAAACGTAGCTGCGATGTTCGGAATCGAAGAACACCCCGAGGGGAGTTTGTCCATCTCGATAGGTCACCAACGATTCCTGCGCGATGATCGCCATGATCTCCGACCGGGTGAATCCGGGGCCGGGATTGTCCACAACGTCGCGCTGGTAGACCACCTTACCCGCCACCCCGCCGATCACCGTCAGCGCGAGAACGAACCAAGAGAGGCGTTTCAGGAACCACTTCATGCGGGCCGGTAACGCAACGCGCGTGCCACCGGCTGTGGTAGAGTGAACAGCCTTTCCTTCCCCGTTGATACACCGACCGCCCACGAGGCCGACACCTGATGCTCCCTATTTGCACTACCTGCGGCCAACACGTTCGCCCCACCGAGCGCAGCTGTCCGTTCTGCGCTGCCTCCATCGCGCGACCGGCGGCCGGTCCCATGCGCCTGCCGACCGCCGCGTCGATCGCGCTCGGGCTCGGCCTGAGCGGCTGTATCGGCACGAGCTCGTTAGTGGCGGCGTACGGGGCGGCCCCAACCGACCGGGCCGACACCGCCGAGGAGACCGGCGGAGTGGACGCAGACGCTGACGGCTACTACGCCGTGAGCTCGGGGGGCACCGATTGCAACGACGAGGACGCCACCGTGCACCCTGAGGCCACCGAGACGGCGGGGGACGGGTTGGACTCCAACTGCGATGGGGAAGACGACACGTGAACGGGCTCGCTGCGTGTGGTGGATGCGGGCAGTACCTGCAGGCCACCGAGCACACGTGCCCGTTCTGCGGCACCGAGATCGGCCCATCGGCGTCCGGCGCGAGCCGAATCCCCACGGCGATTTCGATGGCATTGGGACTGGCGCTGACCGGGTGTTCTGGGATGGCTCAGGCGCTCTACGGCATCGTTCCCTCCGACCAAATCGACACCGCGCATGAGACCGGCGGCGTAGATCAGGACAGCGACGGCTACTACGCCGAGAGCTCCGGCGGCGAGGACTGCAACGACGAGGACGCCGCGGTGCACCCCACGGCCACCGAGACGACGGGGGACGGGGTGGACTCGAACTGCGACGGCGAGGACGACACCTGAATCCGATCGGCTGAAGTAAATAACAACCTGAGGACCTTCACATGCTGCTCGTTACTATGCTCGCGCTCCCTGCTTACGCCGCCGATGCGTGCCCCTCGGCCACCGTCGCCTCTGGCCGCGATCCGGTCGACGCCGCGCAGGCCGAGGTCCTCGGTTGGCTCAACACCGGCGATGCGGCTGCGCTGCACGCGCGCTTCAGCGGGGACTTCCAGGCCGCCGTGCCGCTCCCCGCGATTCAGGGGCTAGTGGACGGCATTGCGGCGCAGAGCGGCTGCTTCAGGGCGAGCAAGCGTGTCTCCGGATCGAAGTCCGCGGCCGAGTACGAGATCAGCAGCGCGACGCACCGCTGGTTGTTGAATCTTCAGGTTGACGACGCCGGCCAGATCGGCGGCCTCAAGATCGCGCCTCCGCCACCCGCCGACCCTCCGGTCGCGCGCTCCAGCCTGCCGCTGCGCTTCCCGGTGGACGGCGCGTGGACGGTGGTGTGGGGCGGGGACACCGCAGCGCTCAACCACCACATCTCGCTCCCAAGCCAACGACGGGCCGCCGACCTGGTCATCACCGACGCCACGGGGAAGACCCACGCCGGGGATGGCTCGAAATTCACCGACTACTATGCGTACGGCAAGCCTATCTACGCGGTCGCAGCCGGCACGGTGGTGACCCAGATCGACGGGGTGCCCGAGACCCCGCTCGGTCAGCTGAGCCCCTCTCTTCCTCTTGGCAACAGCGTGATCCTCGACCACGGCGGCACCTACTCGCTTGTGGCCCACCTTCAGTCGGGCAGCGTCAAGGTGAAGCTGGGGCAGAAGGTGAAGGCCGGGCAGGAGCTCGGACGGTGCGGAAGCACCGGAAACTCGACCGAGCCGCACCTCCACTTCCAGTTGATGGACGGCCACTCCGTCGACCGCTCTTTCGGGATCGAAGCGATGTTCTCGGACGTCACGGGCACACGCGGCGGCACTGCGTTGCCGCCCGGGGAGTACACCTTCCTGAAGGGCGACGTGGTCACGGGCGCCGGATCCAGGTGATCGGGAGGGACGGCAGGTGGCTCGGATCGCAATTTTCTTGCGCGCGCCCTTACACCCCTCCGCCGGTCACGGGTCAGACGAGCGCACCCCAACCCCGAGGCTGAAATGACCCGCACCGCCACCCGCGCCCGCGCCCGCGCCCTCCCCACCCGCGCCCTCCCCCTGTCCCTCTTTCTCGGCTCGGCGGGCTGCTTCGGCGTCGGCTCGGAGTTCCACGACGACGTGCTCCCCACCGAGGAGAAGCTCAAGATCAACCTTCCCATGTACGACAGCACGGCCAAGGACGCCGACTCCGGCACCGAGTTCGCCCAGTACTACTCCACGACCCGCAGCGTGACCGAGGGCGTAAACGGGATCATCACCGCGATCCTTGGGACCGTCGGCTACGTGACCACGCTCCAGCCTTCCTGGACCGACGACACGAAGACGCAGGCGATGTGGGGCCCCTACTCCGACTCGGGGCTCGACCCCGTGGAGACCGGCCTCTGGGTCCGCATGGAGGAAGACGAGAGCTACACCTGGGCGCTGTTCTACCTGCCCAACGGCGGTGCGGTCGAGACCGATGCCGTACCCATCGTCGCCGGCATCGTGGACGCCGGCTCCACCCGGGACGACGCGAGCGGGCAGTTCGGCATCGACTTCACGACCGCCGTCAGCATGGACCCCGCGGTGGCCCTCACCGGCGAATGGGGCGTGCAGTATGCCTACGACGCAGATGGGGTCGGCGCCGTCGTGGCCGCCAACGACTACGGGTTCGCTGCGGGTGGCGAGCGCGTCGACGCGGCCTACTCGTACAACGAAGACTACGAGGGGTCCGGAGAGATGGACCTGGCTTGGCTCGCCGACATCGACGCGCGCGGGGCCAACGAGCTGGCCACCATGCGCTCCCGCTGGCAGGCAGATGGTCAGGGGCGAGGCGACGTCCAGGTCACCGGCGGCGACCTCGGCAGCGCGGTGGTGAGCGTGTCCGAGTGCTGGGGCTCCAGCTTCACCCGCACCTTCTACACCGACAGCGCCGGTATCGAGGCGAGTGAGGGGAGCGAGGACGCCTGCGCCTACACCCCGGCGGAGTACGCCACCGAGGGCTCGTTCGCGATCGCGGAGTAGCGTAAGGTTACTCCCCGGGATCATGCACCACCCCCTGCTTGTCCCGACCTTCGCGATCATCGTGACCCTGCTCGCCTGCGCCGACGTGGCCGAGCTGACCGGCACGCCGGCCTTCGACTGTGCGCAGCCGCCGAAAGAGCGCGTCGCGCTGGCGCCGGGCGAGCTGGTCGCGGCGTTCGGGTCCAACGTCGTGCACGCGGAGGCAAAATTCGGGGGCGGAAAGCTGCTCGAGCTGACCGGCCAGGCGAGCCGAATCAGCCGAGACGAGCATGGTGCGTTCGTCGCAATGCGCTCGGGCCCGATCGGGAAGGGAAAGGTGCAAGCCTACTTCCCGGACGCCAACGCTGCGGCCTTCGAACAGGTTCAAGAGGGACAGGCGATCACCGTGCTCGCCTACCTCGAAGCGGGAAAGTCCACCGAGAAGCGCATCCCCCTCTACAGCGCCTGCCTCGTGAAGCCATGAGGCGCTTCGTCGCGCCGGCTCTGGCGGGCGCGCTGGCGGTGAGCGCCTGTGCTCCACCAGAGGCCTGTGACTTTCCCACCGAAGCGAGCGCAGCCGGCGGCGTCATCACCGAAGCCGACGCCTGTGGCTACTGGAGCCTCGCTGTAGGAGGGCACTTGTACCTTGATCTGCACGTCAGCCGCGAGCTTCCCGACTGCGCGCTCTCGCTCGGCGACGGGGTGGAGGTGCCGAACGACCCCATCTACAGCGCGCTGACCACCGACAGCTCAAAGTACACTTACGACTTCGTAGGCCAGACCGCGATCGAGGAGACCTCCGTGGACATCGCCTGCGACGAAGGGACGGAGTGGCACGCGCTGATCCGGGTGGAGTGATAGCCCGCCCCCGCGCCTGAGGTCCCATTGTCTCGCTCCCCGTTCGTGCAGCCCAAGAAAATGCTCCCATTGTCCCACACCTTGGTGGGCGCGCTGCTGACGCTGATTTCGCCGCTGGCGGGGTGCAAGCCTGCTACCGTCGGTGGAGTGGTGCAGTCTGCGTCGGGGGGGATCCTCGTCCAGGGTGCCACCTACGAGGCGCGCGCCGAAGCCGCGTGGAAAGCCGTCGATGAGGTGAGCCTGTCGGCGCAGGCGAAGGCGCTGATCGCGAAGATCAAGAAGCCCGTGTTCGTTGACGTGCCCGGGACGTTCAGCGGGATCAACCCGACCACATCCGTGCTCGACCTGCGGGACCCCCAATTCCGGGCGGCCCTGATGGGCACCGACGAGCAGGCGTTGTCGACCCTGCTCCGCGCAGCCGACGCCCGCGTGCTCATCGTCCACAACTCCATCGGGCCGAGCCTCGACCGCGACAAGCGGGTCCTGTCCCGATTGGTGCACCACGACGACCTGCACCTGTTCGAGCTCGCGGGCGTAGAGGACGGCGCGTACGTCTACCTGCTCGTGGACAAGCAGCTCGCGTTCCCACCCGACGTTGCAGGCGCGGCAGTTCGATGGGTCCGGCAGGTGCTGGAGGGCAAGAGGCCGTCCGCGTTCCCAGCCCAAGCAGCCGAGCGCAAGGACTGGAACCTGGTCACGACGCTGCGCGGGCAGGGGCAGGAGCTGTCGTTCTCGCTGGCTCAAGCCAACACGCTCGACCTTGCGCTGTTCGAGACCGCGACCGACCTCGAGGCAAAGTACCGCCGGGACCGAGAAATCCTCGGCTTCGCCCGTCTGGATAAGGCGATGCCCGCGCTGCAGATCGAGATGCGCCGCATCACCGAGCGCGCCTGGGTGATCCCGCGCAGCGACGAAGCGCTGGATGACCTCTTCGAGCTGGGCGTGGACGGGGCGATCCTGATCGACCGGCCGAGCGACGATGAGAAGAGAGCAGGAAAGAATGGACAGAGCGCCGTATTTCCCGGATCGGTCGCGTCCGTTCGCGGCTACACGTCGGCAGCGACCTTCCTCAAGGCAGCCGCCCGCGAATTCAAATGGGACAGCACGCGGCCCTGGAGGGACGAGGGCACCGAGCTGCAGCTGATCCGCGACATTCACTGGGCGGAGGTGGAGAACATCATCCCCGATCCGGCCAATCCCGGCGCCACCGTCTCGTCACGCGGGGTCGTCCCTTTCTTCCGGGGAACAACGCCGGTTCCGCTCTCGTCGATCACCCTCGATGCGGTGCGCGACTCGGTGATCATGGCGGGCGAATGGTACCTCTCAAACCTGAAAGCCGATGGCGCGGTGACCTACAAATACTGGCCAGAGGACGCCCGGTTCTCAAATGAGGACAACCACGTCCGACACACGCTCGCGACCTGGAACCTCTGGGAAGCGTGGACCCTCGACCCGCGGCCGGAATTCATGGAAGGGGCGATCCGCGCTCAGAACTGGACGCTCCAGTCGCTGCAGATTCGCGATGCGTCGAACCTCAAGGGTTGGGAGCTCGACGCCGTCAACGCGAGCCCGCTCAAAGACGAGATCCTCAAGAACGGGATGTCGTACTACACCTACGGCAACAACTCCAAGCTCGGCAGCGTTGTCGTCGCGCTCCTCGGGATGGTCGAGGTCGCCCGCTCGACCAACGACCACCAGTACGACGAGATCATGAGCCAGCAGGGTCGGTTCGTGCAATTCATGCAGCGCGAGACCGGTAGCTTCGCCGGCTACCACGTCCCCAAGGAGCACCCCTACTACACCTTCGTCAACGACATCGTCCCCGGCGAAGCAGCGCTGTCGCTCGTCTACCTCGCCGAGTACTTCCACGACGACAGCTACCTTGAGGGGCTCCCAAAGTTCTTCGAGTACTACGAGGGCTGGTACAAGGTCCGCGCCGCGAAGCGCTCCAACGTAGGGCCGTGGCCGGCGTACATCTACGACAACGCCACCCGGCTCGATCTCGTCCAGTTCGGCCCCTGGACCGTCATGGCCGCCAGCGCCTACACCCGCGTCCGGCCCGAAGCCCACGGCATCGCCGCGTTCGGGCTGGATGTCGGCAAGTGGATGATCGAGGCCTATGAGTACACCGAGGAGAACGCCCCGTTCGCCGACTATGTAGGCGGCTACTACAAGTTCGCGGGTGAGCTGCCTGCCATGCAGGCGTTCTGCTACGGGGAGGGTACGGCAGCGGCCTACGACATGGCGCTGCGTATGGACCCCACACAGGCCGCCTACTTCGAGAAGCACACGCGGGAAACCGTGCGTTTTGGCCTCCAAATGCAGCACGACGGCTTGGACTCCCACGCCTACTCCCGACCAGAGCTGGTGTTCGGCAGCACCAAGTACGCCATGAATGAGCCCAAGGTGCGCATAGACTACGTCCATCACTCCCTCTCGGCGCTGTACCAGTATCTGGTCGCCGCGCGGAAGGACCCGAACCTGCCTGCGAGCGTGCGGCAGGGCTACCCCGACGAGGTGCGTGAAGCCATGCGGCTGGCGGGCATGCCGAGCCTGCGCCTCGCTAGCACGCCCAACCCGACATCGGCCCCGCCTGCTCCCGGGATGGGCGCGCCCATCTCCATCGACTCCATCCGGGCGCGGGCGATGGCGGTCCCCGCAGGCCAGCCCGGAGCGAAGGACGAGGAGGACGGCGATTGACCCAGCCCGGCACCACGGTGCGGGCGCTGGTGGATGGCCGGCCAGCCGGTGGGCTACCGGTGGACGACGCCGCGATCTGGACCGGGATGGGCGTGTTCGAGACGGTTCGCACGGCGCGGGGTCGCATTGTCCGCCTCGACGAGCACCTGCAGCGCCTCGACGAGAGCGCCCACTGGATGGGGTGGGTCTGGGACCGGCAGGCCACCGCAGGGGAGTTGGCCGCGCTCGGGGAGGGGGCGGGCGACTGGAAGGTGAACGTACTGCTCACCGAGCGTCACCGCGTCGTGACCGCCGTGCCGCTCGACCACAGTCGGGTGGGCGCTCCGGTCCGCTGCGCGACCGTGGCTTGGGAGCCGCTTCCGTGGCTGCCCGGGTTCGTGAAGCACACCAGCCGGATGGGATGGATCCTCGCTGTCCGCGACGCTGCGAGGCGGCTGCAAGAGCCGGTCGACGAGGTCATCTGGACCGACGCAGGCGGAACCTGGCTTGAAGCCAACCGGTCGAACATCGTGGGGGTGAGGGACGGGGCGATCTGGACGCCACCGCTGGACGGCCGCATCCTCGCGGGGATCACGCGGTCACGCGCGTTGGACGCTGCTCGCGAGCTTGGCCTGACCGTGCATGAGGCCCCGATGCCGGCGAGCACGCCGTGGGACGAGCTCTACCTGTGCAGCACGCTCAAGGAGCTCGCGCCGGTCACCCGGCTGAACGGGCGATCGTTTAACGGGGAGGGGCCGGTGGGCCGACGAGTCGGCGATCGGATGCTGGCCGAATTGGCGACCGACAGGGGCTGAGGGGTGAACTACCGGTAGCCATCCACCGCCCAGGACTGGTCGGCGCAGCTGTAACAATCCCCTGGCCGGGTCTCCACGAAGGTTGCCTTGAACGTGCCGGTGAAATGGTCGTCGCTGACAAACGACCCATCCAGCGTGTACTCCTCCGTGCAGCTGCCGGAGAGGATGTTGTCGACGCTGAACGCATCGGCCGAGTCGATGGTGCCGCTCATCGTGCCGGGCTGCGCGCCCCGGGCAGAGAAGGAGATCACCGGTCGGGCGTCGATCACCGTGAGCTGGTTGACGCTGATGCTCACGAACCCGAAGGCACACGAGTAGGTCGAGGTCGTGCTCATCGTGTAGGTGCCGGTGTAGTCGACGTCACAGCCGTCATCGACCTCCAGATCGCAGTCGTTATCGACGCCGTCGTCGCAAATCTCCGCGAACGTCGGGGAGCGCTGGTTGTCCATGTCGTCGCAGTCGGAGCAGCTCGGAGAGCCATCCGCGTCAGCGTCCGGCCCGTCGGGGGTGACGTCGGTGCAATCGTCATCGATGCCGTTGCAAGCCACCTCTGGAGTACCCGGACTGACATTCGGATCCGCGTCCGCGCAGTCGGTGCAGCTTCCATAGCCGTCGAGGTCCGCGTCGGTGTCGTCCGGGGTAGCGTCATCACAGTCATTGTCCGTGCCATCGCACACGACCTCTCCAACCCCCGGATTCACGCCCGGAGCCACGTCATCGCAGTCGAGGCAGGCGTCGTACCCGTCTGCGTCGACGTCCGCCGCATCGGGCGTGCTGACATCGCAGTCGTCGTCCAGGCCGTTGCAGATCACCTCCGAGAGCCCGGGATGCACATCCTCGTTCTGGTCGCTGCAATCCAGCAACGCTTCCGCATAGGTCTCAAGGCAATCGGGATTGGCGGCGTCGAAATACCCGTCCTGATCCGCGTCAAACGGAGAATCAACCGTCTCCTCGCTGCCCTGCTGCTGTCCGTCACATTTCGAGGACTGGGAGATCTTCAGGTCGTTGCCGCAACCGACAACCCCCAGAGAGAGGGCAGTGACTGATGCACAGAAACGCACGGTTAGGTACATGGACAGAATATACCCCGCAAGGCTCGATTTGCACCATACTGGCACCGAGCGCCAGATCTGGACAATCGGATCCGAACATAT
Organism: Myxococcales bacterium; assembly: GCA_009692605.1. Taxonomy (GTDB): domain Bacteria; phylum Myxococcota_A; class UBA796; order UBA796; family SXON01; genus CAIUMM01. The sequence continues at coordinate 22,358 of SHYV01000005.1, forward strand.
ATATTGCATAGTTGTACGCCCATTGCTCAGACGCCGTCTCCCACAGAGGTCCCATGCCCCGTAAGTCTACCCACAAGCTCGACTCGTTCCTCCCCCGGCTCGGTAAGGAGCCGGACCACAAGATCGCCAACGAGGCCGGAGTCTCCCGCTCGTTGGTGATCAGCTTTCGGAAAAAGCACAACATCGCTGCGTACGAAGGTTATAAATTCGGTGCCGACAACCCTCCGCCGGCCGCGCGCGCCGCCGCGGCCAAGGCACCGCAGGCCGCTCAGAAGAAGCCCGGCCCGACCGCCCGAGCGAAAGCTCCGCAAGCCGCCCCTCCGAGGGCCCCATCGGTCAAGCCCGCCCCGAGCGCCCCGGCGCCCGCGCAGGCCGAGTCAGCCGCAGATGCAGGCTTTCGGGGCCGCAAGTCGGCGCTGGATGCGTATGTCGAAATGCTCGGCAAATTGCCGGACGCGGAGATTGCCAAGCTTGCGCACGTCACGCCCGAGAACGTTCGGACCTACCGGACACGCCGTCACATCGCCGCCGACTGGCCTGAAGCCAGCAAGGCTCGCGTGGGACGACCGCGCGGCCAGACCAGTCGCCCTGCCGCAGCACCCCCCGCTCCGGTAGCGGTGGCACCGGCTCGGGTCGCTGAGGCGCCGGCTCCGAAGGTCGCTCCGCCAAAGGTGGCGCCCGTGGTCTCTGAAGCCCGGTCCATCTTCAGCGTCTCCGTCGATATCGGCGGCTCCATGCGTACCTACGCGGTGGCGGCCTCCAACATCAACGATGGCGTGGTCTCGGCGAACGCCCTCGTCCAACGGCGGCACCCCAACGGCATCGTGAAGAGCATCTCCTTCGTGGCCGAGCTGCTGGGCTGACCGGCTTGGGGTGGGCGCTCTTGGGCACCCACGCCCCGCCCACGCCCCATCGGCCTCAAAGGCAGACGATCGCGCCCCACGTGTCTTCGTTGTTCAGCTCGTAGCACTCGTCAATCTCCGAGAGCGACTCAGAGTTGCCACCGTCCACCTCGGCCCGCACATCGTAGAGCGGCTTCGGAACACCCACCAGCTCAACGGAGATTGAGTCGGTCTGGTAGCCCTGCACCACGCCTGCGGTGTACGCCACGGTGCTCAGGATCACCTCACCGACATCGGTCTCGCCGATGATCTCGATGTTGAACGGATCGGTCACGTCGGTGTAGCCCTGATTGCCGACCGTGACCCACACCACGATGTTGTCAGACACACACTCGTCCACGCAAACATCCTCGATCGTCGCGATCAGGTCGGGCCCCGAGTAACCGACGCCCGGCGTAAGGTCTCCGGACCGGAAGTTGTTGTACGTCAGCCAGTTCGTGTCCTGATCACGGGGAATCGACCCGTCGTCGTTGACGTTGGTGATGCTGTAGCCGTGTTGGTTCCAGATCGGCCGCCCCTTCCGCCAGGACAGGTCGGCGTCCGAGAACACGGTGACGCCGTTGTGCGACCCCCAGCTTCCGGGCGTATTGCAGACCGCGATGTCCGCGGAGCCATCCGCGTTGATGTCGGCGACGGTCGGGTACTCAAGCCAGGTGTTGTTGGAGTGGTTCGTATCCTGCATCTTCACCGAGCCGTCAGCGCCGTTGAAGACCCACACCCAGCGCTCATCCGCGTACACGACATCGGCGATCCCGTCGCCCTCGAAGTCGAACACCGCGCTCCCCGTATTGCCCGACGAAGGGTCGGTGGTGCCGGTGTACTGCCAGAGCACGGAACAATCCGTCTCGAACACCGTGTAGGTCGAGTTCGCAGCCACACCGATCTCGGCCTCACCGTCGCCGTCGAAGTCAGCCACCGTCGGGGGCCCACCGTAGGAGCTTGACGCGGCGGGGATGGCAGCGGAGCACAGGACCGTCCCGTCGTCGTCCTGAACGCGCATCTTCGCGTCACCCGTGACGGCGATCTCGCCGTAGTCGTCGCCGTCGAAATTGCCGACCGCGACGTAGCCGTCTTGCTGGCCGTTGCTCCAGAGCGACGTCCCGTTGATGTCGTACACCGCGTTGGCGGCGACCAACTCAAGCTCGCCGTCCTGATCGAGATCGACTGCGAACGCGGCAGATCCCACGTTTGAGGAAGTGCCGTACCCGCCCGTGCCACACCCGAGCTTGCTGCCCGAGTTGTCGAGGATGCAGTTTCCGATCAAGACTTCAGGGTTGCCGTCATGGTCCATGTCGGCGATGCCGGGCGCGTCGGACGTCCCATCAAGGTGGCCGGAACCACCCGTGAAGGACCACTTGAGATTGCCCGTGTTGTCAAACACGTCAACGCCGCTGCTGGTCGCCGCGATGACCTCGACAACGCCGTCGTTGTCAATATCGCCGCAAGCCGCCCCGCCGGTAATCTGAATCTGCCCGCCACCCGTCGCGGACCACAGTTCGGTGCCGTCGTCACCGTTCATCGCGCGCAGCACCCCGGGCGAGTAGGTGATGATCATGACGTCGGGCGTGTCGTCGTCGTCGATCGTGCCGTCGCCGTTGTCGTCGGTGAGCGAGCACACGATCGGCTGCATCATGCAGCTCACCGAGCCGCTGTTCGTCGCGAAGGTCTCCGTGCTCCAGAGCACTTCGGGGGTGAAGGTCCCCACCGTGCTGCCTTCCGAGAAGCACTCCTCCAGCTGCGGAAGGTTCTTGGCCGGGAAGTACTGGTCACCGCAGCTCTCCAGAGGGACCGAGTCCACGGGGGAGTCGGGAGGGCTTGAGTCCTCGGAGTCGGTGACCGGGATGTACTCGGTCCCGGTGTCGAAGATCGGCGGATTGGCAGTCTTGCCGCTCAGACCATTGTCAATGTTGCAGCCCACCGCGAATGCGAGCAGGGGGAGCGCGATCGGACGATAAGAACGAGCGGGACCGCATCGGAGCATAGGTAGCCTCAGGCACAGTGTACGCTGAGTTCGGCCGCGGTGTGACCGCAACAGCGCTACTCTGGAAGAATGGTCCTCCTGCTGCTGCTCGCCTGCGCTTCACTCCAGCCCGCAGGGGACTCGGCCACCCCGCCCGTAGGCGACGACGACACCGGCCGCGAGACTGGCCGCGACACCGGGGAAGACTGCGCGTCGTCCGAGCCGGAGCCCGGCACTAAAGACACCGGAGATGGCCCCAGGGCGGCGCGGAGCATCACCGGCAGCATCACCTGGACCATCGATTTCGACCTTCCGGCGGAGGAGGCCGGCTACGTAGATTGTTCCTACCAAAGGGACTACGCGGATCTCGTGGAGCGCACCGACCTCGGCTACCTCTGCCCCTCGTGCACCTTGCTCGCTCAGGGCAGCGCGACGATGACACTCGGGCACGACGACTGCTACAGCCAGATTGACGACGGGGCCGCGACCCGCGTCGAACAGCTCGGACTGGCGGAGTCGGACGACGGGACCTCGTTCTGGCGCAGCGGCAGCGAGAACCTCACGCTCGGCGAAGTGGGGGTGCTGGAGGACGGAGCGGTCGGTTGGGCGGACACTCTCACGCTCGACGATGGAAGATCAGTTGGCCTCACCGCTTTCGGCATGTTGATCGTGGGCGAGTTGGCGAGCACGGTAGACGACCCGGAGGGCGCCCGAACCGAACCCTACGCCTGCGATTGGCCGCAATTCAGCCCGGGCGGACCGGTCGCGAGCTACGAGGCGACCCTCGGCGAAGTCTTCCCCAACGCCCGACTCCGCGACGTGTGCGGCGAGCGCATGGACCTCTGGGACCTGCGCGGACGCTACGTCGTAGTCGACGCGTCGTCGCCCAACTGCGGACCCTGCCAGATCATGGCGTCCATGGCGGAGGAGTTCAAGGCGACGATGGCCGCGCAGTGCGTCGAGGTCGAGCTGGTCACCCTACTCAACGCCGGGTTGGCTGAGGTCAACAAGGCGCCAGACGACCTGTCGTTACGGGAATGGGTCCAGACGTTTCAGCTCGACTCGCCGGTGCTGGCAGACGAGGGCTTCGCGTACGCGGTCCTGGCCCCCGCGCTCAACCCGGACGGTGGGATCAGCCTGCCGAGCATCGCCGTGCTCGACCCCGACGGGCGGATGATCTACCTCGACTCCGGCTTCGGTGAGGTCTCCGGGTACTTCGACCCGATAGAAGCGGCGATCCTCGCCGACTTGTAGCTGAAGGTCAGAACAAACCGGACGGTTGTGCAGCCGCCACCCAGGCGAGCTGCGCGCCCGTCGTCGTCCCGTCCAGCGTTTCCGTGTCCAGCTCGGAGCTGCGGGCACGGATCTCGTCCAACACCGCGAGCCCCCGCTGGTCAGCGCCCTCGCACCCGCCCGCGCGGAGGGCCTCGGGTATCGAATTGGCGAGATCGTCGATGATCCGGACGTGCACGGTCTCGTGGTCGGCCAGCGCGAGCGCGTATCTCCACCACTCCGAGACATCCTCTGGATTCGCTCCGATCGGTGGGGACCAGCGCGGGAACAAGGTGAGGATGGTGACGTCCACAAGGACGTGGTCGAGGTCACACGCGGCGCTGGCCGAGCTGTCTTCGGTGTCCGAGGGGTACCGCCACACGATCCCCCATTCAGTGACCGCCGCGTGCCGGATGCCGCCGGCTTCGGGAGCCTGATTGACCAGCGATTCGACGACCTCTACGCCGCTGCTGCCGTGCACATCGTAGAACGCCAGGTCCGAGCCGGGGATCGCGATCACCGGGACCTCCGTCACGGCCGGTCGGGCCAGCTGCGGGTGCGCGCAGGCGGTCAGGGTGAAGAAGAGCATCCCGGTATTTTACCGAGGCCTCGTCGCAGGAAAGGTAAAAAGATTCACCAGTCCGCCATCCGGGCCGCGAGCAGGGGCTCAACCTCGGCCACCGCAACCGGGCGGCATAGCTCCATCGTGAGGCTGGTCATCACCGATGCGTCGAGTCCGCATGGGTTGATACGTTGGAAAGCGGATAGATCTGGATCGCAGTTGATGGCCAGCCCATGCCAGGTCACCCATCGCCGAACCGCGATGCCGACGCTACAGACCTTACGACCCCCGATCCACACCCCGGTGTTCCGAGCGTCCCGCCCCGCCGCGATCCCCAGATCGGCGCAGAGGCCGATCACGACGTCTTCGAGCCGGCGCAAGTGGGCGTGGAGGTCCGGAGCTCCCTCGTCCAGCCGGACGATCGGGTAGCCGACCAGCTGACCCGGGCCGTGCCAGGTCACGTCCCCGCCGCGCTCGACCTCGATGACCGGGGTATCGCCGGGATCGATCACGTTCGCGATCGCGCCGCGCCGGCGCCCGAGCGTGTAGACCGGATCGTGTTCGCAGAGGATCACCGCGTTCTCAGCGCCCTCGATCACCGCGTGCAGCTCCAGCTCCTGCCGGGCCCACGACTCGCGGTACCCCACCCGCCCGAGGTGGATCAGCCGGGCCATCGGCCACCCCGAATGGGTAGGATCCGCGGAGGGCGGATCCTACCCATTCGGCCAAACGAGCGCAGCGATGGCGGCGGCGATCTGGGCGGGCGTGCCGTTGGCGTCGATGCGCACGATGGGCCACGAGACAGCGCGGATCGCGGCCTCGTAGCCCGCCGCGATCGTGTTGAGCTGGTCCAGCGCCTCAAACCGGTCGCGGGGCGACCCTCGGGCGAGGATCCGATCCAGACACATCGCGGGCGCGAGATCCAGCATGATGGTGAGGTCCGGCGCGGGGAAGTCCTGGTTCAGGCGCATCACGCGGTCCAGCCCGTGCGCCTCGGCCTGGTACGCGAAGCTGGAGAGCGCGTAGCGATCGCTGAGCACGTTCTCGCCGCGGGCGAGCGCAGGCAATACCACGCAGTCGAGATGATCCCGCCGGTCCGCCGCGAAAAGGTACGGGAAGACCCCATCGCCGAGCACGTCCTGCCAGGAACGGCGCAGGTGGTCGCGGATCAGGGCGCCCACCGGGCGGTCGCTGGGCTCGCGAGTCACGATAACGGGCTCACCACGCGCTTCGAACGCCGCCTTCAGCATGGCGATCTGAGTGGTGCCCCCAGAGCCGTCCAGCCCTTCCATGGCGATGAACCGGGTGCTCACCTCAAGACCTTGAAACGATCGTACAGCTCGGTCTGACGGCTGGTCAACGCAAGCTCCACCCCCTGCACGATGACGCGCTTCACCGACGAGCGCGGCTCGAGCGGGTCGCCGTCCGATACCACGAACGTCGCCTCTCCCCCCACCGTGAGTCGCCCATTCGGCAGCCCAAAGAACCCCGGTGAATTGCCGCTGATTGAGGCGATCGCAACGTCCCAGGGCAAGCCGTGCGCCACCGCGATCCCAGCCTCCGTCGTCAGGTCGAAGGCGCGATGCGAGTCACCGATCCGCAGGGAGATCGGCACGCCAGCCTTGTGCAACAGCGCGGCGTTGTCGTACCGCGCGCCAAGGTGTTCGAAGCTGTCTGGCTGCGTGGTGACCGGCCCCACGATCACCGGCACACGTCGCTCCGCCAGCTCCCCCGCGACCATCCACCCCTCGCTGGCGCCAAGGATCACGCCGTCGAGGGTGTACTCGTCCATCAATTGCAGCGCGACCGCGATGTCGCTCGCCCGCTCGGCGACGAACACCACCCTCAGCTTTCTAAGCAGCAGGTCGTGCCACACGCGCTCCGCCTGCGTCGGCGGCTTCTTCGCCGGGTCCACGGGAGGCGCCCACTTCGGCGGCTTCCCCACAACTCTCTCTGGCTCCTTTGGCGGAGGGTTCGCGTCCAGCGCGTCACGCAGCCGCGCGACCACCCCCATGCGCGAGGACGGCCCCGTGTCGCTCACGCCCGCCCGACCAAGCTGGATCACCAGCCCCGCCGGAGCGAGCAGTGTGCACGCCCCCACCTCGTCGCCATGGGTGCGCATCCAGGCAGCCTGCCCGCTCACCACGCCGCCTCCCGGCATCACCAGCGCACCCATCACCCCCCGCCCACGCAACACCGGAAACAGCGCACTCTGCGGGTTGAATGCGTCGACGACGCGCACCTGGGGCTGCATCGGGTCGCTCGTCTCGCTGTCGTCCCGTGTGCTCGCCTCCAGCCCGATCTCCGCGATCCCCGCAGTGGTCCCGGAGTCCCAGCTGCCTGGCCAGACCACCGCGCCACCGAGGTCCACGCCACCGGTGACCCCTGCCCCGACCTCCACCAGCAGGCCATCCCGCACCCGCAACCCGCCGAGCACCTCGGTGGCCCCGGCGCCGGGCATCGTCCCGAACAGGATCCGGGCGTTGGAGTAGACGCGCTCCTCCGACGCCCACGCATGCCGACCCAGCAGGCCTGCGGCTCCAGCGAAGCCGGCCCCGCGAAGGAAATCGCGACGGGTGGCGGGCCTGCTCACTGGGCCACCGACCGAGCGCGGTCGTAGACCTGCTCCCCGTCAATCCAGGTCCGCTGCGCTCTCGAATAGACCGAGAACGGGTCCTTGTCGTAGAGCACGAGGTCCGCGTCCTTCCCGACCTCGATCGAGCCGACACGGTCCTCGACGCCGAGCATCATCGCAGGCCAGAGCGTCACGCTCTTCAGCGCATCGTCGTCAGTCCACCCGTAGCGCATCATCTTGGCGGCCTCGATGTTGAGCCGCTGCACGAAGCTGGCGGAGTCGGAGTGGATGGACACCGGGATCCCGGCCTGCGTCGCGAGGACCGCGTTCTGGGGGATGGCATCCCACGCCTCGATCTTGAAGCCCCACCAGTCGGTGAACGTGGCGAGCGTCGTGCCATGGGCCTTCACCACGTCGCGGATCTTGTAGGCCTCGAGGCCGTGTTGGAGACTCTGGATGCGAAAGCCGTACTCGTCGGCGATCCGGTACATGGCGAGGATGTCGTTGGTCTCGTAGCAATGCAGGTGCACGAGGATCTTGTCGTCGATCACGTCGAGGATGACGTCCAGATCGAGATCCCGCGCCGGGGGATTGGGGCGCTTCCGGGCGTCGCGATAGTCGAGCGCGGACTGGAACTCACGGCGCAGCGCTGCGAACTCCCCCATCCGGGTCTGAATCTGGTCCCCAGACGGCGCGAGCGCAACGGAGGCCCCGTACACCCGCTTCGGATTTTCCCCCACCGCCATCTTGATGCCGGCCGGAGCCCCTTTGAACAGCAGCTCGTCCAGCAGGCGTCGCGGTCGCAGCTTGATCACCGCTGACCTCCCGCCGATCAGGTTCGCCGAGCCCGGGAGCACCTGCACGGTGGTCACCCCACCCGCCCGCGCGAGCGCAAAGGCGGGGTCTTCCAGATCGATGCTGTCTCCCGCCCAGATGCGTGGGGTGAACGGCTCGATCGCCTCGTTGCCATCGCCATGACCGACGCCACCCGGCCAGCTGTAGTTGCCCATATGGGAGTGCGGGTCGATGATCCCCGGCATCAAGAACATCCCCGTCGCGTCGATGGACTCGGCGCCGGCGGGAGCCACGACCGCCGGTACGCCGCCGCGCGCGACGCTAGGCCCCACCGCGCTGATGACGCCGTCGTGGACCACCACGGTGCCGTCCTGGATCACCGGGCCGGCGGCGGTCAACACGGTGGCATGACGGATCACGAGGTCAAGGGCGAGCGACGGTCCGACAAACAACAAGAACATGGTGGACGACTATCGCTCGCGGCGTTGGAGTGAAAGGTGCGGTCGGGAAGTGGGGAGGCGCCGCTGCGCTACGGCCCCGAAGACTAGCAGCGCGGCCCAGAAGCTGCTGCTCCAGGACGGGGCACCCCCGAAGCGGGCGCTCCCGCCTGCCCCGCCCGCGCACCCGCAGGGTTGAGGCTGACCATCGGGTGCATCGGAGTCGCCATCGGGCGGCTCCGTCTCGATTCGGGCCCGCTGGTTCATGCCCCAGACGTACGCCCCGGCCCCGAAGCCCAGCATCGGCGCCGGCCCGGCATAGTTGCCGTCGTCGGGGTCGAACAGCTCAGGAATCGTGTTGTGGTTGAGCACCGCCTGATCGGTGATCCACGCCTCGATCGCGGCGGCGTCCTCGATGTTGCGGTCGTCGCCGGAGCGGCGCAGGGCCTCGGCCAGACGCAGGTCGGTGACCGCCCACTCGTGGAGATCGTAGGTGCTGCCATCGTCGTTGCGGGCGTAGCCGTTGCCGCTCACCACCCGAAGGCCCGCCTGCCATGCCGCGTAGCTCGCTTCGAATTCGAAGCCCGAGGGGCTCAAGACATCGTGGTTGAACGCCTCGACCGCCGCAAGATCGAGGTAGTTGTCGCCCTCATCGAGCTGCTCCTTGCTCGCCGCGATCACACCGCTGGCGCTCACCAGATGCTCGCCGATAGCCTGCTTGATGCGGGCGGCGCCCTCGCGGTAGGTGCCGGCGCGGCGGTCCCCGAGCGCATCGGCGATGGAGGCCGCGGCGTTCAGCCCCGCCACCGCCTGGATCGACGAGTAGGCGAACTGCTGCTGCTTCCCGTTCCAGTGGCGCTCCCATATCGACGAGTCCGGCTGCAGGAGCCCGGTGTTCGGGTCGATCAGCCCGATGAGCACATCCGCGACCCCGTCGAGCGCGGGCGGGCCGAGCTCATCGACAAGGTCCTGCCGCCCCGTCCCCTGCAGCACTCCAAGCGCCCAGAGGTAGAGCCCGAAGTCATCGAACTCGACATTTGGCCCGTCGGCGTCGCTGTCGGACCACTCGGTGCCGTCGCCGTAGACCCGGCACACGCTGACGAGGTAGTCGGCGTCCCCCACATACGAGCGAAATTCACCGGTCTTGCCCTGTGACAAGAACCGGAGCACAGCAGCGGCCTCGTCGGTACGGCCGGCCGAAGCGAGCGCCGCGGCCGCGTAGGTCCCATCGCGCACCCACGTGATGTTCCAGATGTGCCCAAGCTCACCCGTGGAGGCGCTCACCGGGAGGGAGGCCGGGATCTGCCCAAACGTGTCCCCGGGCTCCTGAACCTGCCCCATCCGAAGGAAGGCCAACTGCTGGGCATATACACCGGTTTCACCAGCGCTCATCCCCTCAGGCACCGTGTTGTCCGCCTGCCATGCGGTCCAGCCAGCGAGCTCGTCGAGCACCCACTGACCGGCCCCCCGACCGGCGATCCATGCGGCCGCGTCCACCTGCGCATCCACGCTCAACACCCCGAGCCACACCTCGGCGCCCGGCGTGAGATCCGGCAGTCGCCACCCGAACGACGGCGCGAGATCGGCGCCGGACGCCGCACAACCCCCTCCGATCAGCTGTCCCGCGAGCACAGCATCGTACACGCCCGCGCAGGACACATCGGTGGACCCATCGGCGAGGTACACCAACGACGCGTCGTCACCCGACTCAGTGATCGTCGTGGCGTCAGGAGAGCCCAACAGCTCGCTGCCGCCGGTGGTCGTGCTCACCTTCCAGTTATGCAACGAGACGATCTGGGCGCCAGACACCGTGCTGGAGCCCACGTTGCGGACCATCAACACCTGCGCGACCCCCATCCCGACGAGGCCCATCGGCGCGAAGTCGTATTCGACCATCTCCAGCTCAAGGCCGGTGGGCTCCAGCCGCTCCACCCGGATCATCCCGGTGCCGGGCTCGTAGTCGACCGAGCCCACGTCGGTGAGCCACGCGCCGCCACCGTTGGCGACCATGCCAAAGTAGCTGTCGTACAGCAGGTCAGGGGTCGCGGCGGAGGTGGCGGAGAGCTGCTGGTAGAGGTGCGGATAGCCGTCCGAAAGCCGGTCGCCGGCGAACACCATCGCACCGTAGCCGTTGGCGGTGACGAGGTCGGGCAGGCTGTAATGGGGCGGAGTGCCGGCGAGCGCGCTCGGGCAGGCCGCGAGCAGGCCAGCGAGGATCAGCCCCCGACGGGTTTCGAGCAAAAGCAGCCGGCGGCGCTGTTGCGCGGTCACCGGTAACCCTGAGAGTCGATCCACCACTCGGCGCCGATGCCGACGGAGTGCTGCACCGGTCCGAGCGCGCGGCGGGCGTCCTGCTCGTCGAGCCGGTCGAGCGCGTCCTGATTGACGAGGGCGAGGGTGTAGCGCAGGTGGATGTTCGGCCGCGCGAAGCTGCCTCTTCCCAGCTGCACACCGGGTAGCAACGAGAGTCGGGTGATCGCAGGCTGCTCGACCGCGTTGGTGCGCGGGTCAAGCCCGGCTGGAAACGCCGCCTCGTGGGAGACCTCAGCCGCGATGGCCAGAAAGCGGGTCGGGTAGACCCCCGGCCGGAGCGCAACGACCCACTCCACGCCGTCGTCGGGATCGGTCGTGTTCGCGTCGGCGTCGCGCCAGGACCGGACGTAGGCGCCGCCCGCCAGCGAGACCACACCAAGATCCTCGTTGAACGCCAGCGCGGCGAGATCCTCACGCGAGGCGTTGACGCTGCCGTCGAGCGCAAATCCTACCGTCGGCACGGTCAGTTCGCCCACCGCGGCGATCCCCGTCGCGTGCCGGTAGAACACGTTGATGTAGGACTGTTTTTCCCATCCGTACAGCGAGACTTCACCCCCGGCGAGCACGCCACGCTCGGCGGGCAGATCCTCGACCACCCCCGCCTCCACCTCGCGGGAGCCGGCGGGCAGGCTGTGCAGCTCACCGTACAGGCGCGGGCGCAGGTGCAGGCCGCCCAGCGGGATGGCGTAGCTCGCCTTCAACGAGCCGACGGTGCGCTGGCGGTCGAGCGTGGTGACGCTGGACGCGCCGACGGTGCCGGGGGTGACGTCCTGAAGAGACTGGTACTGCCACTCGCTCGACGCCAGCCTATTGACCCCGACGTGCACACCCAGATCGAGGCCGGACCGCTGCCAGAACAGGCCGCCGCCCAACGTGTTCAAGTTGTCGAGCGGCCAGAAGTCCAGCAGGTAGACATCATCCCCACGGTACATCCGCGAGCCGGCCCAGACCCCGAGCCCGGGGACACCGATGTCCCGCGCCTGCGCGTAGAGGTTCCGAACCGCGAGGCTGGCGTCGAAGGTGCCCGAATAGTGGAACAGGTCTCCAGAGAGCGCAGGCGTGATGAGCGCAAGAAACTCGGCGCCGCTCTCCGTCGTCGTCCGCCACCCAAGGTCGAGCTCAAGGTAGGGGTCCTCCTCGATCCGCCCGGGGTGGGCGGTCACGGTGATCGGGTCGCCCCCGCCGCCGTTCAGGTCAGTGACGGCCTCCACTCGACCGTAGGAGCCGACGATGAGCTGGCTCTCAACGGCCTCGTCCAGCGGACCGGGCGGAGTAGCGGGGTCCGCGGCGAGCGCAGCGCCAACCAGCTTGGGAGCGAGCAGGGCAATCAGGAGCACCATCACGGATCCGTCAGGACAAGGACACGGGAGGACATCGCGGGCAACGCCACGGTCAGGTTGTCGCCCTCGGCGGTGAACGTCTCGCCGCTCAGGACGTCGGAGTACCGCGCGCCGGAGAGCCCGGCGAAGGCGAGCCCGTTCGAGAGCGTCCGGTCGGTGTCACTGCGGTTGAGCAGGACGATGACCTCGTCCCCATCGACCTCGCGGGCGTATGCCCAGACGTCGCCCTCCCCCTCCCACCAGTCTACCCGGCGACCGGTCGACATCGCCGGATGTCCGCGACGGGCCTGGCCAAGCAGCTGCACGTGGGCGAGCACATCCCCCTCATCCGCGGAGAGGTCGTCCCCGAACCGCATGACCTGCCGATTGTCGGGATCGTTGTACCCGGGCATGCCGATCTCGTCGCCATAGTAGATCAGCGGGAGCCCCTCGCTGGTGAGCAGGAAGGTCCACGCGAGGCGCAGCCGGTCGTACGGCTCGGACCACCCGGGCGGCGTGTCCGGGGTGCGCAGGCTGCCGTCGCTCCCGCAGGCGCTGTCTCCGTACAGGGACGAGATCTCCCCGCTGGCCTGCGCGATGAAGCGCGCGACGTCATGGTTCCCCAGAAAGGTGCTCATGGTGTGGCCGGCAAAGGCAGTCGCGGTCGCGGCGCGCACCGACTGCAGCGAGCCCTCGCCGTTGGAGAGGCCGATCTCGTCGCGCCCAAACGCAGCCACGATCGCCCAGTACAGCGGGAAATCGAACTGAGCGTCCAGCCCGTTCTCGGGCCCGATGTAGCTGTTGATCAGGGTCTGGTCCCCTGAGTAGGTCTCGCCGACCGTGTAGAAGTCCTCGTCCCCGCCGGCGTCGGTGAACTCGATCTCGTTCTGGACCCGGCCCCCGAAATTGCGGAACACGCTGTGGGCCATGTGCTTGACGGCGTCTACCCGGTAGCCGTCGAGGTCGTACTCCCTCGCCCACACCATGGAGTCGTCCACAAGCTGGACCAGCGGCTCGGTCTTGTAGTAGTTCACGTCGGGCAGGAACGTATCGAACCAGCAGGTCTCGGGGATGTCGTTCCAGTTGTCGGCGTCGCCGCACAAGGCAAGCGGGTTGAACCACTCCGGATGCGCGGCGTAGTAAGGGTGATTCTCCTCGACGTGGTTGGCGACCCAGTCGGTGATCACCCGCATGTTGCGCGCGTGCGCCGCGGTGACCAGCTCATGGAGGGTGTCGCTGTCCCCGAAATGGCCTTCGCATGCGAACGGCTCGGCGGGCCAGTACCCGTGGTAGCCCGAGTAGGTCGCGTTGCAGCTCCCACCGAACGCGCCGGAGGGGTTGTCCTGCGGTGCAGTCAGCCAGATCACCGTGACACCAAGGTCTTCGAGGTAGTCCATCTTGTCGATGACCCCCCGCCAATCGCCCCCGTCGTAGTCAGCCGAGGCTGCGCTGGTACCCTCACTGACGTTGATGGCCTGATCCCCGTCATGGAACCGGTCGACAAAGACGTAGTACATCAGCCCGTTCTGCCAGGTCGCGTCGTCGGTCCAGAACGGGATGTGCACCGGCGTGGGCGTGCGACCGTCCGTGGTGGTGACGCTGAAGTCCAGCGCGTGCCGGCCGTCCGAGAGGTTCGACGCCGTGTACTGAAAGCCAGACCCGGTCCACGCATCGACTGCGCCGCCATCCAGCGTCGCCGCGGCCGTTGAGATGAGGGCGAGCTTTGCTGCGGGAACGTCCACGGTGACGCTCACCGTGTTCAGCTCCCGATCGATACGGAGCGAGGTCACGTCGAGCGTTGGCAGCGAGCAGTCTGGGACCATCAGCATGCTGTTGCAGCTGGGTCCGCCGGGCGTGCACGCGGCGTCCCAAGAGTAGCCCTCGTCGCACTGCATGAAGTCCGAATCGGGGTCACACGCCCATTGCTCGGTTCCGGCGGTGTAGTCGACCTCCACCAGCTTGTAGGGCCAGGCCCCCGGCGAGAGCGACAGGTCGACCGACCACGCCCCGCCGCCGACCGAGGTCATTGGCGTAGCGGACGCGTTCCACTCGTTGAACGCGCCCGCGATGAACACCTGCCCGGTCCCAGCGCCCCGCGCGGCGTAGGTCACCGTCTCTACGCAGCGTCCGCCGCTCACGCCGACGGTCACGTCCAGGTCCGTCTCGGCAACGTTCCCGCACCCATCGGTCGCGATCAGGTGCACGCTGCTGGCGCCGGTGAAGCCCGACTCCGACAGCAGGGTGAGGGTCCCCTCCTGATCCACGCTCGCGAGCACGCCGGGCTCCGGCTCGGCGACGAAGCTCAGCCCCGGCCGATCGTCGGCGACCTTGTCCCCGAGCGCGATCGCTTGACGCACGTCCGGAGCCATGACGACGGGTTCGAGCGCCAGCCAGGTTGGTGCATCGCGGCCGCAGCACCCCGAGACGCCCCCCAAGGCGAAGAGAGCGCACAGCGCGCGGGCAGGCTGCAGGCGGGCAGACAGCACGCGTGCTTTCAACCGAGCCTCAAGCGATCCCACACGCCGGTGGGCGTGTCGACCCCGTTGTGCCGCTCCTGATCGGCCGCGAACTCGGTGATGCCACCAAAAAACTCGCTGATGCCGACATCGAACACGACATCGTGGAAGCCGACGGTCTCCCCGGCGGCCACCCGCACGACCCGCGCCGGTCCAACCAACCGCCCGGCCTGTAGGTCCAAAGGCGGCGGGCCATCGAGCAACAGCAGGTCGCCTAGCTCGACGTGGATCATGTTGCGCGTCCGGGCACCGGGGCGAATCACGAGGTTCGAGGGCCGTAGCACACCATCGCGCACGTGACCGGTCGCACATGATCCGACGGCCCGGGCGGACTCCGGCGTGTGGTACCGAGCGCCGAGCACCCCTTCTCGCAGGAGCGTCAACGGGACGGGCGTGACCCCACGGTCATCGAACGCGACGGTGTAGAGCCCGGAGTGGAGACCGGCGTCGTCCGTCACGTGGAGCACCGGAGGAGCCAGTCGGATGGTCCCTCCCTTTCCGGCAGGCGCATTGGCGATAAATCCAGTGTGGCCTGCAACAAACGCTGGCGCAAGGGCGCGCATGAGCTCCGCCAGCGCCCTCGGCTCGACGATCATCGGCAACGCCGGAGGTGCGCCGTCAAGCGCCCGGGAGAGCGGCTCGGCCCGGCGGCGCAGATCGGTGCCGAAGGGCAGGCTGGCGACGTCCGAAAAGTGGCGCGACTCAAGGATCTGCGTGACACGGGACTGCTGGCCGGTCTCGACCTCGCCCTCAATCGTGAACCGCGTATTGGTCTCTGAGGCCTCCGTCCCCCGCGTCGACGCCCAGCTGCGGCGCGTCCGCTCCTGCCGGTAGCGCAGCCGCACCAGCCGAATATTCTCCTTTGTCTTTTCGAAGGCGCGCTCGGCCAGATCGAGCAGCTCGACCCGGTCTGCCGCTTCAATGGTGCCGTAACGACGGTCGCTGGTTCCGAGCCCGGCGGTGCGGATGTCCTGACGCTCGCTCGGCCCGGCGTAGGGGTCCGGACCAGCCACCGCGCTTCGAGCCAACGCGAGGGCGATCGCCTCCCCGCTCGTAGGCGCGACCCCCAACCCCAGCGCGCCACCCGCACGCCACGCACGCACGGTCCAGGAGACGGTCTCCCCCGAAGCAGGGGCGGTGCGGGATCCCGTCTGCTCCAGCCAGTCGGTGCGGGACGTCAGCACCTCCGCGACAAGGACGCCACCCGCCCGCAAGCGGTCAAGTGCAGCGATCAGCAGGCGGCGATCTTCCATCGCGGGGGCTTATCGCGCTCACCGGCGGCCATGCCCTGAACCCCCAACGGATAGGCTCGCCCCTTGTCTCCTTCTGGCTGCGCCCCAACCGCCGCACGTGGTGTCGCCGCAGCGGGGTTGGCCGTCGCGGGGCTCGCCGCCTACGCGCTGACGCTGAAGGGGCTGGCATTTCTGGTCCTCTCCTTCGCGGGCGATGCGTCGAGGTCCCGAGGGCTCGGGGTCCAGCCCGTGCTGCCGCCGGAGCGGCATGCAGAATTCGTGCTGTTGTTCGTGCTGGTCTTTTCGCCGGCGCTCTACGCCGTCGTCCGATGGACGCGCGACGCCCCGGACCCCGCAGCGACGAGCAGCCCAACCACATGGCCGGGGATGATCTGCGCCGCTGGCTTCACCTTCTTGTGCGCAGCGCCGCTCGAGATCGTGGTGGACAGCGCCTTCGTCGCGGCGACCGGGCGGCCCTGTTGGGAGTACCGGGTCTGGCCCCTGCATCGTGGGTACACCTCGGGCGTGGGCGCGGCCATGTGGCCAATGTATGGAGCGTTCGTATACGCTTTTCATGCGGCCATCCGGTCGCGTCGCGACCTCGTCTGGCTGCACGGCCTCGCTGCGCGCGCCGGGTTGGTGGCGGTCGAGGCGATGGTGCTTGAGATCGCGGCGAACGCCTTTGCGCTCGTCGGATACGGCTGCTTCTACTTCTACTACTTCCCGTCAGACCTCGAAAACCTCACCACGATGCAGATCCTCGTTCCCTACTTTGGCGCCGGAGTCATCGGGCTCACCCTGCTGGAGCAGGTTCAGCGCCTCCCCCATCCCGCGGTGGTCGGGGTGCTCAGCTGGGTGGCGGGCCTCGTCCTGGTGTTCGGAGCGGGCTAAAGCCGTGCCCGTCTCGATCACAATCGACCTTCAGCGTCGGAACGGCCGGGGAAACATCCAGACCTCGCACGCGAGCGCCAGCCGCAGGTCGAGGTCGGGGAGCGCGCTGGGGTGCCTCACTGGCAGCGGAAGTCGCGCCCAAACCACCCGCGCCGGATCGACTCTCCAGGTCCGGATCAGCTGATGATATCGGAGATGGATTGGGTAAACGTTGACCCCTCCGCCCACCCGCGGCCCGCTCCAGCTCAGCGGCCGCCAGGTGTACCCAAGCTCGGTGTACGTCCCCAGCCCAGGCGAATAATGCCAATTGTAGTTGCTAAACCAACCGTTCATTTGGAGGCCAGCGCGCCCGAATCCGGTCAGCGCAGGGCCTCCGGGGCCTGCGGATGCTTCGAGACCGAGCCGCAAGTCAGGCCCATCGTACGCGACCGGTGCCTCCCCGAACTGCACCGAGATCGCACCCCCGAACGGATGCTGTGCGCCCAGAGTGACCGTCACCTCGCCCGAGATGAACATCTGCTCCCAGGCGTACGCCTGACCGCACACCAGCGCCGACAGCGCGATCAGCGTGAGCACGCGCCCGAGTCAGAGCGAGCGGAGGAACGACTCGAGATCATCCATGTCCGCGTCCGAGAGCATGGACGTGTCCCCCATGCGACCGGCCCGGGAGGTCTCCAGCACCGCGGCCATGGTCGGCGCCGAACCGTCGTGCAGGTAGGGCGCGGTCGCCCCGATCCCGAGCAGGGTGGGCGTGTTCACGCCCGAGAGCCCGTAAAGATCATGCGACAGGTTGTCCGTGTAGAGCGGCGCGGCATGACATTCGGCACAGGCGACGTCCTCCCGGTTGAACAACGCCTCGCCGCGGGACACCGACGCGGGGTCGAGCCCGGAGTCCGACACGTCCGGCGTGCGGAGCGTGCCGACGAAGGTCTGGATGTCGGCCACATCGGCCTCGCTGATGCCGTCGCCCCCCATGCGGGTCTGGCTCGTCTCCATGGCCTCGTCGGCGACCGTCGCCATGGCGTTGGTCCACGTGAACGGCGCGGTCTCGTTGACGATGCCGCTGGACAGGTTCATCGTCTGCCGCGGGCCGTTGGCGAGCGGCCAGGTGAGGCCGTCGTTGCGCCCGTCGAGGTGACAGGTCGCGCAGGAGACACCCGAGCCGGGCGCCGACATGTGGCTGCTGGTGGCGGAATAGAACAGCCGACGTCCGCGCTCGGCCTGGTCCGAGAGCGAGCCCACCTCGATGCCCGTGCCAGCGTCAGCCCGGGTGGTCGCTTCGCCTATGAAGTTGTCCGCGACCTGCGCCTTGAGCAGCGTGGACGCCTCATCCGCGCGGAGCACCCCGATAGAGCGGTCAAGAAAGCTGTGCACGTAGGGGGTCTTGTCGAGAAACGCGATCCCCCGGGGGCCGTCGTCCACCGATGTGAACACCGATGGCGCTACCCAGAAGCCGCCGGAGGCGGGGCTCAAGCTGCCGCCGCTGTCCGAGTTGCAGAAGCTGCAGTCATCGTTTGAGGAGAAGACCGGGTCCGCCGACAGCGTGATGACGGTGTGGGAGCCTTCCATGGATGCCCAGATGGTGTCACCGTCCGGCGAGTACCGGGCAGTCGTGACGTAGCTGCGGGCGGTGAACGTGTTGTTTTCGTCGATCGGGTCCGGGGCGGTCCCGGCGATGAAGATCGGCCTCGCTTCGCTTCCGTCTGCGAAGCCAGCACCATCTAGCGGCACCACGACGACACCCGGGTTCAGACGCGAAATGCCGAGTCCCGTCGAGCCATAACCGCTGGAACTGCCGCCGCTGGTTTCGAAGTCGGCGTCGCCCTCGGGCGCGATGGGTGTGGCATTGTCCACGTAGATGCAGGGCACGGCGAGCGAGCGACCGTCCGGGGAGATCGACAGATCCCCCGTGATCCGCCGGGTGAGATCGACGTTCGCATCATCACCGGCGCCGCCCACGCCGGGCAGGTTGATCTCCTCCACCTTACCGTCGTCCCCAAGCCCGATCGACGACAAGGTGCCGCCCATCGCGCTGCCCACGAAGAGCGCTTTGCCGCCCGGGTGGAGCGCGAGCCAGGTCGGGTGCCCCGGAACCGACCAGCTCCGCAGCACCGCCAGGCTCTCCCCGTCGATCTCCCATACGCTCTCGGCCTGCGAATTCGCGACGTAGAGGCGCTTCCCGTTCTCGCTCGCCACGATGCCAACCGGCTCGGCGTCCACGTTGATCCGATCAACGACGGTGAGCGTTCCGCCGCTGTCTTCGAGCACAGCGATCGCTCGTTCGGCGCGAAGGGTGACGAAGACGCGATCCTTGGTGCGGGCGATACGCGCCGGATCGATGCCAACGGACACATTGTGGAGCGCGCCGGTGGCGGGCTCGAACCGCGAGACCGTGCCTTCATCGAGGTTCACAGCGTAGAGCGCGGCGCCATCCGCCGAGGCGATGATGGTGCTGCTGCCCGTGGGAAAGCTGCGGTCATTCAGCGTTCCAGCGCACCCGACGAGCGTGGACGCGGAGAGCGCCAGCCCGAGCGAGAGCGGCCGTACGAAGGAGAGCAGAGA
>SHYV01000006.1 GCA_009692605.1 Myxococcales bacterium
TGACCGCATCCGCCAGGCCGAGAGCGGCCAGAGCGCAGGTCAGCGGGAACAAGACCAGCCCGAACGGCTGGTTCAGCGTCGCCTCCAACGGACGCAGGTGGGCGAACAAGGTAAACGTCGTGGTCATGCCGCACATTGGGCAGGGCCAGCCGGTCAGGGTGAGCATGGTGCACCCGCCCAGGCCGAGCTGCCGATGGGTCCCGAACCCGTTCGGGTCAGGAGTCAGGTACATCGCCAACCCGAGCACCCCGAGCGCACCGCCCCCGAGGAGCAGGCCCGCCACGCGGTCCATCACGCCGGGCGGGGCATTCTCCACGTGGTCCGCCACCCCGGTCACCTTGGCGGTGATCAGGTCGAGGGTTCGCGTCACCGACATCATCCACTGCGCTCTGGGGGTCATTTCACCGGCCCCCGGTGGCCAGCTTCCCCCGGCTCATCGCGGCCGTCGTCATCCCCGTCGTCATCAGGAGCCGGCCCTTGAGACAGGGCGGCTTCAAGCACGGCCTCGACGGCCGCCATGTGGTGATCGGCCTCCGCGACTTCGGCCCGGGCGCGCTGGCGCACGTTGCGCAGCTCACTGGCTAGGTTCAACGCGGTCAGTATGGCGGCCGTCCCCTGATCAAAGGCGGGTGATTTCCGCATCAGCTCTCGGGCGCGCCGGTCGACCTCCGCCGCAGCTTGTTCAAGGTCCTCCCCGTCGTCCGCGCGGAGAGTGTAGGTTCGACCGAGGATGGAAATGGCCTTTTGCACATCGAGGGCCTAACGTACTCGACGGGGTCGTGAGTACCCGTGCGAGGCACGGTCGGTTAGCGACGGCCGGTGTACGACGATCTAGGCAGCATCACGGGCGTCATCGGGGGGATCCTCGTGCTAGTCGCCGCTTCCGGAGCGCTGGCCTGGAGCGTGCGTCGAGGATCCGGCCTGTTTGGCGTGCTGAACCCCAACGGCCCGGGATCCCGAGCGGAGCACAGCCCGGCGGACGACACGCCGGGTGACGGCACGCCGGGAGGCGATGCGCCGGGTGAGCAAGGGGGCCCCGGCTCGGCGAGGAACCGCTCCGGGGGAGTGCTCGATCGGTTGGGGGACGCTCTGGCTCGCACTCGGGCGACCTTCAGCGCCGTGTTCAGCAGCTTCGCACCGGGGAGCCCCCTCGACGATGCCGCATGGGGGCAGCTCGAAGAGGCGCTGATCCGGGCGGACGTGGGGCCACGCACGGCGGCCGCGCTGGTCGGCAGCGCGCGCGAGGCCCAAGTGCCGGTGCAGGAGCTCAAGGGCTGGTTGGCGGAGGAGGTTCGGCGACGGATCGCCCGGTTCGACTTCGCGCTGGCCTCGAGCGCGGCCGGCGTTGGAGCAGGCCCGACCGTCATCCTTGTAGTCGGCGTGAACGGCGCCGGGAAGACGACCACCATCGGCAAGCTGGCATCACGGTACAAGCTGGAGGGAAAGAGCGTCATGCTGGGTGCGGGGGACACCTTTAGAGCGGGCGCCATCGACCAGCTCAAGGTGTGGGGTGAGCGTGCGGGCGTGCCGGTGGTGGCCCATCAAGAGGGCGGCGATCCGGCCGCCGTCTGCCATGACACCATCAAGTCGGCGATCGCGAAGGGCATCGACATCGTCATTCTGGACACCGCCGGGCGACTGCAGGCCCACGCCGCCCTCATGGCGGAGCTCGGAAAGATTGTGCGCGTAGTGCAGAAGCTGTTGCCGACCGCCCCGCACGAGGTCCTGCTGGTGCTGGACGGCACGATGGGGCAAAATGCGTTGGCGCAAGCGCGCGTCTTCAAGGAGGTCACGCACGTCACGGGCATCGCGCTCACCAAGCTGGATGGCACCGCGAAGGGCGGGGTCGTGGTGGCGATCGCAGAAGAGCTGAACCTACCGGTCAAGCTGGTCGGGTGCGGAGAAAAGCTGGACGACCTTCGAGATTTCGACCCCGATGTGTTCGCCCGAGCCCTGTTCGCGTAGGATCACTCCAGCCGGACGGTGACCAACCGGCTGGTCCCCGGCTCCGGCATGCTCACGCCGTAGAGGACATCGGCGCACTCCATCGTCTTCTTGTTGTGCGTGATCACGATGAACTGCGACCGGGTGGCCATCTCCCGCAGCATGTCGTTGAACCGGGCGCCGTTCCCGTCGTCCAATGGGGCGTCGACTTCGTCGAGCAAGCAGAACGGCGACGGCTTGACCCGGAACAACGAAAAGATCAGGGCGATCGCGGCCATTGCCTTCTCGCCACCGGACAGCAGCGAGAGTTGCTGTACCTTTTTGCCGGGGGGCTGCACGTACATCTCGACCCCCGTGACGAGCAGGTCGTCCTCGTTCGTGAGCGCAAGCCGCCCCGATCCACCGCCCACCAGCCGCGGGTAGATCTCGTTGAAGTGGTCGGCGACGAGGTCGAAGGTCTCCCTGAATCGCTCCCGGCACGTGCGGTTGAGCTGGCCGATCACGTCCTCGATGATCCGCATGGCTTCTTCAAGGTCAGCCCGCTGCCGGACCAACTCCACGTGGCGGTCGGCAATTTCACGGTACTCCCCTTCGGCCCCGAGGTTGACCTCGCCGATCCGCGCGAGCAGTCCCTTCACTTCCGCTACCTCGCTCGCGAGCCCGGGTGCGTCGCCGTCCACCTCTCCCCGACCGATACGCAGCGTGGGCACCGCGTCCGGTGAGGGGATGCCCTCCACCGGGGTCGGCTCCCAACCGTCTATGAGGAGCTGCCCGTCCCGGTCGATGCGATCCAACAGCGCGACCAGGCTCACCTCGTGCCGGGCCTCGACGTCCCCACGCAGCCGTTCCAGCGCGTCCTTACACGCGGCGAAGCCCGACTCCAGCTTGGTGAGCGTGTCCCGGACGGCATCCCGATGGTCCCGGGCGGTCCGAGCGGCCTCGTCGGCCTGCTTCACGGCCGCCTTCCCCTCCCCCACCCGAATGCGCGCCGCATCCGCACGGTCACGAAGCGCGCCTGCTTGCTCACCAAACGCCTGCATTCGCACCCGGGCCTCCCCGGTCTCTATCGCCATCTCAACGAGCCGGGTCTCCAGCCGGGACCGCTCCTGTCCGACCTGGGCGATCCTCGCCGTCGCCCTTTCGCTTCGCGTCCTAGCGGCGTCCGCCAACGCCCCCTGCGCTGCGATCGTGCCTTGCAGCTCCGCGAGGCTCAACCGAAGCGTCGCGATCTGAGCCTGCAGCACCGTCAAACGCGGCTCCTCGGTCTCCAGTGTGCGGGTGCAGGCTCGCACGGCCTCCTCCGCGACTTGTTGCCGCTGCTCTGACGACTGAATGGCAAGGAGCGCCGTTGCTTCGTCGCGTTGAAGCTCGGTACGCGACTGTACGATCGCGAGGCCTGCGGCGACGAGCTGGCCAGCTGACCTTCGGGCCTCTGCCACGGACGCTCGCCGCGAGTCGAGGCGCGCCCTCACCTCGTGCTCCGCGCCCTCGGCCTTCCGCAGGTCGACGCGTCCCGCCTCCAGGACACCATTCGCCGCCCGGATAGCCGCTTCCGCTGGCGCCATCTCCGCCTGCCGCGCCCGATGGGCGACCCGCGCTGCCTCGACAATGCCGTGCGCCTCGGCGACCCGGGCCACCTCCGCCTTGACCCCATCCACGAGCAGCGCCCGCGCCGCCTCGGCCTCGCCGACCTCGGCCCGAGCCTTCGCCACCGCGTCCGTAGCCACCTTCACCGCCTGCTCCCGCCCGGCGAGCGACTCCTTCAGCGCCGCGACCTCTCGCTTGCGAGCGAACGCAGCGGTCCCCGCTACGCCGACTCCCAGCAGCAAAACGCCGTCTTCCCGGAGTACGGCCCCATCCCGCGTCACGACCCGGGGATACCCAGCCCGAGCTGGCTCTCCGGCAGCCCGAGCGGCCCCGCCTTGCTCCCGCGCCAGGTACGCCTCGCCAACCGTGGCAACCTCGACCACCCACGGCGCCAGCGCCCCCAGCGCACGCTCGGCTACCTCCGATCCCCGGATGTCGGCGAGCCCGCTGCGCGACATGCCAATCGGCGGTACGACCAGCACCCGAGCCTTGGCGCCGTTCGCTCCGGCCGCGACCCGCACCGCCGCCGCTGCGTCCGGGACTAGAACGGTCTCGAGCCCGCCGTCGAGCGCGCGGGCCAGCACGGCCTCCCTCCCCTCGCCTGCCTCCAGCAGCGGGGCCAGCAACCCGATGACGCCCGGGACCGCCAGCGCCTGTCTCAGCCCGTCCGGGGCTTCCGTGCTCCGGTGGATGGAGTCTTCCATCGCGTCGATCCGGGCGACCAAGCCAGCCCGCTCCCGGTCTGCAGCCGTCCACGCCTGCTCTCGCGCCCGCACCCCGCTCTCCCGCGTCGTCACGTCGGCGCCCGCGCGCCGCACCGCATCCTCGGCGGCCCTGACCGTCGCTTGCACGGCAGACGCGGCGTTTTCAGCCTCGCGCACCTTTACCTCGGCTCCGCGCACCCCCAAAGAGACCTCATCTCGCGCAGCCTCGGCGGTCCGCACGTCAACGTGTCGGGCCTCCACGGTCGTCTTTCGCCCGTCTACGGTGGCATGTACGTCCGAAAGCTGGGCGACGATCCTGGTGATCTCGTCCTCCACCCTGACATCCAGAGCCTTCGCCTCGGCAACCCGCTCCTCGTGGCGTCGCGCTCGCTCGACAAGGTCCTTGAGCCGTAAGCCGATGCCTTCGCGCACCCCCTTCGCCTTGACCGCGCCTTCGAGAGCGAGCGACGCGGCGGCGCGGGCCTCATCGAGCCTGCCGCGCGACCGGCTCACCGCCAACCCGACCGCTTGCGCCTCTGCGCCTACCCCCTCCGCCCGTAGGCGGCGGGCGGGCAGCTCGACTTCAGCGGCCTTCACCCGGGCCGCGGCGGTCTCCGCCTCCAGCGAAGCCGCGTCGCGCTCGGTCTGAAGCCCCTCGACGTCACGCAGAAGCTGCTCCAACCGATCTCGCGCCCCCGCCGCATCCCGCTCCTGAAACTGGACCCCGGACTCCTCGACGCGCCGGTCTGCCTCTGCTCTGGAGATGCCATCCTTGAGCTCGCCGAGCTCCTGCTCCTTCGCCTCAAGCCAGGCGCGCTGGCCGACCCCCTCCGCCTCGGCCCGGGTGACCCCGACCGTCGCCTGCGCCATCAGCGCGGTGGCCTCGCGCACCCCCAGGCTGAGGGCCTTCCGATCGGCGATGAGCCCATGGCAGCGCGTCAACCCGAGACGAATCTCCTGCTGGCGAAGCCGTGCGGAGAGCTCACGCCACTTCATCGCCCGTACCACCGCGCGCTCGGCGCTGCGGAGCTGTCGTGCCAGCTCGTCGGTGAGGTCGCCGACCCGCTCGAGGCTGGTTCGCGTCAACGCCAGCTTGTCGAGCGTCTCCTCACGACGCGCCTTGTACCGCGAGATTCCGGCCGCCTCCTCGATCAGCGAGCGGCGCTGCTCAGGGTGGGCCTGCACGATCTGACCGATGCGACCCTGCTCGATGAAGCTGTAGAGCTGGTTGCCCGCCCCGGAGTCCATGAACAGGTCGTTCACGTCGCGAAGGCGCACCTTCTCTTGGTTGATCCTGTACTCACTCGTGCCGTCGCGATAAAGCCGACGGGTGACGTCGATCTCGGGGAAACGCTCCCATATCCCTGGAAACGGCTCGTCATCCGCCGTGAACGTGAGCGACACCTCGGCGAAGCTCACCGCACCGCGGCCGGTGCTGCCGCCAAAAATCACGTCGGTCATTGAGTCGCCGCGCAGCGTCTTCGCGCGCTGCTCGCCAAGGCACCACTTCACCCCGTCGACGACGTTGGACTTGCCGCAGCCGTTGGGGCCGACGACGCCCGAGATTCCGGCGCCGAAGTGAAATACCGCCCTGTCGGCGAAGGACTTGAACCCCTGGAGCTCCAGCTTGCGAATGCGCACGGGCCCGCTCCCTCGTCGGTTTAGTCAATCCTGACGTCGGGTTAGTGCTGTCCGCGAGCCGGACCGACGTTGGGCAGGATGGCCGTCGGCTGGTAGTCATTGGTGTAGTAGGCGTGGCCCTCGGTCGGCCGGAGCGGGGAGTCCCGACGGGCGTACACCTCATCGCGCAGCAGCCCGGCGAGCAATTGATGACCCGGGGCCCCCTGCCGAAGCCAGCGGTCGCGCAGGATCCGGTAGACCTGCTCCTCGGTCCCCGTCGGGCACTTCGCGATGCGGCGCAGCGCGACGTCGAGGTAACGACGGGACACGACGTCGTGGGGGACCTGAGCCTCCTCGAACACGTCGGTGAGCCAGTCAAGGTAGGCAGCGGGGGGAGCGTTGGGTGTGGGAGGAGCGGCCATGCAAGTGGCTAACCAACGGGGATCAGGGACGCCATTGAATCCAAGGGGACATCGAAGCGGCACCTTCGTCGAGCGTGCGGGCAGCGCGATCGCCGCCGCCCCCGGGACGCCAGTCAAACCGATCGAGCCCGAGGCGCAGGATGAGCCGCTCCAACTTCTGTGCGTACAGCGGATCAGAGGCATAGACCCCAACCAATGCCCTCGCGAACGCGCGCGGATCGTCCCCCGCCAAACGCGCACGGGCGTACCTCTCGCGCGAGCCGAGGACCCGTGCGTGGTCGACCATCGCCCCCGCTTCGTCAGGGTAGGCTCGAAAGGAGTCCAACCGCGTAGTCCGCCGGCCGTGCCGGTACTCCACCACCCGCCTCACGGTCGACCCGGCCGGCCCGATGCCCTTCATCCCGAACAGATTGTTGCCCGGGGCGTTGCGCCCCCAGTCGCTCTCGAGGATGGCCTGTGCCAGCGTCACCGAGGCCGGCACGCCCCATTGCCAGTCGCCAAGGCTGGCCCCCGCCGCGGTGCGCTTCAGGAAAACGCCCTGTGCGCCGCGCGGGGCCCCGCCGAGCGCCCAAATGGTATCGGCCCTTGTGACACAGAGATCCTGTGCCAAAGGCGCCGCATCGGCCAGCGTCACCTCCCCGGCCGCGACCCGAGCGCCCAGCAGATCGAGCAGGTCGTCAGCCGCGATTCGGGCGGCCATGGCATCGCCGGTGGCGAGGATGTCCTGGATCGCCGAGCCCCCGGGGACCATCGAGGCGACGATCGAATCGGAGTCGTGCCCGATCTCGAGCACGGTTTGGGGCGCCGCCGCGACCCGCTCGGAGACAATAGGGAACGCGCGGACGACCCGGCCGGCCCCAGCGTCCATCCACGTCTCCGAGGCCACCGCGATGGGCACCATGATCGATGAGAGCCCATTGGACGCCCCACCCGACGCAGCGCCCATCGCGCTGAGCGCGAGGACGCCCGCGCATGTGGCGCTCATCAATAGACCCAGACGCTCCAGACGCTCCTCCAAGTGGCGGCCCTCTAACAACCGTGAGGAAACCTGCATTATGTTGACGTGTCAACATCTAAGGGGCCCTCAGCGGGTCGCGGCGTGCGGCGCGCACAGCGGAGGTCGCACCGCCCGAAACCTCGACCTCGGGGAGCTCCAACGCCGCTGGGCGGCCTTTGCCACCCCCGAAAGTGGGTAGGATCCCCGGAGGGGGGATCCTACCCACTCGAGGTGAGGGCGCGCACGATAGCGAGCTTGATGTCATTTGATCCTCCCGCCCAGGCCGTACTCGACTACTGGTTCGACTACTCCTGCCCCTACGCCTACGCCGCCTCTGGGCTCGTCGAGGGGGTGGCCGAACGCACCAACGCCCTGCTGCGGTACCGACCGTTTCTGCTTGGCGGCGTCTTCCGTGCTGTAGGCACCGCGCAAAACCTCGCCACGACGATGTCACCGCAGAAGGCAGTCCACTCGCTCCACGACCAGCAACGCGCGCTGGTCCGGGCCGGCCTGCCGCTCAGCTTCCCGGCGCAGCACCCGAGGCGCACGGTCCACGCGCTGCGCGCCACGCTCGCCGCTGCGCGCGTAGCAGCCTCTCGCCCCGCTGGCGCGGCCGGATCGGACCACCGACCGCTGATCCATGCCCTCTTCCGGGCCTACTGGGCGGCCGACGCCCCGATAGAGGATGAAGCCTGCGTCCGCTCCATCGCCGCCTCGGTCGGGTTCCCCGACCTTGATCTCGACCGCGAGCGCGACACCCTGCGCATGGAGACCGACGAGGCGATCGCGCTTGGAATCTTCGGTGCTCCTACCTTTATGGTCCGGACCCACACGGAGGCGAGCGCGCCCCCCAACGACTCGCTCTACTGGGGCCACGACCGACTCGATTTCGTCGAAGATGCGCTCGGGCCAGCCCCGCTCCCCCCGCTCCCCCCGCCCCTCGACCCGCCGGCCAACGCGACCGTGGATTTCTGGTTCGACTACAGCTCCCCTTTCGCGTTCCTCGCCTCCACGCAGATCCGAGGCCTCGCTGAGCGCACCGGTGCGACGGTCCGCCTTCGACCCTTCCTGCTGGGCGCGCTGTTCCGCAGCCTCGGTCAGGTGGACGTCCCGCTGGTCAGCTTCTCGGATGCGAAACGACGCTGGTACCTGCGTGACCTCATGCTCTGGTCGGCGCGATGGGGGGTACCCTTCCGATTCACGCCGCACTTCCCGATTCGTACTGTGCTCGCGCTGCGCTGCACGCTGGCCCATCCTGACCCGTGGCCGTTCGCAGACCGCGTATTCCGAGCCGCGTGGGTCGATGGACTCGACATCGCCGACCCCGACGTCTTGCGCTCGCTCGGCGGGGATCCGGACGCAGCAGTTGCACAGAAAGACTCGTTATTCGCTAACAATGCGCAGGCTCACGAAGATGGCGTCTTCGGCGCGCCGACCTTCATCGTGCGGCAGGCATCGTCGCCGGGGGTCTGCCAGCGCTTCTGGGGCCAGGACAGGCTCCATCAGGTTGAAGACGTGCTCCGGGGCTGGGTCGCGCCCGGGTCGTTCGCCGGATGAACGACAGCGACTGGCTCCGGAAGGCCATTAAACCGCGGAAGTCCGGCTGCCTCGGGCTGTTGACCGGCGCCGTGGGAGCGGCCCTGCTCATCGCGATCTTGGTCCTAACTGCCTACCAGAGCACCGGGTTGGTCGTCGCGCCCCACCAGGAGCCGGACAGGCTGCTGGCTGTGCCGGACCGGGCGGTGGACTCGTCGATGGTGACCACGCGCCCGCCCGACGTGAAGCCGAGCATCTTGCCGTCCGCATAACCAAGGCCGTACAGCCCACTCACCCCAATATTCCCGACCCGAACCGTTCCCCCTGACGCGGGGTCGATCTGAACGAGGTCATCCCCACCCTCGACGGTCCAATAGAGCATGCCGTCAGGCAGCCCGATGATGTCGCCGCTGGTGGTGTAGCGTCCGGCCGGGACCAGCGTGGTGAGCGCGCCGCTGGATGTGTCGACGAAGGAGACCTTGCTGCCGGTGCCAACTAGCCGGCCGTCGGAGACGAACGTGAGCCCAGTCAGCGAGTCGGCGACGCTCGCGACGAAGCTGGCTTCGGCGGTAGCTGGATTGATCGAGTACAACTTGCTGAAGCTGACGCCGTACATGTGTCCGGACAGGTCAATCGCGATGTCCGTCATGTCGGTCACCGCATTCCCACCCGAGCGAAAAGCGCCGATGCGCGCGGACGTGTTGGTCGCCGGGTCGTAGCTGTACAACATGTCTGAGGTGTTGATGTAGACCGACTCGGTCGCGACCACCGCCGTGTCCTCGGGAGGAGGCGAGTCCTCGACGACGACCTCCCCGGTGTCAGTGTCGCTGTCAACCGGCGCCGTGTCGCCGGTGTGGGTGTCGATCGGCGGCGTGCCGGAGTCCTCCGGCGGCGGATCCTCCTCCACCTTGTTCTTCAGGCCGTACTCCTGACAGCCCGAGAGGGTGAGCAGCACGACGAGGGACAAAGCGAGATCTGCGCGCATTTCGGCGTGGTAACCGATGTTGGGCTTCGTGCCCGCGCTACGTTCAGGAATGTCCACCCTCCGCCGAGAGCTCGGCTTATTCGACACCACCGCGGTGGTGATCGGGGCGATCATCGGCGTGGGGATCTTCTTCACGCCCTCGACCGTTGCGAGGCTCGCCGGGTCGGAGTCACGGGCCCTCCTGGCGTGGGCGCTGGGCGGCCTGGTCGCCGCGCTTGGTGCGGTCACGTTCGCGGCGCTGGGTCGGCAATACCCACGAGCTGGCGGACAGTACGACATCGTTCGGGATGCCTGGGGGCCGATGCTCGGGTTCTTGTACGTGTTCTGCAACCTCACCGCGATCCAGACAGGAACCATCGCGATCATCAGCATCATCGCGGTGTCGAACCTCGGCGTGGCGCTGGTCGGCGTAGAGCCCTCGAACCCGATCCCGGGCGCGCTCCTGCTCATGGCGGGCGTGGGGCTGGCCAACGCTGCAGGGGTCCGGTGGGGCTCGCGGCTGCAAAACGTGACGGTGGCGGCAAAGCTCGTCACCCTCTGTGCGGTGATCGCGCTCGGCCTGTTCGCCGCTCCGGTGGAGGTGGCGAAGGTCAGCGCGGACGGGGGGGCCGGCGCGAACGGCCCCGCGCACGCGGTGTCCCTGTGGACGGCGCTGCTGCCCACGCTGTTCGCGTACGGGGGCTGGCAGCAGGCGCTCTGGGTAGGAGGAGAGGTGAAAGACGGCGAACGAACGTTGCCTCGAGCGATCCTGCTCGGCGTGGCGGTGGTCGTGATCGTCTACATGGGCGCGGCCTGGGCAAACTTCCGGCTGCTTGGGTTCGACGGGGTGGCTGGGTCGCAGGCGTTGGCCGCAGACGCGGTTGGGGCGGTGCTGCCCGGGAGCGCCCAGCGGATCGCCGCTGGAGCGGTGGCGCTGTCGGCTTTTGGAGTGCTCAACGCCTGCCTGTTGACCGGGCCGCGGCTGGTGTGGGCGCTGTCCGCAGACGGCCGCTTTTTCGCGCCATTTGCCCGGATCCACGGGACCACGGGCACGCCGGTGCTGGCGATCTTGCTGCTCACGGTGCTGTCGGGGGCCTTGCTCGTCGTCGCGGGGCCGGCGGGCGTAGATCCGCTCACGGCGTGGGTTGTCGTGGTGGACGCCGCGTTCTTCGCGTTGACCGGGCTCGCGCTGGTGAAGCTCGGGGGATCCGGCGTGCCGGCGGTCATCCCGATCGCGTTCGCGGCGCTGGAGCTTGGCGCGATCTACGGCGCGGTGGCGGACCCGTCAGTGCGGGGTGCGGCCGCCGTCGGACTTGGCTGGATCGTGGTGGCGGCGGCGCTTTATCTGTTGTTCTTTCGGAGCCGGGGGTCATCTGGGAGCCCCCACGTCTCGGCCACTCCGTGAGCGCCGGGACCGGACACGCATTCCAGGGGGAGTCGCCGTGGTACGCGGCGGAGCAGATCACGATGTCGTCGTGGTCGAAGCTGAACGCAGGGTCGTGGTCCACGGTGGGCGGGTGGTCTTCGCATCCCCCCAATAGGCTGATGCACCGGCGGTCCGCGGTGGGCACCATCCCCTCCACCTCGTTGCAGTACTCGCCCTCTTGCACAGCTCGCGCCAGTACTTCATCTGAAACGTGACCTGAACATTGGTGTCCCAGCACTCTCCCTCCATGTCCAAGACGTCCGCTTGCACCGTGAAGCTCGACGGGAGGCATCCGAGGAGGGTGAGGAGCGTCATTGTTCCACCTACCCCCCAATGGATGTCATCACGCCCTCAAAACTCTGCCCCCCCTCGGTCTCCGCGAGGTGCCCGGCGGGCTTTCCCTGCACGATGCCGGCGATCGCAGCCAGCAGTTCATGGTTGGTCGCGGCTGGGCGAGCTTCACTACCCCGCAGCAGGTCCCGCAGCGAAGGCGTCTCCTCATAGCCGAGACAGGTCCGCAGGTGCCCGTCCACCAACAACCGCAGCCGGTTGCAGCTGGCGCAGAAGTGCTCGGTCAGCGGCGCGATGAACCCGACGCGGACGGACGCTCCCGGGGTAGCGACAGCCACGCCGCCGGCGCCAGCGTGCGGGGTCCAACGGGCGTAGGTGGCCGGGCCCACGCCGGGCAGCGCGCCCACGGCGGCTGACGTCGACTCGAGCAGCCCCGCCTCGGCCAGACGCTCGCGGATCTCGCGCGCAGGCACGTTCTGGTGCCAGCGGCCCTGAAACGGCATGTACTCGATGTACCGGAGCACCGTTTCGGAGCCTGCTGCGCGTCCCCCTGCCGGAGCTGCGAGCACGCCGCCCGGCATACAAGCCTCCGCGAGCGGGACGATCTCGTCGTCGTTCTCCCCGCGCATCACCACCATGTTGAGCTTGACCGGGCCGAGTCCGGCCTCATGGGCCGCCGCGATCCCGTCCAGGACCGCAGCCAGCTTTCCGCCGCGGGTGAGGGCCGAAAACCGCGCCGGATCGAGCGAGTCGATCGAGATGTTGACCCGGTTCAAGCCGGCTGCCCGTAGCGGCGCAGCCAGCTCCGCCAGCCCAAAGGCGTTGGTGGTCATGGACAGATCATCGATGCCCGGCACGGCGGCGATCGCCTCCACGAGCGACACGAGGCCCCGTCGAAGGAGCGGCTCTCCCCCCGTCAACCGGACGCGACGAAGACCACTGCCTGCCATCACCGTGACGATGCGCACGATCTCCTCGTGGCTCAGCACGTCCGCACGCGGCAACCACGCGTGCCCTTCGGCCGGCATGCAGTAGATGCACCGGAAGTTGCATCGGTCGGTCACGCTCACACGCATGTAGGTGTGAAGCCGGCCGTGGCGATCAACGAGCGCGGTGTCCGGGTTCATGGTCAGACGGGGAGGGCCCGCTCCACCGCGGCAGCGACCGCCTCGAACACCGTCTCCCCATCCAGCACCGCCGGTCGCCCGGAGTCCCCACCAGACCGGATCGCGTCACGAAGCGGGACCTGTCCAAGCAGGGTCACCCCATACTCCGCCGCCAACTTCACGCCGCCGCCCTCACCAAACGGGTGCATCCGGATCGAGCCGCCGGGCCCGGTGTCGTACCAGCTCATGTTCTCCACCACCCCAAGAACGGGCACGTCGAGCTTGCGGAACATCTCCAGCCCTCGCACCGCGTCGAGCAGCGCCACCGGGTTCGGCGTCGTGACGATCACCCCTCCGGAGATCGGCACCGCCTGGATCATCGTCAACTGCGCGTCACCCGTCCCAGGGGGCATGTCCACGATGAGGTAGTCAAGTTCACCCCAGTCGACGTCTTTGAGGAACTGATTGACCACCCCCATGACCATCGGGCCACGCCAGATGATGGGCTCCTTCTCGTCGATCAGGAACCCGATGCTCATGCACTCCACACCAAACGCCTTCAGCGGCAGGATCTTCTTCTGCTCGTTGGCGACCGGAGCGCCGCGGACGTGCATCATCAACGGGACCGACGGGCCGTAGATGTCCGAGTCCATCAGGCCGACCTTCCGGCCCCGCTGCACCAGCGCCACCGCGAGGTTGACCGCCACCGTGCTCTTGCCCACCCCGCCCTTACCCGAAGCCACGGCGATGATGTGCTTCACCCCGGGAATCGGCTTCTTGGTGATCGGCCCGCCGTGAGGCTGCATGCCCGGGCCCGACATCCCCTTTAGAGGCTCTTTCTTGGGGCCACCCGCTGGCGCCGCCGCCCCATGCCCGTGATCGTCCCCGTGGCTGTGCCCGTGGTCTCCTTGAGCGGTCGAGTGGGGCTTGGGAGCGGCGTTCAGCACCCCCGCGACACGCACCGTGCAGCTGACCTCCCCACCCCACCCGGCGCCGACCAGATTTCGCACCACGGCGTCGCGCAGCCGGTTGCGGTCCTCCGTCGCGTGCTCGCTCTTCACCGCGAGGACGAACTTCAGGATGTCATTGTCCATTTTCGCGTCCTGAATCATCCCGGCCACCCACACCGATCGGCCGGAAAGGGGGTCACGCACGCGGGTCGCGGCGGGCTCAAGCAGGCTGTAGGGATCCAAGGCGCCTCCGAAAGCGGGCGAGGTAACCGGCCCCCCGAGGGCTGTCCGCACCGGTCTTCGCCAGACCCGCGGTCCGGGTAGCTTCATTACATCCCGTTTCTTGCCCTTCTCCAAACCCGCGGGTAGAACCGGGCGCCCCCCCTCACGTCCCCCAAAAGCGAGCGCCCGTGTTCCTCACCGCCCCCCTGCCGTCGGTTCGTTTCGGGACAGCGATGCTCCTCCTCCCCACGCTGGCGGCGTGCAGCGGCGGGGCGGGTGCACCGGCCACCTCAGGAACCCCTGCACCGGCCGATCTACCGGACGTGGTCTTGATCACCCTCGACACCACCCGCGCCGATCGCCTCGGGTCCTACGGGTACAAGGACGCGAAGACTGACTCCCTCGACGCGCTCGCGGCCAGCGGCATGCGCTTCGCCAACGCCATCTCTCCGCTCCCGCTGACGATCCCCGCTCACGCGACCATGCTGACTGGCCTCCAGCCCTACCATCACGGAATCCGCTCCAACGGCGACAACGTGCTGGACGAAAAGTACACCACCCTCGCCGAGCACTTGCAGACCGCCGGATACCGGACCGCTGGCAGCGTCGCCGCGTTCGTCACCACCCGCCAATGGGGGTTCTCTCAGGGCTTCGACGCGTTCTACGACAGCATGCCCGAGGGCGAGGGGGCGGACAAGAACTACTGGCATACGGAGCGTATAGGGGAAACGGTGGTCGATGACGCGCTGGGCTGGCTTGCAGGGCAGCCGGAGGACAAACCGGTCTTCCTGTGGCTACACCTCTACGATCCGCACTTCCCCTACATCGCACGCGCCCCCTACGACGAGGCGATGAAGGATCGTCCCTACGACGCCGAGCTGGCCTACGTGGATGACCAGATCGGCCGCGTGGTCTCCGCGTTCGAGGGCCGTAACGTGCTGTGGGCCATCATCGGGGACCACGGCGAGGG
Organism: Myxococcales bacterium; assembly: GCA_009692605.1. GTDB lineage: Bacteria > Myxococcota_A > UBA796 > UBA796 > SXON01 > CAIUMM01. The sequence continues at coordinate 14,740 of SHYV01000006.1, forward strand.
GCTAGGCGAGCATCAGGAGATCACCCACGGGCTGTTCACGTATCAGGCAACACAGCACGTGCCGTGGATCCTCTCCGGTGCCGGCGTGACCCCGGGAATCACGACGTCGCCGGTGTCGACCGCCGACCTGACGCCCACAGTGCTAAAGCTCCTCGGCCTCACCGTCCCGGACGGTCTTGACGGCCAGCCCCAACCGGCGGCGGGCGCCCCGGATGTCCCCTACGCGGAGAGCTACCAGCTGTCGGACCGGTTCAAGCTGGCGCCACATCGCATGGTGCTGGACGGCACCCTCAAGCTCATCGACACGCCCCGGCCCGAGCTCTACGACCTGGCCTCCGATCCCGGCGAAAAGGCCAACCTCGCCGACAGCCGGCCGGACGACGTGGCCCGGCTCAAGAAGCTGCTGACGGACAAGCAGGCCGCACCGCCGAACGGCAGCAATTCGAGCATGGACGCGGAGACTCAGGCCCAGCTGGCGTCCCTCGGGTACACCTCGCCGTCCATGGGCGACATCGACTACGCCGTGCTGCCCGATCCGAAGGACTACCGCGAGTTCTTCGAGAAGTTGAACAAGATCGAGCGGCAGAGCTCAAAGCTGTCCCCTGGGGAGAACCTCACGCTGCTCGACGAGGCGATCGCGCTCAAGACAGACGCCTTCGAGCTGCGCATGCGGCGCGTGAACGTGCTGGCGCGCATGAAGCGCTTTGACGAAGCCCGCGACTACGTCCAGACGCTCACCACCGACTTCGGGGACGAGGCGCGGGTCTGGGCCACGCTGGCCGGGATGGCCGTCCAGCAGAACCAGCCAGAGCAGGCGCTCGAGTACGCCCGTGAGGCCCTCAAACGCGATCCGCACGGCGGCACGGCCCGCGAGATCGAAGTGCAGTCGTTGTTCCAGCTGAAGAGCCCCGAGGAAGCTGTGGCCATCGCCACGAAGTACACGACCGAGAACCCCAAGGAGTTCGGCGTCAGCGCCCTGCTTGGACAGTATTGGCTCAAGAAGCAGGATTTCAAGAAGGCGGAACAGTACCTCCGGGTGGGCGTGAGCAGCCCTACCCCGCGCCGAGCGGCGCGATCCCAGCTTGCCCTCCTTGCGATCGCTGCGGGCGCACGCAACGACGCCTACAACCTGCTTGAGCCAGAGGTGAAGGACTTCCCCGGCAATGCGATGGCGCGACGGCTGCTCTCCCGCCTGTACGGCGAGGACCAGCGCTGGCTCGACCAGAAGCCGCAGGTCGAGGCCATCGCCCGGTCCTTCCCGAAGGAGGCGGAAGCCCACCGCGCCCTCGCGCAGTGCCACTTCAACCTCGCCGACTACACGGGAGCGCGAAAGGTGATCGACGTCGCGCTGGGGCTGGCCGCAGACGATCCCGACGTCCTCCTGCTGCACGCCAACCTGCTCGCGAAGGAGGGCAAGAAGGACGAAGGCTATGTCGTTTTCCAGCGCGCGACCGACCTGAACACCGTGCGGGTCCGGGAGGCCGAGAAGAAGGGGGCGACCGTGGTCCGCATCGACCCGACCACCGGCAAGCCCATCGACCAGCCGACGGAGAGCACCCCCGCCCCCAAGCCCACGCCATGACGAGGCTCCTGCTCGCCCTGTTCGCCATCGCCCCGCTCGCGCTCGGCGGGCCGGGCGAGCCGAGGACGAAAGCAAGAACGCCATCTCCGGCGGAGCAGGGGGTGGCAGACGGCGAAGCCCACCGCCGGCTGCCCGGCCTCGGCGACGGCTTCTTCAAGCAAGGAAACTACCGGCAGGCCGCGGAGGCTTTTCGGAAGGAGATCGCGGCGAACCCCGAGTCCGTCCCGGCCCATCTCGGGCTCGGGCGCGCGTTCACCCGCCTTGGGCGTTGCGATGTGGCGCTGCGCGAGTTCTGGCCGTACGTAGGCATGAAGGCGTTTGGAGCCGAAGTCGCGCTGGCCGCTGCGGTGTGCTCCGGCCGCCTCGGCTTCGCGGACGACGCGGTGATGTTCAGCCAGATGGCGGTCGACCGAGACCCGACCAATACCAGCGCGCTGACCAACCTCGTGCTCGCGTTGGACGCCAACGGGCAGTTCGACGACCTCGAAGCGCTGCTCGACCAGCTCGCCGTAGCACGCGACGATCGGGATTCCAGCTTCTACGCCAAGGCGGTTCTGGCTCTTCGGCGAGGAGACCTTACGGAATTCGACATCGTGGTGAGGGAGTGGCCGACCGACCGAAACACCGTCCGGAACCTGTGGGGACTGGATGGACAGAGCTGGCTCGACCTCGATGACCCGCTCGAGGTGTCCCGGGTGATGCGCAGCATCAAGCGCATCCGACGGCCCGGACTGGCGCGCATGGTGAACGCAGAGGCGGTGAGGCGGGAGGGCGAGACGTGGCAGGCGCTCGACATCCTCGAGGGCCGAGCGCTGAAGAGCAACGAGACCACTGACAGCGACGCCATCCGCGTCCGGGTCCTCGCGGATCAGGGTGATTTTGACGGAGCCGAGGAGCTTCTGTCTTCCTACGTGGTCGAGAACGACGCAGACCTCACCGCGAGCGCCTGGTACGTGGCCTGGCACCGGAGGGACCGAGCGGCGATGCGTAAGTGGCGCGACGCCTATCTGGTTGTTCGGGTCAGCCCGCTCCGGAACCTCTACAAGTTGATCCCGATCAACTGGCGTCTGGATCACCGCCCCGGAGACCCGATGCCCTTGCCCCCTGACCCCTCCGGGCTTCGGGCGGCTGCGGCTGCGGCGAGGGAGAAGGCGGAGGAGCAGGACCGCAAGGCCCGCCCGGGGGTCAACAGCCCGAGAGGCCCGGGAGCACTGCCGAAGCCGGGGCGATAGCAGCGTTCGGGGAAACGTGATTCCCCGCGTTCGCAGATCATTTTCGTCAAACACCGAGAATCACAGGCAGACAGGGCTTCGAAGGCGGGTGTGGGCCGGGAACCACACCACGCTCGCACAACGAAGCCACCGCGACGAAGTGGCCCGCCGCGAGGGCGCGCGCGAAGGCGACAAGAGGTTCCCTTGGCAACACGGTCTCTGTCGCAAACGTCCTGCTTCGATCCTCGGTTTGCCATGTCCGACATCCTCATGCCGGGCAGCGTAGCCAAGGTGCTGGGCTCGGTGACCGTGCCGAGGTCGATGCACGATGGCGGGCGGCAATGGGGCTGCGGACGGGCGGCCCGATCCCATGCGAGCGCACGATGCGGGATTTTTAGAGGTTCCTCCGGGAGCTTCATCGCGACAGCGGCATCACGCGCGAACCGTGGAGGGAGAAACGCCAAACGCCGCTAACGCGCCGTTCTACCGTCCCGCGAGCACCCGCTCGTACCGCTTCCACACCTCGACCCACGAGTACCGCTCGACGAACGCCCTCCCCTCGCGCCCGATCCGGTCCCGAGCGACCGGGTCGTTGCCGAGCTCGAGCATCGCGCGCTTGAGGGCTTCGGCGTCGTCCATCGGCACGGCGATCCCGATCCCGCCGGTGGCCTCGCGGATCGCGGGCTGCTCGGACCAGATGACCGGCTTACCACAGGCCATGCCGTCGACCGCGGTGAATCCAAACCCCTCCGTCATGCGGGTGGGGAAGAGCACCACGTCGGCCTGCTGGGTGTAGGGCGCGATGTCGGGCACGTCGAGCTCGATCCGCACCGGGAGGGTGTACGCCTGGACCTTGAGTTGATCCGCGTAGATGCGGTCAGCTACCGCACCAACCAATACAAGCTCCCATCCCTTACGTTGGTCGGGCCGCAATCGGCCGAACGCGTCCAGCGCGATGTGCTGGCCTTTCCCAGGAAGGATCCGCGAAGGGTATACGAACCGCACCGTAGGAGCTCCCGAGAGACCGTCGGGCACGGGCGCCAGCCGGGTCACCGGCTTGAACCTCTCGAGATCCACACCGTTCGGGATCACGACCGCAGCGATGCCGAGCGCCGCCAGCGCCTCACCGGTAGCCCGACTGACGGTGACGATGACCGCCCCCGTCGCAGCCTGCATGCGGTAGAGCACCTCGCGCGCCCGGTGAGCCGCGGTCCGCTGGCCCGCAGCCCCGAAGTTCAGATCGTGGACGATGACCACGTTGCGCACCCCTGGAACGCGGATCTCGATCGAGTTCGACAGCACGGCGTCCGGCCGGAAGGCGCGGGCCTCAGCTACCGCCGCGCGCTCCATCGCGAGGTAGGAGAGCGGGCCCTTCCGCCGGAGGTCCACCAGCACCGCGCCGAGCGGAAATCCCTCGGGCGAATTCCGAAAGCCGACCACGAGTCGCACCTCGTGTCCAGCCGCGACAGCGTTCGCCCATAGGTTCTCAAACACCGTCTCGGTGCCGCTACGGACGTCGGGCGGCCACCGCCGGGCGACCATGAGGATGCGCATTGAGCGAAGGCTATCACCGCCGCCCGCGCCTCGACATGGCCGTCGCCAGCGCTCCCATCGCGATCATCACCCCGCCGGCGCGCTGCCCCGGCGCGCTCGAACACCCCCCTTTCGCCTCCTCCCCCGCCGATACACCGACAAACCCCGCCGCGACACCGCCGGGACCGCCGACGTTCATCACCACCACAAAGTCTCCCGCCCAAGGGAGCTCGATCAACGGCGCCCACGCGCCGCCCTCGAAGTCCACCGTCGCTCGGGCACGATGTCGCGCTCACTGGTCTCCACCTGGATCGTCCCAATAGACGTGTACGCCGTGCCCCCCGCCATCGTCGCCCTCGGCGTCCATCAGCCCCTGGTACTCATCCGCGATCGGCGCGCACGCCGCCCCTCCTCCCAGTTGTCGAAGGACGTCGCGATCACCTCCGCGGGGTAACCATCGGGGAGCGAGCCCCGGGAGGGTCACTCATCCACCAACACAGGTCGATCAACGCAGGGTCCGCGTCGCAGTCGCCCGGTCCACGCCCACCCGACGTGCTCATAGGCCATCGCCGGGCCGACGAGCCAGAACGCGCTCAGGATGTCCAAGAACATGGGGCGTCCTACCATTTCTCGACTAACTAAAGCGCCGTCACTGCACGTACCCGAGCAACTTCAACGCGTCGGTGTTGACCCCGACACCCGCCTCCCCGACGTCGACCCACTGCAGATCGAGCACGAGGGAATCCCAGGAGTCTACGCGAGGCAGCTCAGCGAAGATCTGCGCAGTCCCCACCATGTTTCGGGCGGCCGGCAGCCCGGCGGCGGCCAGGATGGTGGGCGCGGCGTCTAGGAGCGGAACCTCGGCCAGCTCGGTCCCCGGCTGGACGCCCTCTCCGTAAGCATAGAAAATGCCGTCCCACTTGTGGGTCCCGGTGTAGGCATCGGTGAGCGTGACGTAGGCCGTGATCGACTCGCCGCCCACGGTGTCTGTCGCCAGACGCTCCCCGGTGAGCTGCTCGTCGGCGAGCGTGAGCCCGAGCGCTCCGCCCATCCCGTCGATGTCTTCCACCCGGTAGAACGCCTCGCCTTTGGCGTCCACCAGCGCGGCGAGCGCGGCTCGAACGGGCTCTCGCTGGGCGGGGTCCGCGAAGCCGACGGTGAGCTTGTGCCCCACCTTCATCACGTCAAACGGCGCGCCCGATGGCACCTGTACGTCCAGCCTCGCTCGCAGGCGCTCGGTCAGGGGCGCGAACTGCCCGGCGAGGCCGGTGCCGTCCATGGCCTGGAAGCCGTGATCGCTGACTACGATGAGCCGTGCGTCCGGACCCATCATCCCACGGATGGACAGGAGGATCGCGTCCGCCTGCCGATAGGCGGCGAGGACGGGCGAGTCGACGGCGCCCTGCCCCCCGCTATGTTGCCCGGCTTCATACTTGTCCCAATACAAGTGGGCCAGTCCGTCTGTCGCATAATAGGTGAAGCTGGCGAGATCGGGGCGGGTTCGATGCACGCTGGCTACGAACACATCCCGGTCGATCCAGCCCCGCAATTCCTGCATCGCGGTGTTCACCCGCTCGGTCTTCGGGCTTAAGATCCGCTCCTCCAGCGACCAGGACACCGCGCGCAGGAGCGTCGACAAGCGCACGCCCACGCCGACCAGCCGCACCGCCATGGACACCGTGCTGTGCTTTGCCGCGACCTGCTTGCGCCGCAACCGCCGGGACAGCTCGAGCTCCTTCACCACCGACAGGTCCGCGGGGAAGGTCTGGACGTCGGGCGCCAGCCAGCTTGGCACCCAGAATCCGCCTGTCTTGAAGGATCGCGGCGGATAGTCGACGAGCCACTTGTAGAGTCCGACCCCCTGCCCCTGCTCCTCGGCCACGTCCCAGAACCGCGCGACCTTGCAGTCGTCGGCGTGGACGTGAAAGCCGTGGACTCCATGCTCGTCGGGGGTGCGCCCAGACGCGATCGTGGTCCAGAGCAGCGGCGAGAACATGGGGTCCCGCGAGCGGAGGACAGCGCGGGCACCGTCGTTGCGGAGGGCGGTGAAGTTCGGGAGGATGTCGGGGTGTGCGTCGATCACAGCGAAGGTCGCACCGTCCACCCCGAGCACGAACGTGCGGGGAGAGGCCGGTCCGCGAGGCACGCGGGCCATCGCGACGGCGAGCAGCGCGACGCTCGCGACGCCGAGCACCCGCGAAGGCCGATCCCGCCCGATCCACGAGAGCACCAGCACCGCGGACAGCAGCGGAAGCCCGACCAGCAGCGGCACATCGAGGAAGAACGGGTTCAGCGCGCTGCCGGCGAGCACCCCGCCGGCGCACAGCGCAACCCCGGAAAAACACGCCCGCGAGGCCATCGTCGCGATGCGACTCATGCGATCAATCCCCCCGGCTGGAAGCCGTCCCAGAAGTGCCACTCGCCCGGATGCGCCCGCAGCACCCGGCTGAGGTACGCCGCGGTCCAGTCCGCCCCGAGCTCTAGGACCGCGTCAATGTCACCGGTCGACGAAAGCGGCAGCTCGATCTCGGGCCCAATCACCGAGAGCCAGCGACCGCGCCGCTCCGGGTCGCGCACCGTATGCAGCGGGTGCAGCGCCGCACCGCTCCGCGCCGCCAGGTAGAACCCTCCGACCGGGACCCCCATCGTCTGGCCGAGCACCTGACGGGGGTACCGGCGCCCGATCTCCTTCCCTCCGCCAGTGCCGTCAACGGCGGTGAGGACGATCTCGCCGTTGCCGAGCGCCCGCAGCAGGGTCCGCAGGTAGCTCCCGCCCTGATGCAACACCACCGGCATGCGCTCCTCGAGATCGTGGCGCAGCTGCGTCGCCCACCGGCCGGTCTCGGTCTTCTCGACGAGGGGTTCGCCCCCGCCAATCTGGTGCACGCGGTAGCCGCGGACGCCGAGCACGCAGAGCGGTAGCTGCGCCGGGCCCATGTGGGGGTGCAGCAGCACCACGCCGCGCCCCTGTCGGGCATGCTCCTCAAGCTGCGAGAGGCCCTCGAAGCGCAGGTAGCTGTCCCAGTTGTCCACCGTGATGCGACCGAAGGCGAAGCTCGCATACTGGTTGAGGAAGTGGGTACCCATGGTCTCCCGCGCGATGGCGCTCAGGCTGCCGGCGCCGGGCGATGAGCCTAGTCCCCGCTGGATGTTGGCGCGAACCTGCCCCATCTTCCCCGCCGCGAGCGCCCCGATCAGGAGCCCGAGCCGGCGGTTCGCGCGGTATTCCCAGCCAGCGGGCAGGCGCTCCAGCAGCCCGCGGTACGGACCCCAGATGACGCGCCGGTAGGCGTCCTTCAGCGGGTTCTCCTCGATTACCATAGCGGCTTAATCTCGTGGCTCGAGGCGCAGCGGGGGGGCCTCGACCGGGCAGGGCTGCGTGGTATCCACGGCGGCGGCGGCGGGGCCGCCACCTGCTCCCTCCTCGTCGGTTCCGGACAGGTACCCCAGAGCCTCGAGCTTGGCCCGCTCCTCCGGGCTGACCTCCGCGGAGCTGCGCTCGGTCGCATTTGAAGAGAAGAGCTGCGATGCTTGTCCGCGGAGGATGGACAGCAGCTCGACGCCCGCAGGCGTGCACCCGACGTTGGCGACCACGTCCCGCTCGCCGGCTGGATCGCTGGCCAGATCGAAATACTCCGGGGCGTCGCCGGTCTCCCGCTCGACGTACCGGCTGGCGGGACCGCGCAGCCCGGTCATCCGCCACTTGGGCTTAGTGATCTCCCCCTTCGCGCGGCCAGCGACGTTCGCCTCCCTGTCGAAGCACATCGAACGCGCGATCGTCCTGCCCTTCCCTTCGTGATCTCCGATGAGGCCCGCCGCCGAGACCCCGGTCATGCTTGGCGCGGCGGGGAGGCCGAGCAGATCGAGCAGGGTCGGCGCGAGGTCTGTCCCCTCGAAGGGCCGCTCGACTCGGGTTCCTGCGGTGACGCGGCCCGGGTACCGCACGACGAAGGGCACATGGAGGCTGGTCTCGTACACGTCATCGCCGTGGTTGAACCAGACACCGTGCTCGCCGAACGACTCGCCGTGGTCGGCGATCACCACGACCAAGGTGTTGTTCGCCACGCCCAGCGACTCCAATGTATCGGTCAGGCGCATCAACTGGGCGTCTGCGTAGCTGATCTCACCATCGTACTGGGCGAGCACGTAGTTGACATCGGTGATGCCGTCCAGGCTCTTCTTTAGGTAGACAGCGACGTTCTTCGCTCCCTGCATGCTGGTATGCGCCGGGTCTCGATGGTCGCCCTCGTAGTACCGGGTGTCGTAGGGAGGGGGCGGCTCGTAGGGGCCGTGCGGGTCAAACATGTGCACCCAGGCGAACCACGGCGCGCCAGCCCGCGGGCCGGAGGCGTGGTCGTTGATCCAGTCGATGGCATGGTCTGTTGTGGGTCCGGCCCGCCGCTCAAGCTGCTCGTCTGGGTCGAGGTGACGCCCAACCATCGCATAGAGCCGCGGCAAGAGGAGCCCCGATACGCCGGGCAAGCTGCCAAAGTCGTCATCGTAGACTTCAAACCCGCGCCGGAAACCCTTTTGCCCGTCGAGCACGTAGCTGGAGACGAAGGCGCCAGTCGCCCACCCGTGGTCGTGCAGGACCTCGGCCAACAACGTGCGGTCGGTGGGGACCGGGATGCCGTTGAGCAGCACGCCGTGATCCCACGGGCCGGAGCCGGTGAACATCGAGGCGTGGCTCGGGCCGGTGACGGCAAGCACCGCGCTGGCGTGCATGAACAACGCACCGTCCTTCGCGAGCGCGTCGAACGCCGGGGTGACACTGACGCCGCCCCCCGGCCCGGTCCTGCCGTATGCGCCGACATGGTCCGCACGGGTGGTATCAAGCGTGACGACCAGCACGTTCGGCGCAGCCTGGGGCAGGCTTTCGGTGGGCGCAGCCGGCCCCGAGCGAGACGTCGAGGCCGAAATACTCAGCGCCGTCGCGATCCCGAGCACGGCGCCCGCTACGCTCCGAGCGCCCCGGACCGCCTGGTACACACCCAACCCAACCGCTGCAAGGAGCGCCGACACGCCGAGGAACGCCAGCGGATTCCCTTGGAAGGGAAGCGGGTCCACGAAGGGAGGGGGATCGGAGAACCACCAGACTCCGAGGTCCGCGCCGCCAGCCAGCCCGGCGCCGACAAGGAAGGCGAACCATCGCTGGCGGCCGAGCGGGCGCGACGGCAAAATGGCGAGCACCGGGACAGTCAGCATCGCCAAGGCAGCCGGACCGACGGCGCCGAGACCGAGCACCAAGATGACATCGCCACCGCCAAGGTAGAGGCGGCTGCCCGAGAGCACCCGCGCGGCCTCTGCGGCACCGTAGAGCCCGCCGCCCAAGCCGGTGGCGAGCAGCAGGTGCGTGTATCGATGGGCGGGGATCATGCACCCCCTTTTGCCCCGGTCTCGGCTGCATCGCCACCGCGATCGCGTGCAAGCCGTGCGCAGCGCTCGGGGCGAACGACGCTCCAGTGCCGAAAATGCGCCCCTTTCGCAGCCGGGCGCGTGCAAATTCGACTCGAGTGTGGCATTATGCGCGCGCCTTCCGGGTTGATCGTCCGCCCGGAGCGAGGTGATTCATGTCCTTGTGGTCCAAAAAGCTCCCGTTTGTCCTTGGTCTGCTGCTCCCGTCCATCGCATGGGCTGGCGGAACCGCCGTGGTCGCCCCGTTCATCTCGAAAGGAGTGGACGCCAAGATCACCAAGAACGTCACCGGACTCGTCTCCTCCGAACTGGATTTTTCCGGCGCGTTCGACCGTGTGAACGAGCTTGAGGATGTACCCAGCTCGCTCAACGTGGCGTGCCTCTCCAGCACCACGTGCCTGCAGGGCATCGCCAAGGTCGGGTCTGCGGACGCAGTGGTCACCGGGTCCATCGCGCCGGGCTCGGCGGGTGTGCAGATCTACATGATCTACTACGACGTCAAAAAGAACGCGATCATCCGAAAGAAGACCTACGATGTACCAAGCGACCCGTCTGTCCTCGCAGAGCGGGCGGGCACGTGGATCAAGGAGCTGACGACCGGGCAATCCGTCGAGGCCGTCGCAGCCGCTGAGGCGTTGCCGACCTTCTCTTCTTCAGACGAAGACGATCTTGAGATCGGTGGATCCAATCCCTCCGGGACCGTCACGAAGACCCGCATGTCGAGTGACATCAACCCAGGGGAGTTGACCGAAGAGGAAGACCCCGAAGAGGCCCGCCAGAGCGCCGCAGCGGTGAAGGCGGCGGCGGACGCGAAGGCAAAAGCATCTGCGGCCGCGCAGGCCAGGGCCGCCGCTGACGCCAAGGCCCGGTCCGACGCCGAGGCGAAGGCCAGGGCGGCCGAGATCGCGGCGGCGAACGCCCGTGCAGCCGCCGAGGCCAAGGCGCGAGCCGACGCCGACGCGAGGGCACAGGCCGAGGCGTCCGCGCGAGCGAAAGCAGCGGCCGACGCAAAAGCGCGCGCCGACGCTCAGGCCCGGGCCGACGCGGCAGCTCGGTCTTCGAGCGCGAAGTCCACCGCGGCGCAGCCGGCAGAGGAGGAGTTCTCTTTCGGATCAGCCACCAGCTCGATTCAGGTCGAAGATGAGCTGGTGGCCTTGGACGACGAGGACGAGGACGAGGATCCCGCGCCATCCCGAAGCAGCGACCTCGACGACGAAGACCTCGACGCCCCGGCGACGAAGAAGTCAAAGACCCCGACCTCGCGCACGATCTCAAAAGCCGAGCAGGAGGAAGACGAGGACCTTGACTCTCGCTCGAAGTCCTCCTCCCGTTCGAGCGACGATGAGGATGAAGATCTGGACTCCGGCTCCTCCCGCTCGCGCACCAGCTCCAATGACGACGACGACGACGACGACGAGGACTCCGGCTCCTCCCGCGCGCGCACCAGCTCCCGCTCTTCCTCCGACGACGAGGACGAGGACGAGGACGAGGACGAGGACGACGACTCCAGCTCGCGCAGCAGCTCCTCCCGCTCCCGCAGCAGCGCTTCCCACCCTGCAGAGAAGCCCGGCATCGGGGTGACCGGCCGGGTTGGGTACTCCCGATACTACGACTTCAACTTCGTCACCTACGGCGGTGAGCTCACCGTACCCATCACCCCGAACATCATGTTCGAGGCCGGGCTTGAAGGCTTCTCCTGCCAGCGTGAGCTGACAGCGAAGGTGGTCGAGGAGCTCGCTCAACAGAACAACGTGAGCCCCGAGGAGATCAACGCCCAGCCGTGGAACACCATCCTCCCGTTCAATCTGGGGCTCCAGTACAAGGTGACGCAGTCGAGCATCCGACCCTACGTCGGGGCGGACCTGACGATCACGCCGTACTCGGCCGCGTTCGACATCGCGCTCGGTGCGCGAGTCCGGGTTGGTGCTGACTTCATGCTGGCAGACGTGTTCGGTCTGAACCTGAACTTCTCCGGCGGCGTGATGAGCGGCAAGAACCTGGAGAATACACAGCCAGGCACCAAGAACACCGGCATCATCCCACAGATCTCGGGCGGCACGGTGTTCGCGTTCTGAGACGGTGGACCGCGCCGCGACGGGTGCGGCTTCTCCTTGCCGCCGCGCTCGCGCTTCTGCATGTCCAGGCGGCGGAGACCTTCGGCGCTGTGGGCTGGGTGGGGACCCTCGGCGCGCTCCTGCTCGCAACCAGCGGGAGAGCCCGGGTCGTTGGCGCCGGTTTGGTGTCGCTCGGAGCGCTCACCGCGTTCGGGCTGCTCGCGCTCGGCGCGACCCGCGCGGTCGCCAACTTCGGGCCTGAGACCGATAAAGCTGCCCTTGAGGTAGTCGCCAGCGCCGCGGCCGGGCTCACCGGAGCGCTCGCCTTCACCGCCCTACTCGGATTTCTCCCGGACAAGATTGGCCCACATAGGGGCGGCATAGTCGGGTGGGTCCTCGCAGCCGCGAGCGCCGGGAGCACGGTGGGCCTCGCGGCAGTGGCCGCGTGGCTCGGTACCGCGGCGTTTTGGGTTCAGCAGGCGCTCTCCCGGCTCTCGACCGTGCAAACGATGCAGTGCTGGGGCCCAGCGGCCGGATCAGTCGCGCTGTGGTTGCTCGTCGCCGCCCGCAGCCCACGGGTCGGGCTCGTCAGCCTCGGGGTCGGGGTCGGGGCGTTGCTCGTGTCCAGCGGTCTTGGACCCGGTGCCACGTTCGTCGTCGCCCCAGGGCGTGACGCCATACCGGGCATGGACGCGAAGACGACGGCGCGACAGGCCCGACGCCAGCAGGTGGTGCCCGGCTTCGCAGTACCGGTGGTGAAGGAGCGCCCGCAGCGTGTGGACGAATTTCGGGCGAGCGGCGGGGATCGCAGCCGACTCGACCGAGGCTGGTCCCCGGGGCCCGAGCTGTCCCCCGAGGCCATCCGCCACTCCGTCCGAGAAGGCGCGGCGTTCCTCACCCGCAACCAGCAGGCGGGAGGCCGCTTTACCTACATCGTCAAGGCAAACGGCGAATCCGGGCCCGGCTACAACTACCCACGTCACGCCGGCACCGCCTGGTTCCTCGCGCGGGAGGCAGTCGCGCTCACCGACCCGGCCGCCGAGGCCACCGCCCGCCGTGCCCTGCAGCACCTCGACGACGTCAGCGGCCACACGCCAGATGGGCGAGCGTTCATCCTCGACCCCGCGCGCTCCGATGGCAAGGCCTGGATCGGCACCACGGCGCTGGCAGTACTCGCCGTAGAGGTGCTCGATGTGGACGGGCTCGATGTGGACGGGCTCGAGGTGGACGGGCTCGATGTGGACGGGCTCGATGTGGACGGGCCCGAGGTGGACGGGCTCGAGGTGGACGGGCTCGCTGGCACGGGCTCCGCGCGGGGCTGGAAGCAACAGGTGATCGCCAGCGTCGACGCCGACGGCAAGGTCCGAGGTGAGATGACCACCGCGACCGGGGAGTTCATCGACGGAGACGTCAACGGGTACGGTCAGGGTCAGGCCATGCTGGCGCTCGCAGCCATCGCACGCGGCAGAGGGCCGGGGGCAGCCAGCGCCGAGCTTGCGGACCGCGCGCTCCGCGATGGCGCGTTGGCCGCATTGCAACGATCCAGCCTCTACGTCGGGAGCGCCCGCTACTACGGCGCACACCCGCTGTGGGTCGGCGACGAGCACTGGATGTGCCTCGCCGCGCATGCGATCCACTCGGTGAACGCGGGCCGATCCGCAGGCGCTAAGCGCGTCGACCCAGCGGGGCCGGACGTCGTGTGCAGGACCTACGCCACGATGCTGGCGCTGGCGTCCCCTCCGCGAGGCGCAGGGCTGCCCCCATCAGCTGGCTCCGTGGCCGGAGGCGCGGAGGCGGTGATCGCGCGTGCGTGGGACACGGGCACCGGCTTGACCGGGGGCGGATCCACCGGATCGCCGCCCGCCCGTTCACTGATCGCCAGCCCACTTGGCGCCGCGTCGCTCGAGTATGGCCAAATGTTCCTGAATAGTCAGTACCACGCGGACGACGCCACACTCACGCCGGCCCTGCCGACGCTGCTTGGCGGGTATCGCAACGGCCCGTACGACCTGGACGTCCAGATCGACACAGTGCAACACATCGGTGGTGCGTTGCTCGGCATCCTCGCGCTGGTCGAGGGTGAGGATGGACCGGGGCGGCTGCCGTGATGCGCCGGTCGGAATGGAGCCAGAGCCCCATGCGCGCCCCTACCCCAGCAGCTTCGTTAGCTCCCCGCTCTTGATCGCCGCCTCGGCCTGATCAGCGCCGCCGATGAGCTGGCCCTTCACGAACACCTGCGGGTAGCTCGGCCAGCCGGACCACAGCTTGATGGCCAGGCGCTCCCGCCAGCCAGTCAGGTAGTTGCCGAACTCCAGATACTCCACCTTGTGGCCCGCCGCTTCGAGCGCCCGCACTGCACGCGGGCAATGCGGGTTCCAAGCCATTCCGACCACGACCACCGGGTGAGCGGCGACCGACTCCGCGACCTTGCGGACTGTCTCGGTATGAAACGTCTCGACCTTAGTGGAAGCAAGCGGATGGTGGATGGGCCTTTCTGGCGTTTGGGAAACTGGCGAAATACTCATTGACGTGTTCAAGCTCCTCGGTAGAGGTAGTCACCGAAAGCCCGGCGACGAGGTAGGAGGGCGCCCCGATGGCCTCGAAACTCTCCCGACTCGCACAGCTCGGCTCCCTGTCCACGCGGGTCGGCGGGTCGTACATAGGGCAACGCATCCAGGGGTTGTTTCAGGACGAGGCCGGCCGGAAGGAGAGCCTCGACAAGGCGCACGTGGTCAACGCCGAGCGGATCGTATCGAACCTCGGGTCGCTCAAGGGGGCGGCCATGAAGGTGGGTCAGGCGGTCGCGCAGGTCGCAGACGGGCTCAACATGCCGCCCGAGGCCAGGGCCATGCTCGGGAAGCTGCACGACAAGGCCGAGCCCATCCCCTTCTCGGTGATCAAGCGACGGGTGGAGGCGGAGCTGGGGGGCGACCTCGCCACGCTGTTCACGTCCTTCGATGAGGAGCCGGTCGGCACGGCCTCGCTGGGGCAAGCACACGGTGCGGTGCTGCCGGACGGCGCTCGCGTCGTGGTGAAGGTGCTGCACGAGGGCATCGAGGACAGCGTCGGCTCCGACATGTCGGCGCTAAAATCCATGCTGCTGGCAGGCAGGTTCCTACACCGCGACAAGGCGGAAGTAGATCTGATCTGGACCGAGATCACCGAACGCCTGCAGGAGGAGCTCGACTATAGGCAGGAGGCGGCGAACCTCCAGTTCTTCCGCCGGCAGTTCACACAGGGCCGCCCGATCGACCGCGACCCAGAGGTCACCATCCCCTTCGTGCACGAAGGGTGGTCGACCGGCAAGGTCCTGACCATGGAGCGGTTGGAGGGCCGCCCGCTGTCGGTGTTCGCGGGCACGGCTCCCGAAGCGGCCCGACAGCGCGCCGGAGCCACGCTCGGCCGCAGCTTCCTCAAGATGGAGTACCTCTGGCGAACCATCCACGCCGACCCACACCCCGGCAACTACTTGTTCACGCCGGACGGACGCCTCGGCATCCTCGATTTCGGTTGCGTCCGGCGCTACGAGCTGCAGTGGATGGCGAAATACGCGCGTGTAGGACGGGCGACGCTGCACCATGACCGCGAGACCTGCATCCAGATCGCGATGGACCTCGGCTGCCTGACCGAACGGCACCCGGAAGCGGATGAGTTGCTCTGGCAGCTGTGCGCGAGCATCGGCAAGGCGTTCGTGCCGGGTGGGTTCCAGATGGGTGGTGAGACCGACACCATCCAGGACGAAGTCACCAAGCTCATGCCTGGCATCCTTTCCCAGCATCGGTTGAAGGCGCCGAAGGAGCTGGTCTACCTGCACCGCGCGCTGGGCGGCACGCATCAGCTGCTCAAGCAGCTCAGGGTCCGCGCGAACTGGCGGGATCAGTTCCTTGAGTATGGCGACATCTGCATCCGGGAGGCGGAGGGCGGATGATGGCCGTTTCGGCGGCTGCTGGCGCGCGCGGGCTTCGACAAGCTCGGCGTGGGCCCGAACGCCGCTGCCGTCTTCCGCATGGACGATGGCAAGCGCGACCGGGCCGTCCGCCAACCTGCCGCTGGCCTCATCCTGCGCGTGGCGAATCCCGGCTACGTAGACCACTGTGGACGCCGCGACCACCAGAAGCGCCACGGCCCCGACACCGCCTGCGCCGACCAACAAATCCCGGTCCCCGTTGACACGTTCCCCGCGGCCGGTGGGATTGGTCACCGCCCGACGAGCGGGAGCCCGGCCGGGACCAGCGTCGGCCGCCGCCAACCCGATCCGGAGTCTATCCACAGGTGCGCGGGCGTTCAAGCGCCTCGTCACAGCGCTCCGGTCGCCTTTCCAACCCCCTGCACCCGCTCCACCACCGCCGCCGCGTCGGTGTGCGCCAAGAGCAACAAGAAGTCCCCGGCGCGCAGGCTGGCCAGCGCAACATCGGTCGCAGACAGCTCGTCCGGCGAGCGGCTCGTCGGCACCGCTGCCTCGGCCAGGATCCGCTCCATGCGCGCGACCACCTCGTAGGGCTGCCTGCCGCGCAGGTATTTCGGCATGTCCTTAAGGAAGACGAAATCGGGCCGCATCTCGAGCGCGATGCGCGTGAACCCGTCAAGCAGCTCGTTCGTGCGGTCTCCAGCCTGTCCAGCGAGCAGCAGCCGCCGGCTGGCCGGCCACGACAACGCAAGCGCGGCGAGGTGGCGCATCCCCTCGGCGTTGTGGGCGAAGTCTACGAAGACGGTGGCCGAGCCGCCCGGAACTTCGACCGTAAACACGTTTCCCCGGCCCGCCGAGTGCTCGGGGTCGGGTGTCAGGCTTTTAAGCCCCGCGGCGATCATCGGGATCGGCACGCCCATCGCCCGCCCGGTGAGCACGGCTGCGAGGGCGTTCTCGATGTTGTGGGCAGCGCGCCCGCCGAAGGTCAGCGGGATGTCCGCGACCGGCAGCACGTCCTCCCCATCCAGCACCACCACGTCATCCCGCACCCAGGCGCCGGTCGGGGCGCTCTCGACGCCCCCCCCATGCTGACCGAACCAGCGAACCCGGACATCCGGCCGCCGTAGGGAAAACTGCGCGAGGAGCTCCGGCCAGCGCCACCCGTCAGAGTTCAGGATCAGGGTTCCCCCCTGCCGAAGGCCGTCGGCGATCAGCAGCTTGACCTCTGCCATCTCGTCCACCGTGTATACGCCCCACTCCCCGAGGTGGTCGGCGCTCACGTTCGTCACCACCGCCACGTCCGCGAAGTCCACCTGCACCCCCCGGCGCAACATGCCGCCCCGCGCTGCCTCCAACACCGCGAACTCCACCCGACCGTGCCGAAGTAGGCGCCGCGCGGCTCCCGGCCCGGACCAGTCGCCTCGCTCCACACAGCCCTCGCCTACAAAAATGCCGTCGCTGCTGGTGTGTCCCACGGTCAGCCCCCAAGCCGCGCCCATCGCCGCGATCAGGCGCGTGGTGGTGGTCTTCCCGTTGGTCCCGGTGACCAGCGCCAACGGCACCCGACCCAGCCCTGCCAGGCTGCGGGGTCCCACGGCGAGCCCATAGGTCGCGGACCACGCACCGGAGCCGATCGAGACCCCCTCATCATCGAGGAGGACGGGCAGATCGGAAGCGCGTGCGGCCTCCACCAGCCTCGCCCACCCCGGGCGCCGGGATGCCTCGACTCGGCGCTTCGCCTCCTCCGGGCTCGCCTCCGGATCGGCGGCGAGGGTCTCCATCGCGTCGACGAGCGCCTCCACCACGTCCGGCGAACACCGCACGCCCAGCGCCACATGCTCCCGAAACGTGCGCTGCGACAGCGGCCCGAGCGTCCCCAGCCGCGCTGCGAGCGCGGTCAACTCCGAGGCCCCCCCACGCACCTGAACGACCGCGCCCGGCCCGTCAAGGTCAAGGGTGTGACCCATCACGTAGCGGGCATTGAGCAGCTCCAAAAGGCTAGTCCCCCTGCTCCGCGAGCAGGACCCCTCGCCCATCGCGCACGACCGCCATCCCCGCGAAGTCTGTCATCAGGCTGACAATACTGAAGTCGCCTTCGCCAGCCGGCTCACCGGGGCCGAGCCGCGCAGGCTTCGGGCTGGCCTCGTCGGGGGTCCGCCCCCCGAAGGTGATGATCTGCTTCCACGACCGGGTGACCTGATCCACGAAACAAAGCAGCAGGTCACCCGGCTTGCAGGCGGCCAACGCAGCGTCGATGGCCGCGGGTTCCGAGTCGGCGATGACGATCCGCTTCGCTGGCACGCCACCAGCCAAGAGGGTCTGTCGGAGCAGCTCGGGAACCTCCCGCTCCCCTCGCCCGCGCGCGTTGTCGTCGCGGCGACAGAAGTAGAGGTCGAAGTGACCGGCCGCTGCCTGAGCCACGTCGCGGATGTCCTCGTCACGGCGATCACCAGGCGCCGCGAGCACGACAACGCGACGGGTCCCGGCCAGGCGGTCGGCGCTGAGCGCATCGGTGAGCGCGACCATCGCGGCGACCGCGGCTGGATTGTGCCCGTAATCGAGGATGATCTTGAAGCCGAGCTGATCGTAGACGTTCATCCGGCCGGGTGTCTGAAAGAAGCTCGCGTCGAACGTGCGTAGTCCGTGCCGGATGTCGTCGAGCTTGACACCCATGGAGTATGCCATCCCCGCCGCGAACATGGCGTTCTGGACGTTGTGCATCGCCTTGCCTTCCAGCGTGGCCGGGATCAGGTGCGTCCAGAGCAGCGGCATGTGCCGCCCCTTGTCGTAAAGCGTGATCATCTGCCCGTTCACGCCCGCTTCAAGCGCCACAGCGCGCCCCCCTGCCCGGATGTGCTCGCGAACGAGCGCGTGATCGCCGTTCACGGTGACGTAGCAGATGTTCTTCGCCACCGCGAAGCTGGCCATTCGCAAGCAGCGTTCGTCGTCGGCGTTGAGGACGACGGTGTCCTGCGCGACCTCGATGGGGATGCGCTTGACCACCGCGAGCTGATCGAGATCGTCCACCCCACCGAGGCCCAGGTGGTCGCTCGCCACGTTGATGCAGCAGGCGACGTCCGGTCGCTTGTAGCCCATGCCGGCCCGGAGCAGCCCCCCGCGCGCCGTCTCGAGCACCGCAACTTGCACCTGCGGGTGGCAGAGCACCATCTTCGCGGAGGTCGGCCCCGTCATGTCCCCAGCGACCGCTAGCCGCCCGTCGATGTACACGCCATCGGTCGTGCTCATGCCGACGCAGCGCCCGAGCAGCTTGTGGATGTGGGCCAGCATGCGCGTGGTCGTCGTCTTGCCGTTGGTTCCGGTGATCGCCGCGATCGGGATCCGGGCCGGGGCCCCAGGCGGGAACAGCATGTCGAGCACCGCGCCAGCGACGTCGCGCGGCGTTCCTTCGCTCGGTGAGACGTGCATGCGGAACCCCGGCGCAGCGTTCACCTCACAGATGCCGCCGCCCGCGTCCTTGTAGGATCGGGACACGTCGGGCGTGAGAAAATCGACGCCACAGACATCGAGTCCCACGGCAGCGGCAGCTCGGGTCGCCATCTCGCGGTTGTCGGGATGACACTGATCGGTCTGGTCGATGGCGGTGCCGCCGGTGGACAGGTTTCCCGTCGTCCTCAAATAGAACGTCCGGCCGGCGTCGAGCACTTGATCCTTGTCCACGCCGGCCTCGGTCAGGAGCCGCTCGGCCTGAGCGTCGAATTCCAGCCGAGTGAGCGACTTCTCGTGGCCGATGCCGCGCCGGGGATCGGTGTTCACGATGTCGACCAGCTCCGCGACGGTGTGGACGCCGTCCCCGACTACGTGGCCGGGGACCCGCTTGGCCACCGCCACCAGCTCACCGTTGACCACCAGCATCCGATGGTCAAATCCCTGCAAGAAGCTCTCGACCAGCACCGTTCGGGAGTGCTCCCTCGCTTCGGCATAGGCGCGCGTCACCTGCTCGGGGGTCTCCATGCCGATGCTGACCCCGCGGCCGTGGTTGGCGTCCAGCGGCTTCACGACCACCGGGTAGCCGATGCGCCGGGCGGCACGCACCGCCTGCTCGGGCGTATACACGCGGTCCTGCTTGGGGACCGGCAGGCCGATGTCCCCGAGGATCCGGTTGGTGAGCTCCTTGTCGCTCGCGATGTCCACGGCGATGTGTCTCGTCTCACTCGTCACCGTGGCTTGGATGCGGCGCTGGAGGTGGCCGTGACCGAACTGCACCAGGCTCGCTTCGTTCAGCCGGATCCAGGGGATACCGCGCTTCTCCGCTGCATGGACGAGGCTGGCCGTCGATGGCCCGAAGGCACGTCGCTCCGCTCCGCGGATAAGGGCTTCCATGCCGGCAGAGAAGCTAAACTCGGGCTCGACGACATAGCTGCCACGCAAATGCTCGGGCACGAGGCTGTGCACGAGGTCCAGTCCGAGCTTGCCCGCAGCCTCGCCGGTCCATGCGTCCTCGTACTCGTAGACCACGTGGTAGCGCCCCTGCGGGCCTGCGGTTCGGGTCTTGCCGAAGCTGACCTCGATCCCGGCGAGGTTCTGCAGCTCGATGGCCACGTGCTCGAAGACGTGGCCCATCCACGTGCCGCCCTCTTCACGCAGCCGGCGCAGGAACCCGCCTGCCTCCCGGTAGGAGCACCCGTGCTTGGCGAGCGACGGCACCGCGGCGATCAGCCCGTCAACGAAGCCCGGGATGCGGTCGCTAGGCCACTCCTCGAGCGCTTCAAGGTCCAAGGTGAAGCGGATCACCTTGAAGTTCGCGTAGATGTTGGGGCCGACGTAGGTGCGTGTCTCGACGGTGTTCATGCGGGTCGGAACGTATCCGATCCGGCGGGAAGGTCACGTGCATGGGCGCGTACTCCGGGTCGCGCGTGAGGCGGCCGAGCAACGCATCGATCCGTGTGTCCCCGTCCCGCTCACACATCAGCAGTGATGTCGATGTATCGGAGAGCGGCCCGGTTCGGGAGGTCAGGACCCGCCGGGGAGGCAAGCCGAGAAGCTCGGCCGCTCGCCCATTCGGCCGAACCACTCATCGATGTTCGGCAGTCCGTCGGTGTATCGGTCGGGCTCGGAGAGCGCGCGCCCGGTCGCGATGATCGGGAGCAGCAGGAAGTCCGCGAACGTGGGTGAGTCCCCCGCCAGAAACAGCGAGGTCCCGAGCGCCGCCTCGAACGGCCCTAAGTGACCGGTCGCCTTCACCGCGGCGGCCTGAACCGCGGCGTCGTCCACCGCGAGGCCGCGGGGCGCCAGAACGAGCCGGGGAACGAGCACACCCCGCACGGCTGCCGGCGCGACGTAGTCCGAGACCGCGCCCGACCACTGCCACATGCGGGCACGCCCGCGGGCATCGGCGGGCTTCAACGCCGGCCCCTCGAAAGCCTCATCTACATAGTTCATCACCGCGGCCGCTTCGAAGACCACGAACCCGTCGTGGTCGAGCACAGGCATCTTTCGATAGGGGTGCAGCGCGCCGTACTCGGGTGAGCCGAGCTTGGCCGCAGCGAGCGTGTAGGCAACGCCCTTCTCGGCCAGAGCGAGGCGCGCGGACCAGGTGAACGTCGAGTAGGGAGAGCCGTAGAGGGTGAGTGACATTGGCTGCGGGCTAATCTGGCCGGGGAAGGTCGCCGACTGGTTCGCATCTTTCTGGCGGCCCGAGCGGACGGCCCCCAGTCACCTCCAGACGCGCCCGAGCCGGAGGAATGGTCAGGGGCCCCTGGCTGCTGGGATAAGGCCACCCGATGGACCGGCGCTCCTTCAACACCACCGGACGCTACGCCCCTGAGAAGCACTACATGCTGCCCCTGGAGGAGCGGCTGCCCGATCTGGCCTCATTCGGGCATAGCCGGAGGCGGGAGCACACGCCGGCGACTGTCAACCCGCGACCACCAGCTGCAGCGCTCGGTCCGCCACCCGAACCACCACCGATTGGCCGGACAAGAAGTCCACGGCGTCCCCCTCGATCCCGTCGCCGAAGATCACGCCCCCCTCGCTCATCTCGCTGGTGATCGTCAGCTTCTGCCCCAAGAGCAGCGCACCTCCATCCAGGTCCACGCCAGTAGCCACGCTTGGAAAGGGCTCCCGCACAAAGAACGCCAGCTTGCTATCGGTGGGGCCGGGCAGCTCCACCGGCACAGCGCGCTGTCGTGCGATCGAGCGAGCCCAGCCCGTTGCCCCGGTGCCGGTACAGACGATCACGCCCGAGCTCGAATGGCGCTCGGTGCGCGTCGGACCCTCGCCTGTCACGGTGATGGTGTACCGCGCCGACTGGTGCGTGCGGTGCCCAATGTACAGCTCGTTGAGCGCGTAGAGCTTTTGGCCGTCCTCGCGCTCGCCGACCACCAGCGGCCGCGGCTGGAGCGTGAATCCGGCCTGCGCGGGGTCACGCACCGTGATCCACCGCAGCAGCGCCGAAACGCGGGTGGGCGCGTGGCGGCAGAGCACGCCGTCCCAGGACTTCGGGTCGGGGTTGACCCCGATGCACAGCTGCCCGTCGAGGTATTTGGCCACGTTCGCGACCAGCCCGTCCTGACCGATCACCATGACCGCGTCGTCCGGGCGAAACACAAACCGGTCGAGCTCGGCCCGGTCGACCCGCACGCGCCGCCAATCCTGGGGGACAGCGGCCAGCGCCACCGCGAGCCCAGCCTGCACCGAGGCATCCAACGCCGCCACGGTGTCGAACCGCTGTTTTCGCGACTCGAGGTAGAACTTCGCCTGCGACTTGGTGCCGTGGCGCTGCATCAGCGCCTCCACCGGGCTCGGGCGCGTGACGATGATCAACCGGGGAGAGGAGGTCTTCATCGCCCCGCTCCCCTCGCCCCACCAGCCCCCACTACGCCACCCCGCGCGCCTTCAGCATGTCCTCGAACAGGCTCCCGAACAGATCGGGCGAGATGTTGAGGTGCTCGATCTTCTGTACCTTCCCAGCGAGCTGCTGGATGGACATCGCGACCGCGACGGCAGCGGGAGCGTCCTTGTAGACCGCCACACGGCTGGCCTCACCGGCGTTCTCCATGTCGGTCCATGCGCGACGGGCCTCGGTGTCGCCAAAACCGCGGGTCACGACGTTGGTCGCGTAGCCCTCGGCCGAAATCGCCGCGCGGTGGACCTCGCCCTCCACCTTGAGACGCTCGGCTTCGGCCGACTGACGGACGCGGGAGAGCTCATTGGCGCCCTCCTGCTCGATCAACTGCTGCGCCTTGCGCGCCAGCTCGATCTGGTTGTTCAGCTCGTTTTCCTTGATCGCGCGCTCCTTCTCCACAGCCAACGCGCGCCGAGAGAAGGTCGCTTCGTCCGACTTCTGCTGGATGGCCTCACGAGTGGGCACCTGAAGCGCCCGCTCGACCTCCGCGTTGGGAGCGATCCGCGTGACCTGCACCGAGACGACCTGCAGGCCCATCTCTGCGATCTCGGTGTCCTTACGCAGCGCCGTGTCCACCGCGGTCATCACCGCATCTGCTGTGCCGCGCACCGCCTGCTCGAGCGGCACCACGTTGACCCCCGCGCGCACCGGCTGCTGCGCCCGCTGGGCCCAGAAGGTGGCGAGACGCTCGATCGGAGCCTCCAGCCACAACCCCGTCGCCAGGTTGACGCCGAAGTTCACCCGACTGGCGACCCGCACCGGGTCCGCGCACCGGTACCGCACGGTCACCTGGACCGAGACCTCCTGAAAGTCGAGGCTGTACTCGTTGAGCACCACCGAGACCTCGATGTCCTCGACCGGCACCTGAGCGACAGCCGCCGAGAGCGGGTTGAACCAGTACGCGAGACCCGGGCCCTGTGCGACCAGCCGGCCGGCCTTGAAGTGAAGGATGTGTTGGCTGGGCTCGGCACGCAGGTGGGCGATGAGGGGATAGCGGGTGATCGTGGCCATTCATCAGCATATCACGCCATCGTTAAGCAGCGTTCGAGCTACTTCACCGCGCTCCGTTCCAGAAGATCGAACCGCGAGCCGTTCACCAAGATGTGCAGCTTGACGCCGACCAGCTCGACGGCGTGGCCATCCCCGGCGCGCGCCATGTTGGTGGACTCGCAGTCGTTGGCGTCCACCACGGTGATGCCGCCGCGCCCCACCACCTCAAACACGTTGTCCGGGCCGATGAACGCCGCTGTGTCCTCATCGACGCCCAGGCCGAGCGCGTAGGGATTGTAGGCGATGGCGGTGAGCAGGCGCCCGATGCGGTCCCGCTCGCGGAAATGCTGGTCGATGACCACCCGGTTGGTGAGTCCGAGGCCAGGTGCGAGCGTCACCATCCCCGCTCTGGGCGTCCCACCCTCCCGACCGCCAGCGATCATGTGGTTGCTGACGAACGAAGCACCCGCGGACGTTCCTGCCACGTGCACGCCCCGCGCGTTGGCCTTGCGCACCGCCTGCGCGAAATTCGTACCACCCAGGATCGTGGTCAGCCGGAGCTGGTTGCCACCGGTGAAGAAAACACCGGCCGCATCCTCGATCATCGCGTCGAGTTCGGGATTCTCGGCTTGCCGCCGGGTCTGGAGGTTGAGCACGGTGATCGCGCCCGACTCCACACGATCGAACACGTCGGTGTATCGTTGGCCGGTGTCGTGGGCCTCACTCGCGGTCGGCACCACGAGGATCGGACCCGCCCGCTTGCCGCACAACTGCACGAATCGCTTGAGGATTCGCCGGTCAGCCATCTTGTCCTCGGCTCCGCCGATGGGGATGATGTAGCCGCGGGTGCCAGGGGTGAGCTCTTTGGAGGGCATGGCTGGCCCCGTTATCAAGAAACCGCTCCGGAAACGACTCCGCCCGGCAGCGATACACAGTCGCTGTGCCATCCCACCCCGTGCTCGACCCAACAAAGTGCACCCAGTGCGGGGCGTGCGAGGTGGCCTGCGTCACCGTTCGGTACCCTGAGCTGGCGGCGCGCGGGACGCCCGGGCCTGGCCCCGTGGCGCTGCAGCCCGACGACGCGGTGGTGCTCGAGCGCCGTCGGCTGGTCATCCGCGCGCCCGATGGAGACGTCTTCGGCGACCGCCCTGCCCTGCCTACTCTCGATGTTTGCGTCCACTGCCCGGACAGCCCGTGTGTCACCGTTTGCCCGCACAACGCGCTCGTCCGCTTTCGGGACGGCCGGGTCGAGCTGATCGAGCCGCGCTGCACCGGGTGCGGGGCCTGCATCTCCGCCTGCCCCTACCGGGCGATCCGGCGGGTCACCGCGCTGTCCATCGCGGTCAAATGCGACAACTGCGCGCCCATGGACCGGCCGGGGCACGTCGTGCCGATCGAGGGCGGGCCGGCGTGCGTAAAGGTATGTCCGACGGGAGCGTTGTCGATGGGGTGAGGGATCTCCGACGTTGCCTTGTGCAGTTCGCGCTGAACGCCGCCTTGGCGTGCCGCGGCCCAGTGGCCTGACGTCGGGGAACGCCGGCGATTGACGGTGTAGTCGATGCAGACCATACTGGTCATGGAGGTCTACTTGAGCACCCTCATTAGTCTCTCTGACGCGAAGGCGCGACTCTCCGAGGTCGTGCGTTCGGTGCGGACTCGTGGCGAGGACGCCGTGATTACGGTCGATGGCGAGCCGGCGGTTCGCCTGGTGCCGGTGCACTCGGGCCCGCGACCGCTCACGCCCGCCGAGGCAGCTGGGTTCCGCGCCCTGCTCGATGGTCTGACGCGGATCGTGCGACCAGCACCTGAATTCGACGCCGTGGAGCTGGTCAGCGAGGGCCGGAAGTGACTCCCATCCTGGACGCATCGTTGTTCATCGCGGCGATCTCCCCAAGTGAGCGTCATCATCGTGAGGCCCGCCTGCTCTTCGAGAGCCACCCGGACTCGGCGCCGTTCGTGGTTCCGGAGCTGTTCCGAGTCGAAGTCATCGCCGCGCTCGCGAGACGCGGGGAGCCCACCGAGCTGCTGGACGCGGTCGATGCCCTTGTACGCGGCCCCCGATTCTACGCCTGTGCTCTCGACGAAGACCTGATCGGGGAGGCCGTCCGCGTCGCGCGCCTCGCGCGCCTCCGCGCCTACGATGCGGTGTACGTCGCCTTGGCGCTGGCCCATGGTGAACCACTCTTCACGCTCGATGGGGATGTCGTTTCGCGCTGCCAGGTCAGCCTCCCTGAGCTCCGCGTGGTCGGCATCAGCTGACCTCCACTCTGCCCCGGCCCCGGCCCCGGCCCCGGCCCCGGCCCCGGCCCCGGCCCCGGCCCCGGCCCCCCCGCCCCCCCCGCCCCCCATCACTCCCGCGGCACCCGCTCGCTGAACCCGCACAGGATCTCGTACGGG
>SHYV01000007.1 GCA_009692605.1 Myxococcales bacterium
ACCCGCGCCACCAACTGCGAGAGCCGGCCGGTCACCCAGGCGATGCCCGGCTCGTCGTCGGCCTGGATCAGGGTCTCGAGATGCACTCCTACGCGGACGCGGCGCATCCCGAGCCCGGTCGCGGGGTTCATGCCCCAGATTTCGGTCGTTCCTTCGGAATTGGTCCAGATGTTTCCGTCGGCGTCCATGTCGCCGAGCCCGCTGTTCTTGCCCGTGGAAAATGACGGCCCCGCCTCGTTGAGATCGGCGTCGAAGGTCCGGGCGACCCCCCAGTTCGGTCCCGCCTCGGCGGACGTGCCGATGCGGTCGAGGATCACCACGCCGGCTCCGTACGGGAACGCCCCTTTGTTTTCGATGCCAATCGCGCGCTCGACGCTGGTCCCGCCGTCGCATCGGGCCTGGCCGATCCCGGCGTCGTGGGGGAGTATGTAGCGCCCATCAGCGATCTGGGTGATGGTGATGCCGCTCGAGTTCGCCGGGCAGGTGGTGAGGACCTCAAGCGTCGTCGGGTCGAGCACCTCGACCACGCTGGTCTCCCGATCAAGCGTCTCCAATACCGCGACGTGGGCCCCATCGTCGGCGCTGGTCGCCGCGACGGCGGGTCCGCTCAGCGGGGCGCGGGTCAGGACCGCTCCGTCCCCATCGACCCGCACGGCCCAGTCGCCGTTGTCGGTGCCGACGCCGGTCAGCACGGCGCCGTCGTCCTGAGCGACCACGGTCGCGATGCGGACCAGCCCGACGTCCGCCCGGTCAGCGTGGCCGGTTGTCCCCCTGAGCATGGCCAGGTAGGCTAAGCCCGACATGAACACCGTCCCGGCGCCATCCACGGAGGTCTCGGGCAGCTCGGGGTTGTTGTCGGCGACGGTCCAGGCTCCGATGAAGGTGTCCGTGGCCAGATCCACGGCGGCCACCGTGGGGGCGATGAGGCTGACCACATACGCGAGGCCGCGGGCCCGGTCCACGCTGACGTGGTGCGGCAGCAGCAGGTTGGCCACGCCGTCGTCGAGGAAGTGGGCCTCAACGATGGTCCCCCCGGAGTCGTCGCTGTCGCCCCAGGTGTCCGTGGTGTCCACGGTGTCCTGGCCGGTCGAGTCGGAGTCCTGAACGTCCGAATGTCCCCGGGTGCACGCCGTCAGCAGGCACAAGAGGACGAGGCCGCGGCGGGCGGGAAGGCTGTCATGCATTCGAGGGGCAACCCTTGGATGGGGAATGAATACCGTACGCTCGTCGCTTCCGCTATGTCTTCACCAGATGACCGGCTCGAGCACCCAGTCGCCTGCCGCTGAGTCAAGGCTGGCCTGCACGCCCCCCGACCCGTCGCGGCTAAAGCCCATGATTCCGCTTCGGCCGGTATCGAGGCAGTCCGCGGTACCGCCGGCGGTCCATCGGCACGCTTCGACCGTGGCGCCGCCGGTGAGCCGCGCCCAGTAGAGCGCGCCGTCGATCCAGCGTGGCGGCAGGTGGCCGAGCACCCGGCCGCTGGTGTCGATCCGCTCCATCGGCGACCAGTTGACCCCCTGATCGTCGCTGGTAATGGTGAGGATCGCGTTGTCATCTTCGTTGTAGGCGAGGAACCCCACCGTGACGCTCCCGCCGGCGTCCACCATGATCGCGGGCGACTCCATGCGGCCCCAGGCGACGCCGTCGGTGTCGAGGCTCACCTCGCTCGCGTCCCACGGGCAGTCCGCCGCGACGGGGCAGGCGGCGTTGGTATTTCGGTACACCTGCGACCAGCCCTGCGTCGTCTCCCAGTTGACCCGGCTGACATTGATGTGTCGGGAATATCGCCCGGGGCTGGTCGACTCGCCCTCTCCGAGGTCGCTGCCCGCGTAGGCCACGTAGACGCTGCCGTCCGCCGCCGTGCTGCTCGCGACAGAGGGGTTGCCGGGGAAGAGCGTCTGCCCTGCGCTGTCGTCCATGCCCTCCCACCCCGCCCCCTCGCTCCATCGGAGCAACTTGACCTGGGCCGGGTTGACCGTGTTCCAGTAGGTCGATGAGTACTCGTTGTCGGCGTACGCGAACAGGACGCGACCGGCGGTGTCGGTCACCATCTCCGGCTTCCAAAGGGTGGAGACCGAGGGGAGCGGGAATTGCATGTCGTCCCACACTCCGGCGGCTTGACCGGACCGCAGCCGGGTGCGGCACTGCGCGAGCCACGGCCAGTCGACCTCCGAGCTGTCGATCAGCAGAGACAGCTCACGCCAGCAGACGGTGTCCCGGTCTCCGTCGGAGTAGATGCTGGGCTGTTCGGCGTGGATAGCTCCGGGGGTAGAGAGGGTCTCCCCGTCGACGACGATCAGGCTCTGGGCTGCGTAGTCGTCGGTGTATTGTTCCCAGACCGTCAGGGTGTCGGTGGCATCCGGCCAGACCTTGCCTTGTCGCTGGGGCTCCGTGGGCGGGGCGTCAAAGATGTCGTTCATCACCAGCCCGGTCGAGTAAGGCAGCTCGACACCGAGGATGCGCGCGACGGTGCGGCCGACGTCCTCTTGCGTGTGAGGCGTCAGGATCGTCGCGCCCTGCTTGATGCCGGGTCCGATGAGGAACATCGGGATCTCGCGGCATCCCCGGCATTGATCGCCGTGGTTGCGGTAGTCTGGCTGCTGGCTCTCCGGCTGGCCCTCCAGCCGGGTCTCGGCTTCAGCCCCCCAGCGGTGTCGGCCGTGGTCCGAGATGACGACGAGCACGGTGTCGTCCTTCATCCCGCCGCTCTGGTCGCTCTGGATCCAGGTCCACAGGTCGGCGATCGGCCGGTCCATGTCCTCCACCTTCTTCGCGTAGGCGAGCGGATCGTTGTTGTAGTGGCCGGCTCGGTCCATCCCATGCAGGTTGACCAGCAGCAGCTTCGGGTGCTGGGCCTCGAGCGTGGCGAGCACGGCGTCGGCCACCGGCGGATCGGACTCCGACGGGCTCCCGTCGTCGCCGGTGACTAGCGCGTACTGTGCACCAAAGGCGGCCCCGGCACCGGGGTAGAGACTGTAGTTGAGCGACTCGATGTGGTCGGTATTGCCCATCAGTACGAGCTCATCGTGCTCCGGGGCGAGCTGCTGGCCGATCGCCTCGAAGAGCGTGGGCAGCTCTGTCCGGTACATCCCCGCGCCGTCCGGGGTGGCGAAGTGGCCGAAGCCCTGCCGGACGCCGGAGAGCAACGTGGCGTGCCCTGGGCCGGTGATGGTGATGCCGGTGCAATACCCTGGCCGGATCAGCGTGCCGTAGGGGAGCAGGCTGGCGCGCATCGCTGGCACGAGATCGGCGGTGTTGGCCTCGGCGGCGTCGGAGTACCCTCCCAGCGCGTCAAGCTCGGGCGTGCCAAAGGTCTCGTCCACCCGTGCGCCATCCATGACGACGATGACGGCGTGGTGCGCGTAGGGGGCGAGCGGCGCTGACGTCCCAGTGTCGGTGTCGCGGGAGTCGGTGGTGTCGTCGGCCGGCACGTCGTCGGGGCTGACGCGGGGGCAACCTAGGCCGACGAGTCCGAGGACCGCGAGGGGGGAGCCGAGGCGGAAAAATGCCGAGGTGGGTACCTGCATGATGGTCTGGATATGGGGTTCGACCTTACCCGTCCGGAGGCGGAGTCGCTACTGGCCCGGCTTTCCTGCCGCGGGCTTTCCCGCGCTGGCCGTCTCGTCGGCAGCTGCTTTTGCCTTGCTCCCCGGCGCGATGGTTAGGTCGAGCTCCATTTTGGCGTAGTCCCCATCGGGGTCTGTCGCCGCGATGACGATGTGGTAGGCCCCACCCGGTTCCATCTCCGTGCCCTTGTAGTGCAACCTGCCGTTTCCCTCGACGCTCATGCCGGCCGGCCCACCCCGGAGTGACCAGACGATCACCCCACCGTCCGGGTCGTGGGCGCGCAATAAGACATTGTCGAAGCTATGGATCTGCCTGGGCGAGGTGTCCAGAATGGGAGGCACGCCACGAAGCGTGACCTCTCCCCGCACGGACTTGGAGTCCTGTGCGTCGTCGTGGGCGATGACCTCGACCGCGAGCACATCGCCTCGATGCAGCGATTTCGTGTCGAAGTCGGCGCCGTGCTGCGAGAGGTCGTCCGTTCCGTTCACCGACCAGGTGTACCGGTAGGTGGGGGTGACTTGCTCGGGGTCCGACCCCTCGGCCGTGGCGGTCACCGCCTGGCCGACCTTTGGCTGGACCGGGCTGATCCGCAGGCGCTTGACGGTTGGGGGAAGGTTGGCCACCGCCGGGGGATCGTGTGGGACGATGGGGTTCTTTATTCCCTCACTGGGCGCCGCGGGTGGTGGACCAGGAGGGGGTGCCTCGGTGGCGCATCCGACCCCGAGGAGCGCGATCAGGGGCAGGCCTGCGAGGGTCGTTTTCAGAGGGCAGGGGACCTTCGAGCTGAACCGCGACATGAACGCTCCGTAGACGACGTCAACAGCGTGAGTATAAGCAACTGCACACAATGCCCCTAACCCTCTCCTTTCTCGGCCGATGCGGCGATCGCTGGCGAGTTCGCGTCGACACCGCTGCCGGCTTGCGCCCGCAGGGGCTGACCGTGGGGCTGGTCAGCGGGAGGCGGCCCTTGGGGCCCGCGGTGGTCGGGCCTACAGAGTTTGAGAGTTGGATCGCCGAGCTTCGGGGCCCATGCCAACTTCCGGCCGACGCAGTTGTACGGGCGACCATGGCGGCTCAGGACGGCGAACTCCTGGAAGAGACCGTCCCTGCCCACGCCCCCCGAGGGGTTCACGCATGGCTACGGGCAGCCCACCGCCTGCCGCTGGCGGCGCGTCCCCAGCCCGCCTCGTTGAGCCGTAAGGAGACCCTCGATCTGGCGCGGGTGTTCGATTGGTTGGCTTGTCCCCAGCCTCCAGCGGCGGCGGTGCGGGACCCGGGCGCTGCGGTGCACCTGAATGGCTGCACCGAGGAGCTCGCGAGCCTGCTCGCTGAGTTCGACGTTGAGGGAGCCGAGCTCGACGCAGACCTGATCGAGAAGCTGAGTCGGTCGGTCTGATCGCTCCCCGCTTTGCGCCCTAGGGCGCGCTGCGGCGCCCTATAGTGGGGGCCGGCGCATCCTTTGGTCCACCAGAGTCATCGCGTAGTGCCCTGGCCGCCGACGGACATCGTCCTCGAGTAGCCCGAGCGTGGCGATGGGATCCAGCGCGCCGTCTTCTGGCTGTCGGGCCGGCTGGGCGAGGCGCACCAAGTGTGTCTTGTCGCGCAGCCTGCCGACCTGCAGGAGCGAGGTTGGGTGTTTGGCGGCGAGGGCCCAGGGCAGCACCGCCAGATCAGCTTCCCTTCCGAAGAGCCTGCCCGCCCTGCGCTCGGCGAGTCCCTGATCGTCCACGGCCACCAGCGCGAGGCCTCCCCGGTCCAGGTGCGCTTCGAGCGCGGCTTCGTCCCCCAGCCAGCGGATCGGCATGCTGTCTTCGTCCGCGAGTCGCCCGACGCTCTCCCGCTCGTTGAGCCAACTCCTGCGTGCCGCCCCCTTTCCCGCCGGAGGTAGCCCCCGTCGGCCGAACACCCCGACCCAGTCCCGTGGCTTGCCCACGGTCGCTCCGGCTGCGGAGAGCCCCCACGCGGCCATCTTCCGGTTCCCCGCCGAGAGATGCAGGAGCAGCCCTCGATCGGGCAGCTCGCCATCCAGGCGCACCCAGTCTGAGACGTGGGCTCGCCCCGCCCCCGCCCCCGCTTCAGGCGCGCTCCTGGCGGGTGCCCCGGCGGACATCGCCCGGGACAGGACGACGTCCTCGAGCCGGGTTTGCATCCAGAGGTCCCACGCCTCGCGGGCGGCTGCGTCCGCCGCCCGCCGGTTCAGCCCGAAGGTGGCCTGCAGCTCCTCGACCATCCACGCGGTCCGTCCGCTCGCAAGCGTTGCTTCAAAGTGCCATCCGATCGCGGCGAGCAACCTCACGATCTCGGGTTCGTCCGCTGGGAGGGCCTGTCGGAACACCGCGAAAAACAGGGACCGCGCTGCGTCCATCGCGAACTGCGCACGCGGGGCGTGGAGCGTACGCCCGGTCACCGCGCCGCCCCACCGTGGAGCGCACGCCGACGTCGTTTCCGGTTAGGTCTGCGGTCCCTTCCGGAGCCCGCATGTCCACGACGATGACCGCGCTCACCTTCGACCGCGAGCGTGATGGCTGGGAGCGGTCCACCGGCCTCGTCAAGGAGCAGGTTCCCCTGCCGACCTTGTCGTCGCCGGACGAGGTGCTGATCCGGGTCAAGTACGCTGGATTCTGCGGCTCGGACCGAGGGATCTGGTGGCGTAAGGCCTTCGGGGACATGATCTTGGGGAGCCTCGCCGAGGAGCAGAAGACCCGGCGCATCGTTGGGCACGAGCTGCTGGGCGAGGTGGTCGAGGTGGGGCATGAGGCGGCTGTCCGCTTTGGCTATCGCCCCGGTGACGTCGTCTCTACTGAGTCGCACATCATCTGCGGTGTGTGCTACCAGTGTCAGGCGGGTGACGTGCATGTCTGCGCGAAGGACAAGATCATCGGGATCTCGCTCGACGGCTGCTTCGCCGAGTACCTTAAGTTGCCGGCGAAGAGCCTATGGAAGACGGACCTCTCGAAGATCCGGCCCGAGGTCGCAGCGGTGCAAGAGCCCTTCGGCAACGCGGTCCACGCCTGTCAGGCGACCGATCTGCGTGGGAAGAGCGTGGCGATCGTGGGCTGCGGGACAATCGGCCTGTTCGCGATCCTCATCGCGCGTGGCATGGGCGCACGACAGGTGATCGGGGTCGAGGTGGACCCCCATCACGCTGAGCTCGCGAGGACGCTTGGGTGTGACGTGGTGCTGACTCCAGCAGCGTCGTCGCCTGACCGTCCGTTCGCTAGCGACCCGGACTTGCGGGCGAAGGTTCGGGACCTCACCGGCGGTGTGGGCGTGGACGTGGCGATGGAGATGGCTGGGTTCAACTCGTCCCTCAACAACGCCATCCGGCTGACCCGGCGGGGCGGGCACGTGGTCCTGTTTGGAGTCAAGAACGGCGATGGCGTGATCGAGGACCTGCACCGGGTGGTGATGGACGGGTTGCAGCTCCACGGCGTTGTCGGACGCCAGATCTTTGGGACGTGGGAGATCACCAAGCGGCTGCTGGAGGACCGCTCGAACGGGATTCAGGACGCGGTGTACTCCACGATCCTGAACGGCGGAAACGGGACCATCGTGGACATCGGGACCTGGGAGAAGGCTGGCTTCGAGGAGGTGATAAAGCACCACCCGAAGGCGATCATCCGGTTTGCTGGCTGATGGAAGCTTCAGACCTGCGCCTCGAGGAGCTCGAAGTGAAGGTTTCGTACCTCGAACACCAGCTCGCGGAGCTGGATGGGCTGGTGCGCGAGCTGTTCGCGGCGAACCTCGAGCTTCGGCGTGAGCTGGTAGGCGTGAAGGAGGCTCGCGAAGAGGGCTCCATCACGTTCGGTGAGGGTGGGGTCGTGGTGGAGAAGCCTCCGCACTACTGAACAATCCGGTCAGCAAGGCGAGCGATGAACGATCGCTCGTATCCAGCTTGCCGGGCCACGACTGGACTCCTCAACCAGCCCCGCGCTCGCGGCGTTCTCAACGGTCTCCACACGCTCGACGAGGGCTCCGGGCTCCTCCTCCAACATCAAGGCGAGGATGCTGCCGGCGACCCGGTGCGGCAGTACGCGACAGGACACGGCCAGCTCGCCGAGGCGCCGCGCCGATCCCTCGCCCGAGAACCAGCCTACGGCGACCAGCCCATGCGCGGTGAGCCGGTCGCGCACGTGGGCAACGTAGACGCGCGCGCCCGGGTCGATGGTGACCAGACCGGTGAGGCGGAGCTGGTGGGTGCGAAGCAGCAACTCTTCAATCCGCGAAGCGTCGGCCTCTGTCGCCCGTCGGACCTCGACGACCAGCTCCAGGCTGCCCAGAAAGTCGGTGAGCGCAGCATCGCCCGCGGCTGCGGCGTCCAGCGCCTCCGAGCCACTCCTCCAGGACCCAGCCCTCAGCCCGGCTGCCTCGGTGCGAGCCCAAGGAAAGAACCCAGGGCCGGTGAGCAGCGTCTCGCGAAAGCCTGCGACGTCGCCACCGAGCACACGCACGCCCGGGGCGTTGGCCTCGACCTCCGCTCGTTCGACCGGACTGTCATCCAGAAAAGTCAGGGAGTCCAGCGCCACGCCGAGGCGTCGGGCGATGCGTCGGCACGCCGCCGACTTTGGGCCGAAGCCCACCTCCACTACATCGAAGCTGTCGAGGTCGCAGAGGTCCTCGCGCAGCTCTGGACGGAGGCGGAACCGGGCCCGCACCAACGCGGGGTCGTTGCGACTGCACAGGGCCAGCGCGATGCCCCGCGACCTGCACACCCGCAACGCGTCGTGCAGGCCTCGCGGGGCGGCCCAGAACGCGGTGTCGGCATCGATGGCGCTCTCGGTAGACCAGGCGGGGTTCACTCGGGCGAAGTCGGGGGCGGCGATCTCGCCATGGATGAGGGTGTCGTCCAGATCGACCACGATCGCCTTGATCAGGGGCCCTCGCCGCGAAGCCAGCCAGGCGAGGACGGCGGCGGCCTCCACGCGGTCCGCCTGACCAGCCCCGAGCCGGCTCTCACCCCGCTCGCCAAGCTCGGGTTCGCCGTGGCCGACCCCGAAGCGGACCGCGTCCTGAACGATGCCGTGCCGCGCCCACAGGCCGGCCACGTCGATCACCCGCCTCCCCTGCAGCAGCGTCTCGGCCGCGCTCCACGCCGTCATCGCCGTCAATGGGATGCCCTCCAGCCCGCCCGAGCCGGCCGGCGGCCAGCGTACGCCCCTCAGCACCAGCGGGAAGCGTTCCAGCGCCGCCAGCTCCGCTCGCGCGAGCGCGAGACCTTCCGTGGGAGCCCCGCCGCCACCGAGAGCGGCGTTCCAGCTCGCGCGCATCCACTCGCGGTCGAAGATGTCGGCGTACACCAGCTCCGGGTGGAGCGCTTCGATGGCGCCGGGATTCGTACCCGGCAAGACCGCGACGACCTCCCCGCTGCTTCGCAGAGCTTTGGCCAGCCGCTCCAGACCGCATCGCCCCACGAGCACGATCATCCCAGCCACCACCCCGACAGGGTCCACCGTCGCCGTGATGGCGGCTCGACCGCGTGCCAGGTGCTGGCGGTGGGCGCAAAAATCAGCACGTCGCCGAGGTGCGGAAGCCAACGTGATCGTACGTGAAGGCCGTCGGGTCCGGGATCGCCGAACGCGATGGCGCCGCCGTCTGCGGCGCTCCACGCCTCGTTCAGCCCCACCACCAGGGTCCCTGCGTAGCGCCCGCCGTCAGGATGCACCGCCATGCGCTGGCCGGGGTCCAACGACCACGCGTTGAGCGTCAAGCCAAGCTTCAGCGCACGGCCCACCGCGGCCCCCAGCGCGGCGCGTGCCTCGGGCGCGTCGAACAGGCCGCGCACGGCCGCCAACGCGCCGCCAATCTCGTCGTTGACCACCGCGCGGCGACCGCTGACCACCCGAGTCTCCAACGGCGACATCGGCAGCTCGGCGGCCTGATGTGCGGCGGCCGTCGCCAGGGCCCCCGGGAGCAGTCCGGGCAGGCACAGCGGGCCGCCGCAGGAGCGTCCCGTTTCCAGAAGGCGACGCCAGCGCTCGCCCTGCCGCCACTCCGGGCCCCAGCCGAGGGAGGCGACCGAGGCGGCGAGCGCCCCACAATCGAGGGCCTCCACGGTAGGCGCGACCGGCTCCGGTCGCAGGCGCGCATACCAGGCCGCGCGGCGTAGAGCATCCGCCTCGGCGCCGGCGCACAGGGAGCGGGCATCGAGCGCTGCGAGCGCGACAGGATCGGACGCATCGAGCAATGCGACCATCTCGGCGTCGAGATGGGTCAAGCGGTCGAAGAGCGGGTCGAGCAGATCCAGACCCCCGTCACCGCGGGGCTCCACCATGACTTCGGGACGCAGCTTCCAGCGTGACACCGGGATCGCCGTCAGCGCTCGTGCGGCGCGGGGCCGCCAGAGAGGACCCGTTCGATCAACCTTGGCATCGGCAACGCCATGCGAACCTCGTTGGGACGTCGTATCCACGACCTCGCGGGTCAGCCAGCGAAGTCGGGACACCGACGATCGCATCGCGATCTTCGGCCTGAACCTACCGATCTGCGCGCATCGTCGAGCGTGCGGCGGAGAACGGTGGGTCAGGTCATAGCGGGGACGGGCGGACGTGGGGGCATACACGCGACGATCTGGAGGTTTCTCTGACCAGTCGAGACTAGGCGGGTGTACTTATAAAGAGCCATTTTTTGGCCTTGTCATATAGTCATGCGTAGCGTAGCTTGTCCCCATGTCCTCCCTCGCCACCGACTTCGAGTCTGACGGTCTCCCTCCGCGCGGTGCAGCCCCGGTGCTGGGCGTGAAGTGACCGGTTTCCTCGCCGCCTTCCTCCCCCGGTTCCGTCTGGATCGGTGTGGTATCGACACCGAGCGGCAGGCGGCTGTGCTGGTGGCGGTCGCGCAGGGGGGGGAGCGTGTGTTGACGGTGACGCCGCTCGCATACAGCGAGAACGTGCGAGTGGGGATGACGCTGGCAGAGGCTCGGAGCCACTGTCCACAGGTCGTCGTCGAACGGTTGGACGCCGAGGCGGAGGTGCGCGACCGGGAGGGGCTCGCTGCGTGCCTCAAGCGCTTCTCGCCGGATGTCCGGGTCGCTCCGCCGGACGCGGTCCTGTTGCATGGGAGAGCCGACCTGCTCGCGCCGGTCCGGCAGGCGCTCGTGGATCTGGGCCACGCGGCGCGCCTGGTGTGGGCGCCCCTGCGTGAGGTCGCGCTGGTGCTGGCCCGGCACAGTCCGCGGGACAGGGTGTTGCGGGTTGAGGACCAGAGATCGGCTGTCGGGGAACTCTCCATCAGCGTCATGGCGCGGAGGGACCCGCGCCTGTTCGGGCTCGAAGAGCACCTGCCGATCCTCGAAGTGAACGCGGTGCAGACGCTGACCTCCGCCGGTATTCGTACACTTGCTTCGCTTGGCTCGCTGCCGGCGTCGTCGCTGACTGGACGGTTCGGTAGGCAGATCCTACCTGCCTGGGCGTTGGCCCGAGGGGCAGCGAGCTCTGGAGATGCGACAGAGAGCGTCGCAGTGCTGCCAAAGGCGCCTGCGGAGCGGCAGGTTGAGTGTGAGTTTCCTGAGCCGGTGGACAACCTCGATGCGCTGATGTTCGTCCTGCATGGTCTCTTGCGGGACGTCGCGGCGAGCCTCGAGGAGCGGGGGGAGGCTGTCACGCGGCTCATAGTGCGCCTGCGCCTCGAGCAGGGAGCGCTGGTCGTCCCGGTGCGGCTCGGGACACCCGGCCGAAGCCCGGACCGGGTATTCAAGCTCCTCCGCCTGCGGTTCGAGCGGGTGCGGCTGGAGTCGCCCGTGGTGGCGATTGGCGTCGAGGTGGCGGAGACGTGTGTGTGGCGACCGGGGCAGGGTGGGCTGTTCGATCGCGCGGACCGTGAGGAGCCGCTCGCCGACCTGATCGCGCGCTTGCAGGATGCGCTTGGCAAGGAGGCGGTGGTGCGGCCGGTGCTCGCCAACCGTCACCGGCCCGAGGCAGCCTGGACGGCTGTGCCGGAGGGTGACGCCGCGCCGAAGCCCATCGTGCCGCCGAAGCGCGACCCGGCGATGGCGCACGAACCCGGCGGGGAGGAGGGGCAGGCCGCCCGGCCTCGCCCCACGCTGCTCCTGCCCGAGCCGCTGCCTGTCCGGGTGATCGCGACGCCGTCCGGTCGCCCACGCGCGCTTGGGGGGCTGATCGCTCCGGCGGGCATACCGGGCGGGACCCGGGAGTGGGTCCCGGTGACAGGGGCGAACGGTCCGGAGCGGCTGAGCGGGGAGTGGTGGATGCCCGCTGGGGTTTCGAGGGACTACTGGGTTTGTACGCTGGAAGATGGTCGTATCGCTTGGGTGTACAGGGACGGTGATTCGGACCGCTGGCTCCTGCACGGGTGGTTCGATGGGGGGAGGGAGGTCCAGTCCGGACCACGCGTCCGTTCGGGGAACGGCGCGGGATCCTCGGGATCGGCTGGCGTGCGGTCCGCGGGCGCCCCGCTCTACGCCGAGCTGATCTGCCGATCAAACTTCTCTTTCTGCGAGGGGGCGTCGTTTCCGGCGGAGCTCGTCGAGCAGGCGAAGGCGCTCGGGCTGGCAGGTCTCGCGCTCACGGACCGCGACGGGCTGTATGGAGCGGTGCAGGCCCACCGCGCGGCGAAGAAAGCGGGGTTCCCGCTCACCCATGGCGCGTTGCTGACCGTGCGGGAGGGCGATGCGCGGCGATCGGTGGCTGTGTTGGTGCAAAACCGCAAGGGCTGGTCCAGCCTGTGTAGGCTGCTGACGGCGGGCAGGTTCGAGGGGCACGACACCGCGCTGTTCAACGCCCCGCGGAGGGTGGACGGACCCGGCGGGACGATCCAACCAGCGGGCTCTGACGCGGGCAGTGATCCCGAGCCGCTCGGTTACCGGCCGGACAAGGTGTGGGCCGAGCTCCCGTTCGAGCGGCTGCTGTCCGGCAATGAGGGGCTCGTCGTGATGCTGCGGGGTCGCTGGCCGGGGGCTGTGGTGGGCCGGCTGCAGGATTCGTGCGGGGATCGGCTGTACCAGGCCGTGAGCCGGAGGCTCGACCCGGATGAGGCGGGCTGGATCGAGCAGCTCCGGGCAGGGGAGGTGCCGTGCGTCGCCACCAACGACGTGCTGATGCACACACGCGAGAGGGGTCGGCTGCAGGATGTGCTGACCTGCATCCGGCTCGGTGTCACCCTGCCTAACCTGGGACAGCGCGCCCAGCCCAACACAGAGCGTGCCTTGATCGAGCCGCGACGGATGCTCGCCCGCTTCGCGGCATGGCCGGACATGATCGAGCGCACGCTGGAGATCCAGGCACGTTGCACCTTCTCCTTGGATGAGCTGAAGTACCAGTACCCGCGGGAGGTGGTCCCCGCCGGCTACACTGCCCAGCAGTGGCTCGAAGAATTGACCCGGCGCGGCATGCACCAACGGTACCGTGGGCAGGCGCCGGAGGAGGTGAAAGCTCAGGTGGTCCATGAACTCGACATCATCGGCCGTCTGAACTTCGCCTCCTACTTCCTGACGGTGCATGACATGGTCCGCTTTGCCCGCACGCGCGACATTCTGTGCCAGGGCCGGGGGAGCGCGGCCAACTCGGCCGTCTGCTACGTGCTCGGCGTCACGCCCGTGGACCCAGCCCGTCAGAAGCTACTCTTTGAGCGGTTCATCTCGGAGGAGCGGGGTGAGCCGCCTGACATCGACATCGACTTCGAGCACGAGCGGCGCGAGGAGGTGCTGCAGTACGTCTACAACAAGTATGGACGGGACCGGGCTGCGATGGTCAACGAGGTGATCGCATGGCGCGGGAAGATGGCCGTTCGCGACGTGGGGAAGGCGCTGGGCTTCGGGCCGGACGCGGTGGACCAGCTCGCGAAGACCATGGGCCACTTTGACGTCCTCTCGGCGGAGGAGGCTGGCGGCACCGGCGTCGGCACCGCGCCGCTGCAGAATGGGCCGCTGCAGAATGGGCCGCTGCAGAATGGGCCGCTGCAGAATGGGCCGGTGCACGAGCCCGCTCCGCCCCGAACATTCGAGCCCGTGCACGGCCCCGGTGGCTCAAAACCGCGCCCGCGCGACAACGCTGACGCTCCGGACCCGAAGCCGCCGGGCTGGGCGCTGCGTCTGCGCGAGGCGGGCGTGGACCTTGGTGACTCCAGCGTTGAACACCTGATCCAGCTGGCAACCCAGATCCAGGGGTTTCCGCGACACACCTCGATCCACGTCGGTGGGTTCGTGATCTCGGATGACCCGCTGATTGACACCGCACCTATCGAGCCCGCCAGAATGGACGCGAGAACCGTGCTTCAGTGGGATAAGAACGACATCGACGATCTTGGTTTTGTGAAGGTCGACATGCTGGCGCTCGGCATGTTGACGGCGATTCGGAAGGCGTTCCGGATGATCCAGTCATGGCACGGCCGCGTGTTGGACCTCACCAACATCCCTACAGAAGACCCGTCAGTCTACACCATGCTCGGACACGCGGACTCGATCGGGGTCTTCCAGATCGAGAGTCGGGCGCAACAGTCCATGCTCCCGCGTCTTCGCCCGCGCAACTTCTACGATCTGGTCGTTGAGACCGCGATCGTGCGGCCGGGTCCGATCCAGGGGGGCATGGTCCACCCCTATCTGCGGCGCCGCTCGGGCGAAGAGCCGATCACCTACGCAGACGAGCGTCTGCGCCCGATCCTCGAGCGGACCATGGGGGTGCCGATCTTCCAGGAGCAGGTGATGGCCATGGCGGTCGCGGTGGGCGGGTTCACGCCTGGTGAGGCCGACCAGCTCCGGCGTGCGATGGGCGCGTGGCGTAAACGCGGCGGGCTCCACGAGATTGGCGAGCGGCTCATGGACGGGATGCGCAAGAATGGGATCACCCCCGAGTACGCCGAGCAGATCTTCAAGCAGATTCAGGGGTTCGCGGAGTATGGATTTCCGGAGTCCCACGCGGCCAGCTTTGCACATCTGGTCTATGTGTCATCGTGGTTGCGTTGTCACTACCCGGCGGCGTTTACGGCAGCGCTGATCAACAGTCAGCCGATGGGCTTCTACGCGCCGCGATCCCTGATCGCCGATTCGGAGCGGCACGGCGTGACAGCGCGAGAGGTGGACGTGACGGTGTCCTGCTGGGACTGCACGATGGAGGGAGGGGTCGGGCAAGCGCCGGACCTGCGGCTGGGCTTGCGCCTCATCCGGGGATTTCGCGTGGAGTCGGCGGAGAGGCTCGTGCAGGCACGGCGGGAGGCCGCGTTCACCTCGCTGGCGGACCTCCGTCGGCGGGCTGGGCTTGGCGAGGGTGAGCTTGGCCTTCTGGCTCGGGCCGACGCACTGCGGACGCTGCTGGGTGGGGCAGATCGTCGAGCGGCGTCCTGGGCGGTGTCAGGGCTCTGGCCCGGCCTGTTCGCGCCGCTCGGCCGCAAGGAGGAGTGTGAGCTCCCGGCGGCGGCCCCGACGGATGAGGTGCTCGATGACTACGCGAGCACTGGTCTCTCGCTGCGCCAGCACCCGGTCGGCCTGATGCGCCCCCAACTGGCAAGGAGGGGATTCACGACGCTGGGGCGATTGCCCGAAATAGCGCAGGCCACCGTAGTGCGGGTAGCTGGGCTGGTGTCCCATCGCCAGCGGCCGGCGACCGCGTCGGGCGTCGTATTCCTGACACTCGAGGATGAGACCGGGAGCGGCAACATCGTCGTGTGGCCCAAGGTATACGACCGGCAGCGTAGTCTGGTCCGTGGCGCCCAGTTGGTGGAGGTCTACGGAAAGCTGGAGCGCACCCAGGGGTCGGGTGGGCCGGATGAG
Organism: Myxococcales bacterium; assembly: GCA_009692605.1. Taxonomy (GTDB): domain Bacteria; phylum Myxococcota_A; class UBA796; order UBA796; family SXON01; genus CAIUMM01. The sequence goes on from SHYV01000007.1 coordinate 15,287, forward strand.
GTCGGCGATGTCCTCAACGTCATCGCGTGGAACTTCGCCCCGCTGAGCCTGGGAACCGCGGTGGCGGCATCGAGCCGGGATTTTCGATGAACCGGAGCACGGGCCTGCTGGGCCTACTCGACCTGTGCGCCGCGTATGTCGCCCGGATCCACGACGGGGTGCTTACGCGCGTATTCGACCGCCACGTCGAAGTCCGTGTACCCGAGGGGCTCGAGGTCCTGCGGCTGGGCCTCCCCTCCGAGGTGCTTCTGCCACTGCTCGGTGACATAGCTGGAGGCGACGAGGGTGTACATCCGCGTAAGATGGAGGGGTTGTCCACCCACGAGGGCGGTGACGAGCTCCGGTGCGCCAACGTTGCGGCGCCAGGTCCAGGTGAGGCCGGAGGTAGACAAGAACCCGCGCTTCTCGTCTGCGTCCGCCGCGATGTTCTGCAGGACGAGGCCCAGCACCTGCTGGCCGGTGAGGCGAAACTGCATGACGGGATTCTGGAACGGGAAACACTGGAAGAGCACGAGCCGGGTCACTGGCCCCTCGGCAAGGTCCGCCCGCAGGCCTCCTCCGTTGTAGAGCGCGATGTCTGCTCCAGAGCGGTCCCGCAAGGCGTCGGTGATCCACCGGCCGAGCGCGCTCTCGTGGTTGTAGGACCGCCCGAGGAGCCCGGTCGCCTCGGAGACCCGCTCTCCATAGACTCGATCGACCGAGGCCTTGTAGGTCGCGACGAGCCCCTGAATCTCCGGGTCGGGGGCAACGGTGGCCGTGTTGGGGAGCAGGTCACGGAGCTCGTAGCGGAATTCGGTGATGCGATCGTCCTGCTCGACGAGATCGACGATGCCGAGCGAGCGGTTGTGGCTGCCCGCCTGTACGACGTAAGTGTCACCGATGCGGAGCGCGCTCGTCAAACGGGTGTGGGAGTGCGCCCCGACGATGAGGTCGATGCCGCTGACCTCGCTGGCGAGCGTCTGGTCACGCTCGACCCCGATGTGCGACAGGACGACGATGAGGTCCGTTTGTGGGTCCAGAAGGTCGACCTCGGCCTGGACGGCCTGAGCCTCGGGCAGCAGCGTGAGCAGCGCGAAGTCACCCTTGTTCATCAGGCCGGCGAGGCGGTCGGTGGTGACGCCAATCACGCCCACGCGCATCCCGGCAATGTCGAAAATATGGGACTTCTCCTGCTGCGGGAGCAGAGGGGTCGCGCTGCCGGGCTTGAGCAGGTTGCTGGACAACGGCAGGGTCGGGTGGTTCTGCACGTACCGCGAGATGTTCTCGAGGCCTTTGTCGAACTCATGGTTGCCGATGACCCAGGCGTCGTAGCCGACCTCGTCGAACAGAGCGTGCATTGCTCCACCAAAGCTGCCTTCAACCTCGATCTCCGTGATCGGAGTTCCAGTGAGCTGGTCCCCGCCGTCGAGGGTCAGCGTATGGTCTTTCCCACGCGCGGCTCGCAAGGTGCGAACCTCCTGCTCAAGGCGAACGAAGCCGCCGATCGCAGGGCGGCCGTCGAGCCACTCTGCGGGCTCTGGCTCGAAGTGGGCATGGATGTCGTTGGTGTGCAGCACGGTGAGCGCGTGGGGCCCATCCTGAACGGCAGGGGGCGGCTTGGGAGCACACGCCACGACAAGGAGCAGCGCCCCGAGTCGGGCGGTCACGTGCTTCCGCCGGCTGCCTTCACTGCGGCGATGAGCGGGAAGACATCGTCGTCAGTAAGGATGCCCTCTTTGTGCCAGGCGACGGCGCCGTCCGGCGTGAGGACGAAGGTTTGGGGCACGACCTCGGCCGCCAATCCGCAGGCTTCGAACAGCTCCGCTGGGGTTCCGGTGTACAGGACCGATGCGAAGCCGACCCCGCTGGACGCGGCGACGCTGGCGACCTTCGCGGCGACCTTTGTCGGGACCCCCGGGTGGTCGAACAGATCCCAGCTCACCCCAATGAAGTCCGCTGTAGCCCCGATGCCCGCCGCGGCGCGGACAAGCCGAGGAAGCTCGTCTACGCACGAGTCGCACCAGGTGGCCCAATGATTCACGACCAGCGGGCGTCCGGAGGGGACCAGCGCCGCCTTGAGCCCGATCAGGTCGACGGGGACGCACCCGTCAGCTGGTCGGGCGCTCTGGGCCGGTCTGGCCGGTGCGCCGGACGTCGGGCGCTCGCCGACCGACGCTGCGAGCACAGACGCTCGCTTGTCGGCGAGCGGGGCCATGCGCTCTGTCGGGGCTCGCTCACCCGGCTGTTCGAACAGCCCATCGGTGGCGACGCGCTTGCTGACGCCGGTGAGGAGGACTCGGGCGATTCGGGTGAGGGAGGATCGGATCACGGGCCGGGAAATAGCGCGCGGTCAAGCGCGCGTCACGCTCAAGACCCCCTTCACGTTGCGGAGCTTGTTCATCAGCCGGTTGAGCTGGGTGACGTCCATCACGACCACGCCGAGCTCGGATCGCGCCTTCCGGTCGTGCGTCGCCCGGACGTCCGCCTTCCAGAGGTTGATTTTGTACGTCGCGCAGAGCCCGGTGATCTCTGCCAGCATTCCAGGGCGATCCTCGCTCTCGACCACGAGGAGCCCCTGCTGCAGCGTAGACACGCGGTCATCCCAGGCGACCGCGACCTGCCGATCGAGGTCCAACCCGCGCACCTCGGCGCAATCCTGCTTGTGGATGGACATGCCGCGGCCGCGGGTGATGTACCCGATGATGGCTTCGCCCTTCATCGGCCGGCAGCATCGGGCGTAGTCGACCAGGATGTCGCTCTCGCCATCGACGAGGATTGGGCTGTCCACCTGCCGCCGCACTCGCTGGAGGATCGACGCCATGACCCCCGGAGCGACGACGCTCGTCGGTGGAGTCTCGGGAATGATGACGCGGGCAGCCTCCCCGGGGGAGATTCGCCCCTCCAGCAGGTCGGTGGCCAGCGCGTCGAGATCTTTGTACCCGCGAGCGGCCAGCTTTTCGGGGACTGTCTTGTCCTCCTCTGCGCGCTTGAGCGAGCCGCCGAGCTTACGCAGCGCGCCGTCAAGGAAGTCCCTCCCGCGGCCGAGCCCGCGGTCCTCCAGCAGGTCCTTGAGTCGCTTGCGCATCTTGCCGAGCGCGCGATGGCTGGTAGCCCAGGAGAGCCAGTCCCGAGTGGGGTTGGCGTCCGCCCGGGTCAGGATCTCGACGGTGTCACCTGTCTTGATGGGGTGCCTGAGCGGCACCATCCGCCCGTTGACCTTGGCGCCGCAGGCGTGATGCCCCACCTCGGTGTGCACGTGGTAAGCAAAATCGAGTGCGGTCGCGCCGGTGGGCAGGAGAAAAACGTCCTTGTTCGGGGTGAAGACGTGGATATTGGCCGCGAGATCGTTTCGTGCGGCCTCCATGAAGTCGGCTGGGTCCTCCACGTCCCGCGCCAATTGGATGAAGCCGCGAAGGCGGGCGATGCGCTCGAGCTCCCCGTTGCTCACGGCGAGGCGCCCGTTCTTGTAGCGCCAATGGGCGGCGATGCCGTCATCCGCGATCCGGTGCATCTCGGGCGTTCGGATCTGGACCTCCATCGGCCGCCCGTCGGGCCCGACGACGGTGGTGTGGAGGGACTGGTACCCGTTCGGCTTGGGCACCGCGATGTAGTCCTTGAACCGTCCCTCCATGGGCATGTAGAGCAGGTGGACGAACCCCAGCGCGATGTAGCAGGACTCGCGGTCGGCGACGAGCGCGCGGAACGCCAACAGGTCGTACAGCTCGGAGACGTCCTTTCCCGACTTCCTGATCTTGTTGTGGATGCTCCAGAGGTGTTTGGTCCGCCCGGTGACCTCGGCCGCGATGCCCCTCGACGCGAGCGCCTCCTTGACGGTCACGGCAGTGGTCTCAACGTACGCAGCACGCTCGGCAGCGTCGGTCTCGAGCTTGGTTACGACATCGAGATATTCAGCTGGATAAAGGTAGCGAAAGCACAGGTCCTCCAGCTCGCTCTTGATGGTGTCGAACCCGAGGCGCCCGACCAGCGGGGCATAGATGTCGAGCGTTTCGCGGGCGATCGAGCGTTGCTTGGCCGGCGGCTGGTGTTCGAGGGTGCGCATGTTGTGCAGGCGGTCCGCGATCTTCACGATGATGACGCGCAGGTCCTTTCCGAACGCCAACACCAGCTTCCGGAAGTTCTCTGCCTGTTCTTCGGCCTTCCCGCGATACGCCAGCTTCGAGAGTTTGGTGACCCCGTCCACCATCTCCGCGACGTTCTTTCCGTAGCGTTGCTCGATTTGCTCCTGTGTCGCGAGCGTGTCCTCGATGGTGTCGTGGAGCAGTCCGACCGCGATGGTCTCCACGTCCATCCGCAGATCGGCGAGGATTCCAGCTACCGCGAGCGGGTGGATGAAGTAATCGTCCCCGCTCTTGCGTTTCTGATCGCGGTGGCAGAACGCCGCGTAGGTGTACGCGTCCAGCACCAGGCCGACGTCGGCGCCTGGGGCGTAGGTCTGGATTTTGTGGATGACCTCGTCGATCACGCAGTGGTACTCATCCACTCAACGTGCGGTGCTCTCCGGTCTGTGTCAAGGCTTTCGCTCCACGACCGTGACGGCACCGTGACACCCGCGCTTCGCCCGGGAGGTACAACCGGCAGCCGTGCCCGCACCCGGGCTGGCCCGATCCCGATCCGCTGGAGTCCCTGCATGTCGACCTTCTCGCCTATCGCCGTCGTTGGCCTTGGCTGCATCATGCCCGGAGCCCTAGACGTGCCATCGTTCTGGCGGAACACACTCGAAAAGCGGGACTTGATCACCGATATCCCGCGTACGCACTGGTTGGTGGAGGACTACTACGATCCCAACCCGAAGGCCCCAGACAAGACCTACGCCCGCCGCGGCGCTTTCCTTCCGGACGTTCCGTTCGACGCGATGGGGTTCGGCATCCCTCCGAGCACCCTCCCGGCCACCGATACCAGCCAGCTGATCGCCCTGATCGTTGCGCAGATGGTGCTCGATGACGTATCCAGACTCGGCGCGAGGACGCTTGACCTCTCTCGAACCTCGGTCATCCTCGGCGTGACCGGCGCGCAGGAGCTGCTGTCCTCGTTGGTGTCGCGGCTACAGCGCCCGGTGTGGGAGCGTTCTTTGCGGCTTTCGGGGCTCGATGAGCAGACGGTGCAGGAGGCCTGCGACCGCATCGCGAGTCATTACGTTGGCTGGCAGGAGGCGAGCTTTCCGGGGCTGCTGGGTAACGTCGTCGCCGGTCGCATCGCGAACCGCCTGGACACCGGCGGAACCAACTGCATCACCGACGCTGCGTGCGCGAGCGCGCTCACCGCAGTGCAGACGGCGATCTACGAGCTGCAGCTCGGGCACTCGGACATGGCGATCACCGGCGGCTGCGACACGCTGAACGACATCTTCATGCACATGTGCTTCTCGAAGACGCCCGCCCTCTCGCCTACAGGCGACTGCCGCCCGTTCTCGGATGAGGCCGACGGCACGCTGCTCGGTGAGGGGCTGGGCATGCTCGCGCTGAAGCGCCTCGAGGACGCCGAGCGCGATGACGACCGCATCTACGCCGTGATCCGCGGCCTCGGGTCCAGCTCGGACGGCCGATCGAAGAGCGTCTATGCGCCGGTGAGCGAGGGGCAGGCCAAGGCGCTGAACCGGTGCTACGAGCAGGCCGGCTACTCACCCGCCACCGTGGACATGGTCGAGGGACACGGAACGGGCACCAAAGCTGGAGACGCCGCCGAGCTGAAGGGGCTGAACCTCGTTTTCCAGGGAACGCGCGGGGATACGCGCTGGTGCGCGCTCGGGTCGGTCAAGAGCCAGTTGGGGCATACCAAGGCCGCTGCGGGCGCGGCGGGGCTGATGAAGGTGGTGCTCGCGCTCCACCACAAGGTGATCCCCCCGACGATCAAGGTCAAGAAGCCCAACACGCTCGTAGACTGGGCAAAGAGCCCGTTTTACCTCGCGACCGAGGCGCGTCCGTGGATCACGGGGCGCGGTCACGCCCGCCGGGCTTCGGTCTCGAGCTTCGGCTTTGGGGGGACAAATTTCCACGTGACGGTCGAGGAATACCTCGGTCCGGCCACTCATCCCGAGCGCATGGACCGGTGGGGTGCCGAGATCCTTCCGTTCTCCGGCGGTACCGTCGGTGAGGTGGAGGCGGCCTTGAACGAGGCGCTCGCAGTGGCCAGAGCGCTTCCGGCGGGCGCGAGCCTGATGGACAGGGCCGTCGCGCTCCTGACCAAGCAAGTGCAGGATCGGTTCGATGCCGCCGCGTCCACGAAGCCGGCGGTGCGCCTCAGCGTGCTGGTGACCGCGACCCCAACGGGTTGGGATCTCGCCGCAAAGCTGGGCGCCGCGCTCGATGCGCTACGCGGTGGGAAGTCGATGACCCGCGGCGGCGTCTGGTTCCAGCCCGGGGTCGACGCGGGCAAGGTCGCGTTCCTCTTTCCCGGGCAGGGCAGCCAGTACCTTGAAATGGGGAAGGGCCTCGCGATGGACGTCGCGGCGGCACGGGGCGCATGGGACGAGGCAGATGCGTGCTTTCCGGAGCATGACCGTCTCTCGTTCACGGTCTTTCCTCGCCCGAGCTTCACCGACGAGGATCAGCGCTCCGCGGAGCAACAATTGGTGCGCACCGAGTGGGCCCAGCCGGCGATCGGGGTGGCGAGCGTGGCGATGCTGCGTGTGCTCGCCACCCACGGGCTGACTCCCGATGTCTCCGCAGGCCACAGCTTCGGCGAGCTCACTGCGTTGTACGCGGCGGGTGCCCTTAGTTACCCGGACTACGTCCGGGCGAGCCGCCGCCGGGGAGAGTTGATGGCCGAGGCGGCCAAGGTGCCGGGCGCGATGGCTGCGGTGGTCGCCAAACCCGCGGACGTCGCGGAAGAGCTTCGGAGCCTCGCGAAGGCGGGCATCGAGGGCGTGGTGATCGCCAACTACAACAGCCCTGAGCAGACGGTGATCGCCGGGCCGACTGGCGCTCTCGAGGCTGCTGTGAAGCACCTCGACTCCGCCGGCTACAAGGCGGTCCGCCTCTCGGTGGCCACCGCGTTCCACTCTCCGGTGGTCGCGCCCGCCGCCGATGCGTACGCCATCTGGCTGCGCGACCTCCCCTTCGCCGAGCCCAGGTTCCCGGTGTACAGCAACGCCACGGGCGTCGTACACGGAGCCGGCCCGCTTGCCGTGGCCCTCGGGGAGCATCTCCGCAGTCCGGTGCGCTTCGTCGACGAGGTCGAGGCCATGTACAACTCCGGGGTGCGCACCTTTATCGAGGTCGGACCCTCCGCAGTTCTGACCGGTCTGGTGGGTCGCTGCCTGCGTGGGCGTGGGCACGTTGCCTTCGCGACAGACGCGCGGAATACGGACTCCCGGGTCTCGCTGCTGTCGGCGTTGGGTCACGCCGCCGCGGTGGGCCTCCCGGTACGGTTCGCTCCGCTGTGGGCGGAGCGCCAGATCTCGGCCCTGCGGCCCCCGCCCAAGATGGCGGTGATGATCAACGGGTCGAACTACGGCAAGCCCTACCCGAGTGACCAGATGCTCCCTGTGCCGCCCAACCCACCGCGGCCATCAGGCGGCGGGGGGGGCTCCGGCCTGTCTTCGCCCTCCCGGCCCCCAAACGGCGTGCGACCCATGCCTACGTCCGATCTGGTTGTTCAGGTCGCGGCGCCTCCACTGGCAGCGAGCCCACAAGTGAATAGGCCGCCGCCGCCCCCCCCCGTGAGCCCGATGCCGCCTTCTGATCTTTCCTGGGTCGCCGCGTTCCTTGACAGCCAGAAGCAAGCCGCGAGCGTGCATGAGGGCTTCCAGCGCTCGATGACGGACGCCCACATCGCGTTCCTGCGATCCCACGAAGAGACCTCTCGCGTGGTCGTCGCTCTGGCGGCGGGCGTCCCGGCGACCTTCGCGTCGCCCGCCTTCGCGCCTCCCGCCTTTGCTCCCTCGCCCGTCGCGGTCGTCGTCGCCCCCCCGGTGGTCCTGGCTCCGGTCGCGCTCCAGCCGGTCCCGGTGGCCGCTCGGCCCGTCGCCGCTGCCACGCACGCGGTTGCTGTCGTGGCATCCTCCGCTCAGCCTGTGGGCGTAGCGGTCTCACGCGATCTCAACGCGCTGCTTTTGGCCGTGGTCTCCGAAAAGACAGGGTACCCCGTGGAGATGTTGAACCTGAGCATGGATCTTGAGGCGGATCTCGGGGTCGACAGCATCAAGCGGGTCGAAATCCTGTCGGCGATGCGCGAACGCGAGCCGTCGCTTCCTGAGGTGGACGCCGAGACCATGGGCGCGTTGAAGACGCTCGGACAGGTGGTGTCTGCGCTTGGCGCCGCCACCGGACCGACGCTCGCCAGCGGCCGGACGGCGCCCGAGACCGCCCGAGCTCCCGGGGCGGCAGGGGGGCGCGACCTGACTGCGCTCCTTCTCTCTGTGGTCTCTGAGAAAACTGGGTACCCCGCCGAGATGCTCAACCTCGCGATGGACCTGGAAGCAGATTTGGGCGTTGACAGCATCAAGCGCGTCGAGATCCTCTCTGCGATGCGAGAGCGGGAGCCCTCGCTCCCGGAGGTCGATGCCGAGACCATGGGCGCGCTCAAGACGCTCGCGCAGGTCGTCGGTGCGTTGGGCGCCGTTTCAGTCGGCGGTGAGGCGGAGCCCGTACGCTTGGCGGCTGTGTCGCCGGGAGGCGCTGTCGGCGTGGACCTCACGGCCCTGCTGTTGGCGGTGGTCGCTGAGAAGACCGGATATCCAGCCGAGATGCTGAACCTCGGCATGGATCTGGAGGCGGATCTCGGCGTGGACAGCATCAAGCGAGTGGAGATCCTGTCGGCGATGCGGGAGCGGCAGCCGTCGCTCCCGGAGGTTGACGCCGAGACGATGGGGGCGTTGAAGACGTTGGGTCAGGTCGTCAGCGCGCTCGGCGCGGGTTCGGGAGCCGACGCAGGGGTCGCGAACGTTGCCACGAGCAGCCCATTGCCTGCGGGCGTGGACCTCACCACCCTGCTGCTCGCCGTGGTGGCGGAGAAGACCGGGTACCCGGCAGAGATGCTGAACCTTGGCATGGATTTGGAGGCCGATCTCGGCGTGGACAGCATCAAGCGGGTGGAGATCCTGTCGGCGATGCGGGAGCGGGAGCCCTCGCTCCCCGAGGTCGATGCCGAGACCATGGGCGCTTTGAAGACCCTCGCGCAGGTCGTGGGGGCGCTGTGCGCTGTCTCCGGTGCTCTGTCACACGAGGGGGAGAGCCGCTCCACCCTTTCCGCGGGTCCGGCGTCCTCGGCGGCGGTTGATCCTATTGGCCGCTACGAATTGCAGTTGCTCCCGCTCGGCGCCGGAACGGCCCGAACCTCCGGAGCGATGGTGGTCGTGGGTGGCGGGGCGCTGGGCGCGGCGGTGGCCGTTAAGCTCCGCGAGGCCGGCGTTGACGCGCGCGAAGGGGACCCGGACGGTGCTGCCGGTGTGCTCTTCCTCGGGGGAGTCGGTGTGCAGGCCGTTGCGGGCGATGGCGCAGGCGGCGGGGCAGGCGGCGCCGACTTCGATCTGGCCGCCTCGGTGAGTCGGGCCGCGTTTGCGGCGGCGAAGAAGGCGAGACTGGACGGCGCGGGTGGCTTTGTCACCGTGACTGCTCTGGGTGGAGATTTTGGGTGTGAAGGGACGCTGGCTGGCCCGGCCATGCTGGGCGGGCTCGCCGGGTTGACCAAGACGGTCGCGCTGGAGCATCCGGCTGCGTTCGTGCGGCACATTGATCTGGCGCCTGCATCGGTTGAGATCCAGGCCAGCTGGATCGCCCAGGAGCTGCTCCGCACCGGTCCGATCGAGGTCGGCGTGTCCACGCGTGGCCGAGTGACCCCAGGGTCCTGGCTAGCGCTCGAGGCGACGGAGTCTGCGGTGCTGCCGCTTGGGCCGTCGGATGTTGTGGTCGTGTCGGGCGGGGCCCGAGGCGTGACTGCGGCGTGCATCGTGGCGCTGGTTGAGCGCACGAAGTGCAAGGTTGTGCTGCTCGGTCGCTCCCGCATCGACGTCGCGGAAGAGCCAGAAGTGGCGGCAGCGCTGGACGAAGCGGCCTTGAAGCGCGCGCTCTTCGGGCTCGACCGGACCCTGACCCCCGCTGCGGCTGGCAAGCAGGCTGCGGCGGTCCTCGCGGCTCGCGAAGCGCGCTCGAACATTACAAGGATGAAGGCCGCTGGCGCCGCAGTTCGCTACGTCGCGGTTAACGTTGCCGATGGCAAGGCGCTGAGCGCTGTGCTCGCCGACGTGCGGGCCCAATGGGGGCCGATCACCGGCGTGGTACACGGCGCTGGTGTTATCGCCGACAAGCGGCTGGTGGAGAAGTCCACCGCCCAGTTCGACGCCGTCTACGACACGAAAATCGAAGGAGCCCGCGCCCTGCTGGAGGCCACACGCGCCGACCCGCTCAAGGTTCTGTGCTTCTTCAGCTCCGTAGCGGGCCGCGCGGGCAACATCGGCCAATGCGACTACGCGCTGGCCAACGAGGCGCTCAACAAGCTCGCCGCTGCCGAGAAGCGCGCCCGCAGCGGCAGCGCCACTCCCACCGTGGTGAAGGCGATCGGGTGGGGTCCGTGGGAGGGTGGCATGGTGACGCCCGCGCTAAAGAAGCAGTTCGAAAATCTGGGTATTCCCTGCATCCCGTTGGCGCGTGGCGCCGAGATCTTCGTGGGCGAGCTCAGCGGCTTCAGCGACGCCACCGAGATTGTGGTGGGTGGAGCGCCCGGTCCGCTGTCCGCGCCTCCGCCCCACCGGTCTATCGTGGTCCGGACGGTCGCGTCGTCGTCCCATTCCTACCTGCGAGACCACACCGTCGACGACCGGCCGGTCCTGCCGGTGGTGATGGCGCTGGAGTGGTTCGTGCAGCGCGCAGGCGAGCTGCGGCCCGGGATGGCGGTGACCGTGGAGGACGTCAAGGTCCTTAAGGGCGTGGTGCTCGACCACTTTGACAACGGAGGCGACCGATTCGAAGTCATCGCCACTGCGACCGGGGCGGATCGGTGGACCATGGAGCTGCGAAGCGCGAAGGCCGTGCACTATCGGGGCGAGGTGTCGGTGCAGGCCGTCGCGTCACCACCTGGCGCCCCCGAGCGCATCGCTCACGAACAGTTTCCCCACAGCGTGAAAGAGGTCTACGACCGCATGCTGTTTCACGGCCCCGACTTTCACGTGATCCGCGGGATCAGCGGGATGTCTGCGGGCGGGATGGAGGCCGAGCTTCACGGAGTGGTGGACGCCGCTAACTGGCCGGGAGAGGGGTGGTCGACCGACGTGGCCGCGCTCGACGGGGGGCTGCAGCTCGTCGTCCTGTTCACCCAGCTGATGACGAAGCGGGCTGCGCTTCCCACCGGGATTGGCAGCTTCCGGACGTTCGGCCTGCCCAAGGGCGGCAAGCTCTCGGCGGTGCTGTCGGCCCGCCGTACCAACGCGCACAACACGGTGACCGACGTGGCGCTGATGGACTCCGCCGGGCGGGTGGTCGCGGAGCTCCGGGGTGTGGAGGCCCACGCTCTTCCGGGCGGGACGTACCCGGTGATCGCCACACGGACCGCGGCGTTGGCCAAGTAGGGGCGGAGAGCGCTCGTCTCAGGCCCAGGTGAAGGGGCGCGCCGAGCGGCCCCGCCTCAGGCCCTCGTGACGCTGCGGATCCCCTCAACGGTGGCTGGAACGATGCCCCGCTCGGTGATGATCGCCGTGACCAGATCGGCGGGAGTGACGTCAAAGGCGGGATTTTTTGCGGTCGAGCCGGCTGGGGCGGTGCGGACGCGGATGAAGCGGCCGTCGTCGGACCAGCCCCAAACGTAGAGCACCTCGTCGCCGCTGCGCTCCTCGATGGGGATGTCGGCGCCGGTGGCGGTGTGCGCGGCGATGGTGGTGGTGGGCGCCGCCACGTAGAACGGGACGCCGGCAGCCCGCGCCGCCAGAGCGGAGGTGTAGGTGCCGATCTTGTTCGCGACGTCGCCGTTGGCCGCGATGCGATCGGAGCCGACGATTACCATGTCGATCTCGCCTGCCTTGAGGTAGTGGCCCGTGGCGTTGTCGGCGATGATCGCGTGCCGGACGCCCTCCTGGCCAAGCTCCCACGCGGTGAGCTGCGAGCCTTGTTGGCGCGGGCGCGTCTCGTCGACGAAGACAAACGGGTCCGCACCGCCACGGTGCGCAGCGTAAATTGGGGAGAGCGCGCTGCCCCAGTCGACGAAGGCCAGCCATCCGGCGTTGCAGTGCGTTGAGACACGAGGTTTGGCAGCGACGATGGGTGCGCCGAGCTCGCCGATCCGACGACAGCTCTCGGCGTCGTCGTCACAAAAGGCGTTCGCAGCTGCGATCGCGGCGGCGCGGGCGCGCGGGATGTTGTCTGCTTCGGCTTCGATGGCCTTGAGGACGTAGTCGATGCCGGCGAACAAGTTCTGGGCGGTTGGGCGGGTCGCGCGGAGGTGGTTTGCGGCCTCGGTCACGAAGCCGTGGAACCCCCGATCGGGGGCCTCGTTCGCTGCTTGGGCGACCCCCAACGCTCCGGTGGCCCCGATCGCGCCGGCACCACGGACCGTCATGTCGCTGATCGCGGTGGCGGTCTCCCGGTAGGTCGGAAGGTCGACGAGCACGAAGCGATGGGGCAGCTTCGGCTGATCGATCATCCGGATGCTGCCCGACTCCCACCAAAGAGTCCTCGTGTGGACGTTGTCTACGCGCATTTCAGGCTCCTCTCAGCGGGTCACCGGACCGGACGGGTGGCTCAGTGCAGGTCGGAGGCTTCGCGGGGCTCGACCTTCCAGATGGCGTACGAGTAGGTCATCGGCCCGGTGACCGTGTCCCAGTGGTCGCCGCTGGCCGCGTCGAAGGCGTAGAACGTGTCGTCGACCGAAACACCCCACGAGGTGGTCACCTCACCGTAGGACTCGTCGCTGGTCACATCGACATCGGTCAGGGTGACCAGGCAGCTCTCCCAGGACTCGTAGTCGGTAGCGATTTCGGCGATCACGGTCGAAACCGGCGTGCTGGAGCCGGTGACTTCGATGTCGTCGGCGCTCGCGAGGACCAATTGGGTAAGGCCAAAGACCTCGGTGGTCGTCCCGGTGGCGCTGATGGTATCGCCGATGTGGACGTCAGGGGTGCCGCTCGACACCACCACCGTGAGCCCGGTCCACTCCCCGCCACCCTCGTCCTGCACGAAGAAGTGCTCGCCGTCGTCGTCGCTCCAGGTCTCGCTCGTGACGACCACATCGGACACCGAGACAGCCCCGCAGACGCCGGTCTGGATGTCGGAGCAGGTGGCGTCCACGAGGGCGCCGAGCTCGTGCGTGGACAGGTCGGAGGCGTCGCGCGGGTTGATCGAGTAGGCGGAGTACGAGAAGAACACTACGCCGGTGATGCTCGGGTAGGTGCCGCCGCACGTGGCGTCGTAGTCGTAAAACCCGTTGTCGAGCGCGAACGGCGCGTCGGGGTTCGTGGTGGCGGGCGACAGGGTGCCGGTACCGTACTCATTGATTGAGGACACGGTCTGCCCGGAGAGGGTGATGAGCACGCTCTCGTAGGGGTCCCAGTCGGTGACCGCGGAGCCGTCGCCGAGGTCGACGGGAGCGGGGATCGTCCCCGTCCCGGTGATCTCGACGGATTCGACCGCGAACTCGGTCCAGCCGTAGAAGTCGGTCGGCGTGCCCGTGATGGTCACCTCGTCCCCGGGCTCGGCGAAGATGTCGCCAACGCCGTCGTAGGACCACACGTAGATGCCCGAGTTCGCGCCGCCGCCCGCGTCCTGAACGAAGAATCCTTCGTCGCCCTGGGTGTGAGGAGATGTCACGATGACGTGCTCAATCGTCACCTGGGCGCCGAGGGGCGCCGCCCCGCTCCGGATGTCGGCGATGGTGGCGTCAGATCCGCTCGGGCTGTCGCCGGTGTCGTCCCCGGTCGTGGAGTCGTCGGTGACGGGCTTGCCGCCAAGGTTGCAAGCGAGCGCGAGGGGCAGGGAAAGCAGGAAGGTCGAGCGGATCATGGGGACTCTGGAAGCGCGCGGCGTATACACGGTGGGGGCGGGAATGTCCACTCGCGCGTCGGGGTGGCCCGAGCTAATCGCCGCGCTTGTGGAGGTCTTATGGCACCTGGCCAACCGGCGCCGCTTGACGTGATCCCGAGCGCGTTGCGCGTCCGCGGACTCGAGCGGCGCTATGCTGGAAAATCCGTGGTTCGCGGGTTGGATCTGGACGTAAAGGTCGGCGACCTGTACGGGTTCCTCGGCCCCAATGGTGCAGGAAAGACCACGGCGATCCGCTGCATGCTCGGGCTCATTCGGAAGGACGCTGGCGAGGTCGAGATCCTCGGCGAGGCCAATCCGGTGCGGCAACGAGCGGGGGTCGGCTCGATGGTCGAGACGCCGAGGTTCCATGAGTGGCTGTCCGGCCGGGCGAACCTGCAGCTCGCCTGTGCCTACGCTGGGAATGCCTCTGGCGTGGACGAGGCGTTGACCAGAGTGGGGCTCTCCGAGCGCGCGGACGACGCGGTGCGCGGGTACTCGCTCGGCATGAAGCAGCGCCTGGGCATCGCCCGTGCGCTGGTCGGCAGCCCGAAGGTGCTGATCCTCGACGAGCCCACCAACGGGCTGGATCCTCGTGGCATGCGCGAGATCCGGGACTTGTTGATGGAGCTGGTGCGCCGGGATCGGCTCACCGTGTTCGTGAGCTCCCACCTCCTCGCTGAAGTGGAGGCGATGTGCAATCGAGTCGGGATCATCGATCGCGGGGTGTTGAAGGCGGAGGGGCGCGTAGTCGACCTCCTCGCTGGACGGGGGGATGTCACCGAGGTCGAGGTCGGCGTATCGGACCGGGCCCTCGCGCTCGCCGTGATCGACGCGACCGACGGGCGTGCCCGAATCATCGGAGAGGGGGAAGACGGCAGGCTGCTCGTCGGCCTCACCGCGCTGGACGTTTCGGCGTTCAACCAGCGGCTGGTGGAGGCTGGCGTCGGGGTGACCGCGCTGGTGCCGCGAAACCGGTCGCTGGAGGACCTGTTCCTCGAAGTTACCTCGGTGGAAGACGATCTTAGGAGGAAGTCATGATCCCGACGCATTTCCCATGGATGGTGTGGGCGGAGCTGCGCAAGGTCTACACGCGCGGCAGCGGGGTCGGGGCCATCGTCATCGCCGCGGTGGTGGGCCTCGGTGCGGTGGGGATCATGTACGAGGCGGGCCACAATGACACCGCGCAGATTAACGGGGCCACGCTCGCCGACATCGTCAAGCTCAACGCCGTGGAGTGCAGCGGCTGGGCGCTCTCGGCGCGGAACTTCTTCGTGCTGCCGCTTTTCTTGCTGCTCGCGGCTTCAAGCTCCGTCGCGGGAGAGCTGGGGGAGCGCACGCTGAGGGAGGACCTCGTGAGGCCCATCCCGCGCTGGTCGGCGCTCGCCTCACGAATGATCGCGACCTCGTCCTTGGCGGGGGTCACGCTGCTGATCACCGGGGCGCTCTCGTTCCTGCCGGCGTTGCTGCTGTTCGGGTTGCCGGCGGCCGACGCGGTGCCCGTCGACTATCCGACCGTGGGTCGGCTCGCGCTCGGCTACCTGGCCGCTTTTGCGTCGGACGTCGGCCTCATCGCGATCGCGATGCTGCTGTCGTTGATGGTGCAGTCGGTCGGAGGAGTGGTCGTCACTCTGGTGTTGATCCTGATGGCGGACCTCGCGGTCCGGGGGGTGCTCAACCTGATGAACATGGCGTCGATCGCGATCGCTGCGCAGTTGTTGCCATGGACCCTCGGGAACGCGCTTGGATGCTGGCAAGGCTGGTCGAGCGCGTTCGAGCCCATGCGGTTCTTAGCGCTCGGCATCGTCACCGCCGTCGCGACGGGGATGGCCATGGTGCGGCTGTCTCGGATGGACGTACCCTAGGCCACCTCGGTCTGCGGGTGAACCCCATTCGGCCTACACGCGGAGCCACACCACTGCCCGCCGGCTCTTGCCCTCGATCGCGTACCGGTGCACGTGGCACTCGGCGAAGCCCTCGGCCAGCTCAACCTCGTCCTTCGCCAGCAGCAAGACCAGCTTTCCGCCCGGCCGGAGCAGCCCACGGGCCAGGGTGACTACCTCTCGCGGGGCGCGAAACGCCCGGCTGATCAGCCCGTCCCAGCCGGCATCCCGGCCGGGATCAGCGCGGTCGACCTGATCGGCGTCGCCGCAGTGTACGGTAGCGTTCTTCAGCCCCGCCTCCCCGAGCACGACCTCCAGAAACGCAGCTCGTTTTTGACGACGTTCGACCAGTGTTACCCGCGCCTCGGGATACCATGCTGCGAGCGCGATCCCGGGAAAGCCGGCGCCGGAGCCGACGTCCAACCAGCTCCCAGCGGCGTTTAAGGTCCGGACCGCCTCATCGGCGTCGTCGAAGTGGGGGTCGAGCGGCCCCGGCCCGACCAGATCCATCGACCCGCGCCATCGCTCGAGCACACGCCGGTGTGCCGCGAGCCCCGGTGGTCGCTTCAGGTTGGGCTGTGTGGGCCGAGTCAGATCCCGTAGGCCCGACGCACCGGCGCCCGCGCGAACCCCACGATCATCAGAGCGCCGAACGGGAAGCAGCAGCTTGGCAGGTAGAGCACGGCGAGCACCATCCCGGCGTACCAGGCCCACTTTGATCCGTTCGCGAGTGAATTCACCACGATGAAGTTCACCATCGACAAAAACGCGAAGCCCCCGAAGATGCAGAACCCGAGCACGACCGAGAGCCATTCCGGCCCGTCCGGCAGGCCGGTCGACCCGAAGTTGTAGCCCAACAGGCACCCGAGGATCAGGTACATGAACCCGCTGAACCACATGAACCCGCGGGCAGCACCCAGCAGACCGTCGTTGTTGATGATCGTGAGCCGTTCGTACTCGTACTCGTCCATGTTCAGTGACCTTGAACGCCGCCTATAGCCCGCTATTTGCGCTCCGCAATGCCGCGGGGCCGGGTCGCAGTTTCGGGACCCGAAACCCACAGAAAAGGCTCGATCTGCAGGTGCCGCTGGGATAGAACGACCCCTTCCTGCGGTGCGTGTTCTTGCCTGAATTCGACTTTGCAAAAAGCGTGACCCCGATCGGTATCGATCAGGAACTTCGCTCGTCATACCTTGACTATTCAATGTCAGTCATCGTCGGGCGCGCCCTGCCCGACGTGAGGGACGGGCTGAAGCCCGTGCACCGGCGCGTACTGTACGCGATGTTGCGGGAAGGACTGGCGTCGAACCGGCGCTATTCCAAGTGCGCCGGCGTGGTCGGTGAGGTGCTGAAGAAATACCATCCGCACGGCGACGCGTCCGTATACGACGCCCTGGTCCGGATGGCCCAGCCCTGGAACATGCGGTACCTGCTGGTCGACGGGCAAGGGAATTTCGGAAGTGTGGACGGGGACAACGCCGCCGCCTACCGCTACACCGAATGCCGGATGACGCGCGCGGCGGAGGAGCTGCTCGGCGACATCGATGAAGAAACCGTCAACTTCCAGCCCAATTTCGATGGGCAGACCGAGGAGCCGGAGGTGCTCCCCGCGGCGTACCCCAACCTGCTGGTCAACGGCGCGGAGGGCATCGCCGTTGGCATGGCGACGAAGATCCCGCCGCACAACCTCGTCGAGGTGGTCAACGCGGTGCTCGCGCTGATCGACAACCGGGCGATCACCTTGCCCGAGCTGATGCAGTTCATCCCGGGGCCCGATTTCCCCACCGGGGGGATCATCCAGGGGAGAGACGGGATCTTCGAGGCCTACTCCACGGGGCGCGGGCGCATCGTAGTTCGCGCGAAGGTCGAGTTCGAGGAGGTGCACAATCGCGAGGCGATCATCATCTCCGAGCTGCCGTATCAGGTGAACAAGGCGCGCCTTCAGGAGGACATCGCCGGTCTGGTCCGGGACAAGAAGGTCGACGGCATCCATACGATCCGCGATGAGTCGGACCGGCGAGGAATGCGCGTGGTGATCGAGCTGAAGCACGACGCCGTTCGCGAGGTCGTCCTCAATCACCTTTGGAAGCATACGCAGCTCCAAAGCACGTTCGGCGTCATCCTGCTGGCGATCGTCCAGCAGCGGCCACGCGTGCTGACGCTGAAGGAGATGATTGAGTTCTACGTGGCCCATCGCCGCGAAGTCATCCTTCGGCGGACGCGCTACCGATTGCGAAAGGCCACCGATCGCGCGCACATCCTCGAGGGGTTCCGGCTGGCGCTGGACAACATCGACGAGGTGATCCGGATCATCCGTGCCGCCGGCACGGTGGACGCGGCTCGTGAAGGGCTGATCGCCCGGTTCGGCTTCAGCCAGATCCAGGCGCAGGCCATCCTCGACATGCGGCTGCAGCGGCTCACGGGCATGGAGCGCGAGAAGATCGATGAGGAGTACGCGACCCTTCAACGTGACATTGAGTGGCTGACCAGCGTCCTGAAGAGCGAAGCCATCCTCTCCGGGGTGATCAAGGAGGAGCTGATCGCGGTCCGTGATCGGCTGGGCGACGTGCGCCGCACCCAGATCGTCGAGCGCGCCGGGGACGTCTCCCTGCTCGACCTGATCGCCGAGGAGGATCAGGCGGTCACCCTGTCGAACTCGAACTACATAAAGCGAACCTCGATGACCGAGTACCGCATGCAGAAGCGCGGCGGGACCGGGAAGCGCGGCATGGCGACCCGGGATGAGGACTTCGTTCGCGACCTCTTCATCGCCAACACGCACGGCAAGCTGCTGATCTTCACCAACCTCGGGAGGCTGTACCAGCTTGGCGTGGTCGAGGTCCCTGAGGGGACGGCCACTGGAAAGGGGCGCAACCTGGCCAACCTGGTCAACATGCCGGACGGTGAAAAGCCGGCGAGGGTGTTGCCGATTCAGGCGTTCTCAGATGGCGGAGACCTGCTGTTCATCAGCAAGAAGGGGATGATCAAGCGGACGGAGCTGGCCGACTATGCGCGCGCACGCTCAAACGGGCTGAACGCCGTCGACATCCGGGAGGGGGATGAGCTGCTGACGGTGACGCGCACCGACCGGGAGCACGACATCATGATGCTCACCCGCAACGGGCGGGCTGCCCGGTTCGGCGGCGGGTCCGTGCGCCCGATGGGGCGTGGGGCCAGGGGCGTGCGCGGAATGAACTTCAATCACCGGAAGATGGAGAACGACCACGTCGTTGACGTCGTGGTGATCGATGCGCAGCCCCACCTTCTGACGGTGACGGAGCGCGGGTACGGCAAGCGGACGCCCATCACGGCGTACTCGAAGAAGGGCCGTGGCGGGATGGGGGTTCGCGACGTTGCGACGGATGAGCGCAATGGGCCGGTGGTAGGGGCCGTCGCTGTAGACGACGCCGACCAGCTGCTGCTGATCACCGACACCGGACGGCTGATCCGCATCAACGTGAAGGAGGTGCGCGAGTGCGGCCGCGGCTCGAAGGGGGTCCGGCTGATGCGGCTCGATGACGGCGAACGCGTTGTCGCGATCACCCGGGCCGACGCCGAGGACGGGGAGGAGATCACTCACATCGTAGAGGACCCGGAGGACGCCGCTGCGGCCGACGAGGTCGTGGAGGATGATGAGGACGACGGGAGTGACGGGGGCGACGAAGAAGCCGGGGACCCGGCGAGCGACACGTAGATCCGGTAGACGTATTTGGGCAAGTCCGGCCTCGCCTCCTTGCCCGTTCCGCCCCACCCCTATAAACGCCGCACCTTCCGGGAGCCGCCGTGCTCGGTTCTGTGAGCCGTCTCCATCCCGCGACGCTGCTCGCGCTGTGTGCTTTGGGCTCGTGCCTGCCTGCCTGCATCCCCATCGCCATCGACGGTGGGGATCCGGATCTGACGGGGAAGACCGTCCGTGTCACGTTCCTCCATACGTCGGATATCCACGCCCGCACTTTTCCCTACAACTTCGACCCGTCGTTCACCGACAATGGGCTCGGCCTGGAGGATGAGGTGGGCCCCTATGGGGGGCTGGCGCGAATGGCGACCATCCTCAAGGAGCAACGCGCCAAATCGGGTCGTGTGCTTCACCTCGATTCCGGAGACAGCTTTCAGGGCTCGGTCACCTTCAACTACTTTGACGGAGAGGCTGAGTTTCGGGCGCTCTCGGCGATGGGGCTCGATGGCGCGGTCATCGCCAACCACGAGTTCGACGACGGCGCGGTCAATCTGGCCGACCAAGCCGTCCAGTGGGCGACGTTCCCCCTGCTCGCCGCCAATTACCAGTGGGAGGACCCGGCCGAGCCCTGGGCCTCGGCGCTGGGGCAGATCGCTCAACCTACGGCGATGTACGATCTGGACGGGTTCAGGATCGGGGTCATCGGCATGGCCAACTTTTCGTCGCTGAACTCGATTGACGAGGAGAACAACTCACTTGGCATCAAGACGATCGACGAGGGTGACGTCATCCCCCACTACTCGGAGCTCCTACGGGCGCAGGGCGCGGACATCATCGTCCTGCTCTCTCACATGGGCGTCACCGAAGACGAGTACCTCGCCGAGACCTACCCGCAGATCGACCTGATCCTCGGCGGACACAACCACGTCGCGCTCGATCCGCCCATCGTGATCACCAACGCGGTCACCGGGAAGCGGATCCCTCTCGTTGATTCCGGGGCGTTCGCCAAGTTCGTCGGCCGACTGGACATCGCGGTGAGGGACGGAGAGATCCTCTCCACCAGCTACTCGCTCTTCCCGATCGATGGAAACGTGGCTGACGACCCCGAGATCACCGGGTTGTTGCAGGAGTATCAGGATTTGCTCGATGATGAGCTGAACACCTCGCAGGTGCTCGGGTACGCGGAGTCACAGCTCAACCGGTATGGCACGACCGGCGGCGACTCGATGCTCGGCAACTTCACGGCAGAGGCGATGCGCGCTTTCCCCGGCGTCGAGACTGAGATTGCGCTCACCAATACGCTCGGCATCCGTTCCGACGTCCCGGCGGGGAACATCACCATCGATACGCTGTTCAATACGATGCCGTTCGACAACACCATCACCACGATGTTCTTGAGTGGCCGGGAGGTGCAGGAGACGCTCGACTTCTCGACTGCGCGCTCCTCGGAGCGGGGCTGCCAGTCGCAGATCCAAGTGGCCGGCATCGCGTTCACGATGGACTGCAACGCGCAGGTCGCCAGCGACATCCTGATCAACGGCGTTCCTCTCGAAGAGAACGGCGTCTATGAGATGGCGACGAACAACTACATCGCCCACGGCGGCTCTGGGTTTGAGGTGCTGCAGCGCAACACGACTCAGGTTGACACCGGCATCTCGATCCGTGACGTCGTCCAAAACGAGATCATCCTCCGCTCCACGCTGCCGCAGGCAGGTGTGGCGTCGGAAGATGGTCGAATCAACGCGGTGTACTGAATGCGCCGATCCTCCTCGCTCCTGACGCTGGGCGCCCTATTCGGGCTGCTGTCGGCCTGCACGCCCCCTGCGCGCGTACGAATCGAGCCGAGCTTTGTCGACGTGGTGATCACCTCGGGCGACCTCGGCACGCAGGAGGCCCCGATCGCCTTCGGCGCGGACCCCGTCAGCTACGGGATCACGGTGACCACCAGCGACGTCAACGGCTCGGCCTACCCCTTCGACGGGGACCTCACGCTTCAGGTTCGGCCTGGAAAGCTCTCTCAGGATGATGTGATCTCGCTCGTCGATGGCGCGTGGTCCGGCACGGTGCAGTTCGAAGACGGCTTCGGTCCTACGCGGATCTGGGCCACCGACGAGGGTGATCGCTCCACCGATTCGACCCGGGTCCCGGGCTTCGCCGCCGGGGTGAGCGAGGTCATCCAGTTCGGCTTCCCCACGATCGCCGAGATGCAGGCGACGGACGACCACGAGACAAACCAGCTGGATGGCGAATACGCGGAGCTCCGCGTGCTGGACCGTGAGGTCGTGATCATCGCCCGTGACGCTGCCGGGTTCTGGGTTCAGGACGTCGCGGATGCCCCAGCCAGCGGCGGTTCGCTCTACGTCTACACGTTCTCGCGGCCGGATGACAGCCTGGCGGTTGGCGCCCAGATCGCTGTGCTCAACGGGATCGATCAGGAGTACCTGGCCTCGACGCAGTTCTCCTACCCGACGACTGGCGTGACGGGCGCGACGCTCGACGTCCCCGAGGCGTTTGAACTGACCGGTTGTGACGATGCGGAGATGGAGCTGGTCGAGGCCGGGCGGGTGTCGGTCACCAACGGCCTGATCCCTGCCGCGTTTATCGAGGGCAGCGAGGACTACATCGACTACCTCGAGTACGGCCAGTGGCCGCTGTCGTTTGGATCGTGCACGGTCTACGTCGAGAGCGCCAGCACGGTGCCGGACTTCTTCCCGACCGAACACGTAGGCGAGACCGTCGCCTACACCACTGGCATGGTCAAGGAGATCTACGGCAAGTGGATCATCGTGGTGGTGGACGAAGCCGACATCGTCGCTGGACCCAGCCCGCCGCCCACCCGGCGTGCCACGCGCAGACCCGGGCGAAATCCGGTCCGCGACCCCAATAAATCATCTCGCCGCCAGTACTATCCGGAGTTTCCATGATTCCCATCCTCGCACTGATCGCGCCCGTGCTGCCTGCGCTCGTGCTGTCCGCGCTCGTGCCGGCCGCCCGCGCTGGCGACTTCATGGACGTATGGGTGACCACCGCGTTCGAGGACAAGAACGTCGCCGCCGGCCCGAGCGACGACGACGAAGCGCCCAACTTCGTCCTGCGTGGGAACTCGACCTTCTTCGACAACTATGAGTCGAGGTATACCAGCGACATCTCTCAGTCGCGGCTGGTGCTCTATCGGAAGGATGATGGGTTTAACCCACATATCTTCACCGAGGCCGCCATGGTCCTCCGGTTCGCGCCGTACATCGACGGCGACAGCTCCAAGCCCGGCGTCAACATCGCCGATGACGGCAGCTACGTCCGCATCGGGTACAAGTTCAGCGAGCGTGAAGACCACAACCTCTCGCTCACCGGCTACGCGGTGGACGCCGACCGCTTCCGCCTCGGGTACAGCTACGATCTGACCTGGGGTGGCCGCAGCGCGTTTGTATTCGACCCCAGCGCGGCGCCCGGCGCCCGGCTCCAGTACCAGAACGGTGCGTTCTACGCCTTTGCCGGTCTTAAGACCGCGATCGGCCAGTTCAACACCGACGACAGCGAGTACACGCCCAGCCAGGCCTATTACGGCTCGCTGTACGGCCTTGGCGGTGAGCTTGGCGACCACCTCCGGGTTGAAGCAGGCTTCGGTGCGATCCAACAGGGTCAGCTCGACAGCGTCACCGACGCCTCCAGCCCGCTCTACCACTCGATGATCAACGCCATGGGCGGGTGCGCTCAGCTCAGCGTCCGCAGCAGCGACTCGATCGACTACATCGTGTCCAACGAGCTCAAGCTCTACCGCAACGCGCCTGACTTCGTAGTGGACAGCTACATCTCGCATCGTCAGGTCGATGGGCTCGGGGTGCTCGTGCAGACCGAGGCCAACATGCTCGCCCACAACCTGCTGGACCCCGCAGCGACCGGGTCGAGCCTCGTGGAGACCGCCGCTGCCGGTGACCTGCAGGCGCTGGTGGTAGCGGGGGGCACCGAGCTTGGCGTGGATCTGGTGTTCAAGGACCTCGCTTACATCGTATTCAACGTGCCTGGCATCACCAGCCAGGTCGGGATTCCGAAGGACATGGAGACCTCGCCCCAGATGTATATTCGCGGCAAGGTGTCCCATTACTTCGAGGAGGCCCGACTCACCCCCTCGCTGGGCGTCGGGTACATGAAGCCCGCCAGCTACAACACCGGCAGCGCCTGGTACGTGCAGTACGACGCGGCGACCGTGCGCCACGTCCCTGACGGACAGACCCCCGCCGACATCATGTCCGGCGTGCTGGGCGTCCAGTGGGATGTGTCGAGGAGCGTCGTGGGTGTTGGACAGCTCATGTACACGCTCGACAACAACGAGTCGGTCTCGGTGGCTGGCGATGACGGTGCGAACACCTACGCCTCGGCTGACCCTCTGGTTCGCAACCGCCTCGGGTTCAACCTCATGATGCGGGCGAGGTTCTAGGACCCTGCGGCGCGCATGCCTTCTCCTGCCCTGGCTGGCGCCCTCCGCCAGCTTGCTTTGGGCTGGCATGCTGTGTGCCGGTCTGGTGGGTGCCAGCGTTGGCTGCGCGCGCTCCGGCAGCCCCGCCCAACGGTACGCTGCGGCCCTGTCGGAGGCCGATTACGCACGGGCGTTCGCGCTCTGCGAAGGCATCGGCGGTATGGAGATCGACTGCCAGAACGCGGTGATTGATCGATTCGGCCGCTACGTCGACTGCGACCGACTCCGGGACCCGGACGAGTGTCATTTCCTTCACGCGGAGCACCTCGCCCGAGTGGTGGGCGACATTCCTGCGGGGGTGCGCGAGTGCCGGCAGGCTGGACGGTTCACTATCGACTGCAATGAGCATCTCATCGGCGTCCTCGCGATGGGCGGCGACACCATCGCCGACGCATCGCGCAACTTCGATGAGGTGGAGAAGGACCTCGCGATGAAGTCCGCCCGGGGGCACTTCTTCCGGGGGTGGTTCCACGAGCGGCACCGCCGCGGGATCAGCCCCGACATCGAGGAGTGCCCAGATTTGATCTGCAAGAACGCAGGGCGGTACGAAGCCCGACTCGCTGAGAAGGCAGGCTCGCAGATCGCGCCGTGAACTCGGCCGGTTTCTTGATACCCGGGGTGGATGCGCAAGAGCCTTGTGGACATTCTCGCCTGCCCCGCCTGTGGGGACGGGCAGTTCGATCTTGTCGTTCACGCCGCGAGGGACCGCCGGCGGTGGGCTGCAGAGGTGGGGGGCGAAGGCACGGTCCCGGACGTTGAAAAGGGGGAGCTTCACTGCACAACCTGCCGGGCGTCGTTCCTGATCACGGCAGGTGTTCCCCGGTTGCTGCCTCCCGGGGTGCCGGACGGGCCGTCGACAGGGCACCGCCTCACCACCTTCGAAGGTGCAGTTCCCGAGCACGAAGAGAACTTCCGCGACCTGCTCGGCAACGTGGCGCCCGCGGTGCAGTCGGTTGAGTCCAACGGCGCGTTTCTCGGTAGGCGCGTGCTCGACGCTGGCTGCGGTTTTGGCCGTCATGCTGCTGTTGCGGCACGATGGGGTGCGGACGTCGTCGCGATGGACTCCTCGACGGAGGCGGTTGAGAGCGCGGCCAAGAACCTGATGCCGGATGACATCGCCGCTGCAGCCGACGTCGTTCAGGGTGACGTGCGCAAGCCCCCTTTTCGCCGGGAGAGCTTCGACCACGTCTACAGCTTCGGTGTGCTCCACCACGTGGCGGAGCCCGCGACGGCGTTCGCGGCGCTGCACGCGCTGGTTCGACCGGGTGGGCGGTTGTCGCTGTGGGTCTATGGTCCTCGGCAGGGACTGACTCGCGTCGCCACCGGAGCGCTCCGCGGGGCGACCACCAACATGGGGTCGGAGTCCCTCTACCGGTTTTGTATCGGACTCTCGGGCTTCCTACGGGTGTTCTCGCACACGCCGCACCG
>SHYV01000008.1 GCA_009692605.1 Myxococcales bacterium
TGAGCTGACCGGGGTGCTGGACCAGTACTACGTCAAGGGGCTCGGTCTGGTGAAAGAGGTCAATGTATTGGCCGACGGCACGGACTTCATGACCCGCGACATCGACAGCTGGAGCGGCCTCTCGCCGTACTGAGCAGCCGATCCCGGCCGCCGATGGACCCGGATCTTGATACCCGGCGGCCCGGAGGTCATCATGTCCGACTCGAAGCCCGTACCCGAAGCGCTGCTCGACGAAGCACGGCTCGACGAAGCGCTGCTCGACGAAGCGCTCGCTGCCGCGCGTGCGGCTGCGCTTGAGGCAGGCGCCGCTATACGCGGCTACTATCAGGACTCCTACACGGTGAAGGAGAAAGGCGAGGACAACCCGCTCACCGACGCGGACCTCGCCAGCGACCGCATCATCGCGGGTCGTCTGAAGCGGGAGGACTGGGGTTGGTTGTCAGAGGAGTCCGTGGACGACCCCGTCCGGCTCACCCGCGACACAGCCTGGATCATCGATCCGTTGGATGGGACCAAGGAGTTCACGCTCGGCATTCCCGAATTCGTGGTCTCCATCGGGCTCGTGCACCGAGGCAGGGCGGTCCTCGGCGTGCTGTACAACCCGATCACCGAGGAGCTCTTCGCCGGTGCGCTCGGGCGAGGCGCGACGCTGAACGGGGTGTCGTGCCGCGTAAGCGCCCACGGCGGCCTCACGGGGGCGCGCATCGTGTGCTCTCGCACGGAGATGAAGAAGGGCATGTTCGCGGCGTGGACCGACCGGGTCGAGCTGCAGCCGGTCGGGTCGGTCGCCTACAAGTTCGGGAGGGTCGCGGCCGGGCAGGCAGAGGCCACGTTCACCCCCCAGCCGCGGAATGAATGGGACATCTGCGCGGGTGTGGCCGTTGTGCTGGCTGCGGGTGGAAACGCGACCAATCGCCTCGGCGAGGCCTATGTGTTCAACCGGCCGAATCCGCTGGTGGACGGCGTGTGTGCGACCAACGGGTCGGTGCACACCGAGATCCTCGGGTTGATGGCTTGAGCGGCGCGGCGAGCCAGCAGCTCCCAGCCGGGGGCCGCCGCGCCATGGGCGTTCTATTCCTCACCGTCGTACTCGACCTCGTGGGCTTCGGAATCGTCATCCCGCTGCAGACGTTTTTTGCCCTGCAGTTCAAGGCGACCCCGCTCCAGATCACGATGCTGATGACTTGCTACTCGCTGGCGCAGTTCGTCGCTGCTCCGATCTGGGGGCAGCTCTCTGACCGATTCGGCCGGCGTCCGATGCTGCTCGCCAGCATCGCCATGACCTCGGTCATGCTCGCGGGCTTCGCGAGCTCCACCTCGCTCGCCATGCTGTTCGTCTTCCGCACGCTCCACGGCATCATGACCGCCAACATCCCCATCGCGCAGGCCTGCGTGGCGGACCTCACTACGCGGGAGAACAGGGCCAAGGGAATGGGGATGATCGGCGCCGCCTTCGGCATCGGGTTCACCCTCGGCCCGTTCATCGGCGGCGAGTTCGCGACCGACGCGGACGGGGCCCCCACCCTCTCCACGCCGATCTGGATCGCGGCAGGGCTCTCGGTGCTTAACTTCGCCTTGGCGACCCTCTTCCTGCCCGAGACGCGCCCTGCCCGCTCGCCCGCGGGTGACAACTCTACCGCTGCGGGCGCCCCTGCTGGACCCCACCGCTCCATTGCGCTCACCGCCATGGTGGACGCGCTGCGCCACCCGGTAGTCGGGCTCTGCGTGCTGCTCACCTTCGTGCAGGTCTTCGCCTTCTCGATGATGGAATCGTGCTTCACCCTGTTTGCGCATGATGTGCACGGGCTGGAGCCGAAGGACGTCGGGCGCATGTTCGGTATGGTCGGCGTGGTGAGCATCGTCGTGCAGGGCGGGCTGATCGGTCGGCTCGTCAAGCGCTACGGCGAGCGGCCGCTTGTGCCGATCGGGTTGTCCCTGGTCGGCGTGGGGACCGCGCTGTTGCCCTCAGCGCCGATCGGCGCTCCGCTCTTCATCGCGTTTGGCGTCATGGGGCTAGGCCAGTCGCTGGTGAACCCGTCGCTCTCGGCGCTGATCTCCAAATCGGCTGGCGTGGACGAGCAGGGCCGGACGCTCGGCGCCGCCCAGTCGATGAGCGCCCTGGCTCGCGCGTTCGGGCCTGCGTTCGGCGGCTTTCTGTACGGTGCCGCGGGCTCCGGCATGCCGTTCTACTTCAGCGGGCTGCTGCTGCTGTCCGGGGTCGCGCTGGCGATTCCGGCCACGGCTCGGGCGAGCCGGACCGCGGCCGGCTGATCAGACCACGGTCCCCGGCTTCACGGTCGCGTCTTTGGGCACGATCACGATGCCATCGCGTAAGTACCACCCATCTCCGTCTTCATCCGGACGGTCGGGTGCGCCCCGAATGATAGCACCCTCGCCGATGCGGGCGTTCTTGTCGAGGATCGCGCGCTCGACGATGGCTCCCGGACCTACGCCGGCCGCCTCGATCCCGCGGCTCTTGTTGGCGGCGCGGACGGCGTCGTTCTCGTAGTAGTCAGCGCCCATCATGATGACGTCCTTGAGCTCGGCACCGCGCTGGATGCGGGAGCGAATGCCGATGACGCTCCCCTCCACCGACGCTCCCTGGATCAGGCAGCCGTCCGAGACGATGCTCTGCCGTACGCGCGCGTCGAGGAACTTCGAGGCCGGGAGGAACCGCTGTCGGGCGTAGATTGGCCCGGTCTCGTGGAAGATCCGGAACTCGGGGTCTTCCATGGTCAGCGCGAGATTGGCTTCGAAAAAGCTGGAGATGGTCCCGATGTCGCGCCAGTAGCCCTTGAACAGGTGTGCGCCGAGCTTGTGATTGCCGAGCATCATCGGCAGGATGTCGTTGCCGAAATCCAACAGCGTCGGGTCTTGCAGCAGCGCTTGGAGCACATCGAACCGGAACACGTACACGCCCATGCTGGCGAGGTACTCGTCCTTGGGGAGACCCCAGAGCGCGCGCAGCTCCTCGGGTGGGGCGAGGTCGGAGATGTCTTCGTCTGCCTTTGGCTTTTCCTTGAAGTTGGTGATGAACCCCTTGGTGTCGGCGGACAGCACGCCGAACCCGGTGCAGTCGCGACGCGGCACCGGGATGACGCTCACCGTGGCGTCGGCGCCGCTGTCCACGTGGCGCTTTACGATCTCGCGGTAGTCCATCCGGTACAGGTGGTCGCCGGACAGGATGAGCAGGTGCTCGCACCCCCACGCCGCGAGCCGTCGCAGCTGCTTGCGGACGGCGTCGGCTGTGCCCTGGTACCAGTCCATCGACTCGTCGGTCTGTTCGGCGGCCAGAACCTCGATCAGCCCCTGGCTGAACATGTCGAAATGGTAGGTGTTCGACACGTGGGCATTGAGCGAGGCCGAGTTGAACTGGGTGAGCACGGCGATGTGCCTGTACCCGGAGTTGATCGCGTTCGACAACGGGATGTCGATCAGTCGGTACTTGCCCGCGACCGGCACGGCGGGCTTCGCGCGGTGCGCGGTGAGAGGAAAGAGGCGGCTTCCTCGGCCTCCGCCCAGAATCACGGTGTAGACTCGCGGCATGGGTTCTCGCTCCGGATCGGGTTTAGCAGGAAACGGCCGCGACTGCGGCGGGGGCCTTGCCCCGAGCGCCAGACGAGCCGGGGTATCGCGGGGTCTGGGGGGCCTCGTCGGGCTTGCGAGCATCGTGTGGCTCGGCGCGTGCAAGCCGGTGTGTAGCGGCGCGACCTGCGCTGATCGCTTCAGCGTGTCGGACGTGTGGGGCATCCCTCGGGCGACCGAGCCTGTGGTGCCGGAAGCTGCCTCGGGGCATATTGCCGGTCAGGACGGGGACGGGAGACGGAGGAGCGTGGCGCGCGGGGGGGATCAGGCATTGCTGGTGGGTGTACCGGATGCCTCACGCGTCACGCTGTATGGCGCTGCTTTTTACCTCGGAACCGCCGACGCGGAGATTGACGGCGAGCCGGGAGACGGGTTCGGGGCCGCGGTGTCTTCGGGCGAGCGGCTGGTGGTCGGCGCCCCCGGGGTCGGGGATGGCCCCTCCCTGCCGTCCATTGGCCGGGTCTACGTGTTTCCGTGGGCGCTGCCCGAGGCCGGGAGCAGCCTCGCGGACGCGGTCCAGACCGTCGATGGCTCGAACGCCGCGGACGGGTTCGGCAGCGTGGTTGCGGCCTGTGGGGACGTCGATGGGGATGGTGTGGTGGATGCGCTTGGGGCCGCGCCGAACGCTGGGGATCTCGCGGGCCGGGTGGTGCTGATCCCCGGTGGGGTGGGGCTCGGCCGCTCCGCCAACGACCTTCAAGGTTGGAGCGGGAGCGCGCCCGGAGCCTGGCTGGGCAGCGCGCTGGGGTGTGGAGACTTCGACGGGGACGGTCTGGATGACGCGGTGATCGGTGAACCGTATGCTGCCGGGGCCACCGAAGCGGCGGCGGGCGTGGTGCGCATCGAGGGGCGTGACGGGCAGGTGCTCCGGCTGGAGGGTCGGCACGGCGATGGGTACTTCGGGTCGAGCCTCGCGGTCGGCGACGTGGACGCGGACGGCGTGCTGGATCTGGTGGTGGGAGCCAGCGGGCGCCCCTCCGCCGCTGCCGATGCGGACGACCTTGGCGGTGTCGTTCATGTCTACACTGGCGCGTCTCTAAGGGCAGCGAGCGTCGGCCTGCTGCCCTCGGCGCGGATCGCGGCCGCCGCCACCCTCACGGGGGACAACCCGCGGGGTCGATTCGGGGACACCGTCGCCATTGGGGATGTGGACGCCGACGGCGTGGCGGACATTCTGGTAGGCGCGCCGGGCTCGAACACCGGCAACACCGGTGAGGTCGGTGCTCAGGCCGGCGCGATGTACGTCTTCCTCGGCCCGTTCGGGGTTCACCCGACCGTGCACGACGAACGTGGGCCCGCGGACGCGGCGTTGTCGGTGCAGGGGTCCCGGGTCTACCAGCGGGTCGGCGAGGCCGGGGTGCTCGTGGATCTCGACCAGTCCGAGGGCGATGACCTGCTGTTCACCACGCGGGAGGAGCCGTGACGCGACTGCTCCTCGCGGGGCTCCTGGGCTGTGTGGAGGCGGCGAGGCCTGACATTGTCGCCGCGGATTCATGTCCCGGCGCTCCGGTCGCTGAGATCTCCCGGTCACAACGAGACGGCATCGACCTGCTTGAGATCGAGCTGGCCGGCGATGGCGAATTCGGGCTCGGCCTTTCCAGCCCGGACTGGGAAGGGGAGTCGTGCCACGGGCCGTACTCCGGCACGTGCGCGTTTTTCGATGGCCGGACCCTCGCGCTGCAGACGGTGGACACCACAGACGAAGTCGTCGTAGGCACGAGCACATGGTTCACGCAGGACCGGTTCTCCGCATGGGCCGTCTACTATGGCTACGACCTCGGGCCGCGCGATACTTCGGGCCTCGGTCTGGGCTGGGCGGCCTGCGTCGGCTCCGGCTACCCCGACTGCTGCACGCGCGATAGCCCTGCGACTTCCAGAAGGTAGGTCCCGATGTCCACCGTCCACACCCTCGAAGGCGACCTCATCGATCGCGGTGGCCGCTACGCTATCGTCGTCGCCCGCTTCAACGACTTCATCACCGGACGCCTGCTCGAGGGCGCGCTGGATTTCCTTCGCAGGCATGGTGTCCCCGAATCGGCGATCACCGTCGTCTGGGTGCCCGGCGCGTTCGAGCTCCCGATCGTGTGCAGGGCGCTCGTCAAGGCGGACCGGCACGACGCGGTCATCGCGCTTGGCGCGGTGATCCGCGGTTCGACGGCGCATTTCGACTACGTCGCCGGGGAGGCCGCGAAGGGCATCTCCGCGGCGGGCGCCGGCGTCGTGCCGGTCATCTTCGGCGTCCTGACTACCGATACCATCGAGCAGGCTATCGAGCGCGCCGGGTCGAAGATGGGCAACAAGGGCGGAGAGGCCGCGGGGACGGCGATCGAGATGGTCAACCTCTTGCGGGCGCTCGGGGCAACAGGCCCGGTCGGGGTCGGGCGATGATGCCGAGCCGTCGCCGTTCGCGGGAGTTCGCGATGCAGGCGCTCTACGCGGTGGACATCGGCCAGAGCGCTGGGCCCGCCGCGGTGTCGTCGCTGTGGGCCGCCATGGTGGATGGGCTCCCCGAGTCGAGCGGCCTTGAGGCGGAGGCGGCTACCCCGGAGGAGATCGAGTTCGCGCAGGCGCTGGTTCGGGGCGTGTTGGAAGACATGCCCGCGCTCGACGCGAAGATCGAGGCGGCGAGCACCAACTGGCGGCTTCCGCGCATGCCGGGCGTGGATCGGAACATCATCCGGGTGGGTGCATGGGAGCTCCTGCACCGGGAGGTGCCGACCCCGGTGGTGATCAACGAGGCGCTTGAGATCGCCAAGCGCTACGGTGGTGCCGAGTCTCGGGCGTTCGTGAACGGGATCCTGGACCGCATCGCCCACGAGGCCGGGCGTGGCCGGAAGCGCTGAACGCGCGCCCCCGCGCACCATCGGCCAGATTCAGGCCCACATTGACGTGTGGATACAAGAGAACGGGGGCTACTGGCCGCCGTTGTCCATGCTCGCGCGGCTGACCGAGGAGACAGGTGAGGTCGCGCGCGAGTACAACCACCGGTTCGGGTCGAAGCAGAAAAAAGGCAGCGAAGGCGGGGCTGATCTTGGGACTCCTGCCGCGAAGGAGGAGGTCGCCTCCGAGCTCGGCGATGTGCTGTTCATCCTGTTGTGCATGGCGAACCAGCAGGGGATCGACATGGACGAGGCCTTCGCTGGCGTGATGGAGAAGCTCAAAGTGCGGGACGCCGGACGGTTTTCTGGGTGATCTGGCTCTGACCTAGCATCCCCATGGGGTGTATACGTCGCTTCTCTCAGGGATGTGACGCGGTAATCGTCCCGCGGCATTGACATGTGGCCCGCCTCACGGGTACGATCTCGGTGGCCGTCACTGTGTGTGGTGCGACATCCAGCGTGCTGTCGTCCCTCGTCCCGCACGCCACCCTTCTCGGAGACTGAATGCCACGAACCTTGATGCAACTCACCCGCCTCGCTACCCCGGCCTCGGTGCTTCTGGTCCTCGCCTGCCGCAATCAGGCGCCTACGCTCGTGGATCATGCGACCCCGGTGCTGGGTGTGAGCAGTACGACCGTGGAGTTCGGCGCATTGGGTTGGGGGGAGAACACCGATCGCACCGTGTTCATCTCGAACGACGGCGGTACGTCGATGGACAACGGGTTGACCCTCGGGGTCAGCGCGATCACCTTGCTCGACACCGCACCGGAGAACTACTCGATCACCTACAGGGTGGGTGACATCGCCTGCGCGTCCGACCCGGCCACCGACCCGGCGGAGGACTCCGCTGCTGCTAAGGAGATCGACACCGGCTCCGGTCCCGACACCGGGCCCGCCGACACGGACACCGACACCGACACGGACACCGATCCCGACACCGGGACGGGGACCGACACCGGCAGCGACCCCGACGGCGACACGCTCTTCACTCTCGACCCCGGCTGTCGGATCCCTGTCTCCGTCAAATTCTCGCCGACGACCGCCATCGGCGAGGTGTACGGAGCGCTGGAAATCGAGACAATCAGCCAGGATCTTGAAGAATCCCCCACATCCGAGCAGTACGTCGCCGCCTACCACAACGATCAGGTACGGATTCGTAAGCTCGTTTACCTCCATGGCACGTCCGAGCACGCCGCTGGCTCCCTCGTGGTGCTTCCGCGTACCTACGACTTCGGGTATGTCAACCCTGAGGACACCGACGACCACGTCACGTTCATCGAGCTCGACAATGTGGGCGATGGGGACCTTGAAATCACCGGGGTGGCCTTGCAGTCGACCTGCGACGCGGCGTACTCGATCGTCACCATGCCCTCGATCGGCACGTTGCCGCCGGGCGGGTCCACGATGGCTGAAGTGCGCTTCGCCCCTACGGACGATCAGGCCGCTTATTGCCAGCTGGTGATCGAGTCCGACGATCCCGGGGCCGCTCAGGTCGATGTGACGCTCACCGGAAACGCCGGCGCAGCCCCGGACAACGTCCCCCCTACGGCCTTCATCCGGTCGCCGGAGAACGGGTACAAGTACGATGCGATTCGCGATCTGGAGATGGAGGTCAACATCTTCGACGTGAATCAGCCGGCGACCACGCTGGGCTGCCGTGTTTACAGCGCGGTGCTCCAGCACGCGAACGTCGCCGATTGCCAGGCGACGGATGAGTCCGGCCACTTCTTCATCTCCGTCGATCCCGGCGATCTGGATGCCGGCAGTGACTCCCTGCAGCTGATCGTCACCGACGGCAGCGGCGTCTCTACAACCGCCGCCGTCTCCATCGTGATCAGCTCGGACTACCCGGTCGACGACGATGACGGCGACGGGTTCGGGCCGTCGGACCTCGAAAACCCCGATTGCGATGAAGGCGACCGCAACACCTACCCCGGCGCTGCGGAGCTGTTCGACCTCGCTGACAACGACTGCGACGGCATCATCGACGAGGGCTCCGACGGCTACGATGACGACGGCGACGGTGTGACCGAGGGCGACGGCGACTGCAACGACTACAACGACGCTTCCTATCCGGGCGCTCCCGAGCGCGGCGACGGCGTAGACAACGACTGCGACTCCACGGTCGATGAGGGCACTGCGCTCTATGACGACGATGGTGACGGGTACGCAGAGGTCAACGGTGACTGCGCCGGTGCGGCGTCGAAGGCGCAGGACGATGATGCTGAGGTTCACCCGGGCGCTGCGGAGGTGTGCGGCGACGGCATCGACAACGACTGCAACGGCCTCGTGGACTCTGGCGATGCCTGCCAAAGCGACGACTCCTCACCCGAGATCGCCGGCGGGCTCGACGGCATCTCCGCGGACCAGTACTCTTGTGAGAGCGGAGACGTGATCACGCTGTCCGTGCTCTCCCACGATGCGGACGGACAGGTCTCGACCTATTTCTGGCAGGATGCGAGCGGCTCGGCGACGAGCAACTTCGACAACACGGCCTCCTCGACCGTACACTGGACGTGTCCGAGCCTCGACTCCAGTCAGAGCGGGGGGGCGGCGATCCTCGTGGTGGCGAGCGTCTCGGATCCCGACACCCACAGCAATCAGGCCTCGACCAAAATCTCGGTCTACCCCAAGGACTTCGGCCTGTACGACATCTACCAGGTGGTGATCGTCCCCACCGATAAGGGCTGCGCCTCGGTCTCCGCGGCGCCGTCTCTCTCGCTGCTGGGGCTGGCACTAGCGCTGGCCGGGGTGCGTCGCCGGCGGGTATGAGCGCTTCGGGGCTGGCAGCCTAACTGGCGGTCAGCCTCCGAAAGACCTCGTCCAGACTGCTTTTCTCTGCACCGAGCTCGATGAGCACGAGACCTTCCTGCGTGGCGAGCTGAAACAGCGCCGCGCGTACGTCGCGGTCCGCGAGCACCTCAAAACTCATGGCGTTCGGTTCTTCCGCCTGAGTCGCGGCTCGGGCCGTGACCCGCTGCACGCCCGGTAGGCCGGAGATCCGCTCGGCGACCGTTTCCGGCGTCAGCCTGACGCGGCCGGGGAGGTACGTCACTCGCTGCATGGTCCCGCCAAGCGCCTGCTCGCCGAGCAGATCGGTCGGTGCGTCGGCGACCAATTGACCTTGGCTCAGGATGAGCACGCGGTCGCAGACCGCTTGCACCTCCTGCATGATGTGGGTGGAGAGGATCACCGTGCGTCGGGCTCCGATGCGGCGGATCAGGTCGCGGATGACCGCGATCTGGTTCGGATCGAGGCCGCTGGTAGGCTCGTCGAGGATGAGCACCGGGGGTTCGTGCAGGATCGCGGCGGCGAGGCCCACGCGCTGCTTGTACCCCTTCGACAAGGTGCCGATCACCTGATTGAGCCGGTCGGTGAGGTCGCATTCGGTCGCGGCCCGGTCGATCGCCTTCTCGCGCTCTGAGGGCGGCAGCTCACGGACTCGCCCGATGAAGTCGAGGTAGTCCCGGACGCGCATCTCGGCGTACGATGGGGCGGACTCGGGCAGGTAACCGAGCTGGCGGCGCGCCTGCAGCGTATCGGCCACCACCTCATGCCCGCCGATCCGGGCGGTGCCGGAGGTCGGCGGGATGAAGCCGGTGAGGATGCGCATGGTGGTGGACTTCCCGGCGCCGTTGGGGCCGAGAAACCCGACGATCTCGCCGGCGCCAATGCGAAAGCTGATTCCCTTCAACGCCTCAAAGGTGCCGAAGGTCCGGCGCAGGTCGGTTACTTCGATCATGTCGGGCCTATTGCGCTGTCGCCAGCTCGCTGTAGTCGGTCTTGACCGACCCGACGCCCACAGCGAGCCAGCTGTGGGACGCCGCTCCGGAGGTCGGCTGGAAGGTCACCGGCAAGGTGTCGTAGGTCCCAGCCGGCACGGTCACCGATTCGGACGCCCCCACCGTCGCGGTCTGGGCGATCGTGGTCGTTCCGGTGCCGCTCATTTCGCCGACCGTGGTGACGCTCGAGCTCATCTCCCACGTCGAGCCGGCTGCGAGCGAGGACGGCAAAACCAGCATCGGGGGGTCGTAGGTCGCGACGGTGGAGTCGCTGAACGGCGTCCCCCCAGACACGATCTCGGAGTCGGTGGTCACCGAGCTGACGTACATTCCGTCGGACTCACAGCTCAGGTTCTGGACGCTGATGCTGCTGGCGGTGTACCCGCTGGCGGCCATGCTGGAGCTGGTGGTGAACACCGCGGCGCCGGTGCTGGCGTCGAGGCTCGTGAACGTGAGCACGTAGCTTCCGGTGGTCGCGCCCATGTTCACGTACCCGTAGGTCAGGACGGACCCGACTCCTGCGATGTACGAGCCGCAACCGTCGCCGTTGCCGCCGTTGTCGCCGGAGTTGTCACCCCCGTTGTCGGCGCCGCTGCCGGTGTCGTCGGTGGTTCCGGTGCAGGCCGCGACGGAGAGGAGAATGGGGAGGAGAATGGTGCGGACGTTGGGGAGACAAGAGCTGCGCATTTGAGATCCGGGCTGGTAGTGAAGAGGTTTGCCGTGACGGATATCAAGAATCCGCCTGACCGGCGGCGGCGTGGGCGTACGGGTCGCGCACTTGGCGCTTTCTGCACTCAAACGCTGGCGCCCCGTGGTACCGTTGCGGGACTTGCGGTGTCCCATGCGCCTGGTGCTTGCATCCCCCCTGTCTTTCCTGCCCGCCCTGCCCGCCTTGCTACTGGCCGCTTCGGGCTGCACCAACGCGATGAAGGTCGTCAACTCGGACACCGGGGCCGGCGACCTCGACAGCGGGGACACCGCCGAAGGTCTGGACAGCGGCGACACGGGCGCCGATTCGGATTGGCATGAGTACGACGATGCTTCGCTCGTGATCCTGTCGCCTGCGAGCGGCGATTTTCTCCCCTGGTCCGAAGAAGCCACGTTCGCGGCTGAGGTTCACAGTGCCGACGGCAGCGTCATGGACTTCGACGACATTTCGTGGTCCAGCGACATCGACGGCGCCTGGTCCATCAACGGCCGGAGCGTGCAGGACAGCGCGCTGGACGTCGGCACGCACGCCCTGACCGCCACCGCGAACCTCCCCAATGGCGACCGGCTCGCCTACACGATCGGCGGAGTGCTCGTGCAGAGCCCCTACTCGGGTATCTACGCCGGCACGCTACAAATCGACTTGACCTATGACACGTACACCTTCGGCTGCGCCGGCTCGACCACGATCACCGTGGATGCCTACGGTGAATCGGTCACCGGCGATGCCGCTTGCCTGCTCTCCGTGAGCGGCTACGATCTCGATACCGCCTACATCCTCGAGTACGAAAACCTCGATGGTGTGCTGAGCGGCAACTCCGCGATCGATCTGGTCTACACCGAGTACGACATCGATACGACCGGGACGCTCGACACCGACGGCAACCTCGCCGCTGACTTCACCGCCGACGTGCTGGGCATGACGCTGGACGGCACGCTCACTGCGACCCGGATCACCCGGGACCTCTCGGGGTCCTGAGGTCCGCTGAACGCGGGCAGGCCTGGTCGACGGCCGGCCCTGCTACGGCTGGCGCTGCTTCCCGAGCCCCAGCGTGATCCCAAGGTTCGCCGAGAGGTAGACGGGCGGGGGCACTGCGTCGGGCAGGACGGTGACAGCGAGCCGGATCGTGGGGCGGACCCGGTTCCCGAACGTGCTGTTCGGGAACGGTGGGGCGACGTCCCAGCCCCGCCGATCTCAAAGCCGGTGCGATGCGTGATCCCCGGGTAGGTCGCGGCGATCGCCCCAACGACATGTGCCATCGCGTCGTCGATCCCGAGCTCGTGCCGGTGGGCAAAGCCGACGTACGCGAACGGGCCGCTGCCGGCCGGGTAGCGCACATCGAAGTCGATGTTTCCCCCCGTCCGGGGCTGCCCGGCCCATACGCTCTCGCCCACCCGCGCTTCGAGGCCGAACGAGCGCGCCGGCCCCTTGCCGATTTCGGCGCCGAGCGTTCCCTGAATGCCTCCGCCCGGACCACTTCCAGTCGGCCCACCCCCGACGCCCGCACCGGCGTTCACCATCGCGCCGAACCAGACCGGGTACTCGGGGCTCGCGGCGTCAGCGAACGGGAGGGCGTTCAATACTACCGCTACGAAAATGGCGAAGCTGTTCATGCTGTGGCGTACCCCGGGGTCAGGACTTGTCAGTACTGCAACTGGGGCGGCAGCCACAGGGCGGAAGCCCCCGTGCCCGGATAGGCCCGCGCATGCGATGGATTCCCTACTTCGTTGCCGCCTCTGCGGCAGCGCCTTGGCTCGCCGTGATGTGCTCGGGGACCGTCGTTAGCGGCACGGCGGTCGCTATCATGACCGGAGTCGCTATCCTTGGGGCGGCGTTCCTGTTGTCCTGGGCGTGCGAGGTCGCGGAGGAGGACGTTCCTCAAGCCCTCGCGGTGAGCGTCCTCGCGCTGGTGGCGGTGCTGCCGGAGTACGCTGTCGACGCCACCTTTGCGTGGAAGGCCGCGCACGATCCCGAGCAGGCCGCATACGCCATCGCCAACATGACCGGCGGAAACCGGTTGATGATCGGCTTCGGCTGGGTGCTGGTATGCGTGCTCAACTGGGCCAAGTTCAAGCGGACTCAGGTGACGCTCGCGCGCGACGTCGGCGGGGAGGTCACCATTCTGCTCGCTGCCACGTTGTACGCGCTGGTGCCGGTGTGGAGGGGCTCGCTGAACCTGTTCGACACCGCGGTCTACGTCACCCTGTACGTGCTCTACCTGATCGCCGCTGCCCGTGGGGACTCGAGTGAGTGCGAGCCGGTCGGGCCGGCCGCCGCGCTCGCCCATCAACCCCCGATGGTGCGGCGCGTTGGCGTGCTGCTCCTCTTGGTGTTCGGAGCAGGAGTCATCGGCGTAAGCGCAGAGCCGTTCGCTGAGGCCCTCGTTGAGACCGGGAAGCACTTCGGCGTGGATGAGTTCGTGCTCGTGCAGTGGGTGGCTCCGCTGGCTAGCGAGTCGCCAGAGGTCGTTGTAGCGACGCTGATGGTCTTGCGTGGCGCCAGCCACACCGGCCTGCGCGCGCTGATCAGCTCCAGCGTGAACCAGTGGACGCTGCTGGTCGGCACGCTGGCGGTCGTGGTCTCGATCTCCAGCGGCCACGGCGCTTCGCTGCCGCTCGACCCCCGGCAGCAGAAGGAGATGCTCCTCACCGCGGCGCAGTGCCTGTTCGGGATCGCGGTCATCGCCGACCTGCGGCTTGAGCTCTGGCAGGCCGGGCTGCTCGGCGGCTTGTTCGTGATCCAGCCGATCCTCCCCGACTGGCACCTGGAGATCGCGTTTGCCTACCTTGCATTGTTCGTCGTGGTCATGGCATGGGACCGTCGCACCCGGCAGGGGCTGGGTGCCTCGGTCCTGACGTTCTGGGCGCTGCTGACCAACAAGCCGAGACCTCCGGTGGTGGAAGAGGCCGTGACGGGCATAGAGGGGTGACGACCTTCCCGGACGTCCAAGCGGCGCTTCCGGGTATAGAGGCGGCGCTTGATGAGCGCGGGGTCGTGGTCATCGAAGCCCCGCCCGGCACGGGAAAGACCACGAGGATCCCGATTTTCTTGTCGGGGCATGAGTCGGGCGGCCGGCGCCATGTGGGTCAGGTCTGGGTGCTTGAGCCCCGCCGGGTGGCGGCGCGGGCGTCCGCCGCTTTCGTGGCCCGGTCGATCGGGGAGTCGGTCGGGGCGACGATCGGGTACGCGGTGCGCTTCGAGCGTCGTGAGTCGGCCTCGACCCGTGTGATGTACGTCACTGAGGCCCTGTTCGGGCGCCGGTTTCTCGCGGACCCGTCGTTGTTGGGCCAGTCGGCGCCGGTCCATACGGTCGTCCTCGACGAGTTTCACGAGCGGAGCATCCACACCGATCTGGCGTTGGCGCGCATCCGTGCGCTGCGCGCGCGTCCCGCGGAGCACGGCGGGCGCCCGGATCTGCGCCTCGTGATCATGTCCGCCACCCTCGACGCTGCTGGGCTGGCCCGGGCGCTGGATGCTCCGGTCATACGGGTGGAGGCCCGCCGGTTCCCCGTGGAGCTGCGGCCCTTCCTGCGAAAGGACGACCGGCCGCTCGTCGAGCAGGTGCGGGCCGGGGTGGGGGCTGGGCTGGCGTCGCTTGAGCGACTGTCCCCGGCGCTGAACACCGTCCTCGTTTTTCTGCCCGGTCTGGGGGAGATCGAGCGCTGCGCGGAGGCGCTCGGGCCGGACCTCGCGCGCCTCGGGGAGCGGGTGGAGATCGTTCCGCTGCACGGCGAGCTGGACAGCGGTTCGCAGGATCGTGCGCTGGGGGCGAGCGCCTGCCGCCGGGTCATCCTTGCCACCAACGTCGCTGAGACCAGCGTGACCGTCGAGGGTGTAGGCGTGGTGGTGGACAGCGGGCTCGCGCGCGTGGCCGGGCACGACCCGTGGTCGGGCCTTCCGACGCTGACGGTTCAGCCGATCTCCAGGGCGTCGGCGGACCAGCGATCGGGTCGGGCGGGCCGCCTCGGGACAGGGGTCTGCTGGCGGCTGTACTCCGACTACGATCAGCGTCCGGCAGCGCTGGCGCCTGAGCTGCAGCGGAGCGAGCTCTCGGGGGTCGCGCTGGAGGTCGGCTCCGAGGAGCTCCCTTGGCTGCAGCCCCCGCCGGTCGCTGCCTGGCGGGCCGCCCGGGCGCTGCTCGTTCGGCTTGGGGCGCTCACCGCAGGGAGTCACGGGGACCGCACCGCGGTGGGTGAGGCGATGCTCGGGCTTCCGCTCGCGCCGCGGCTGGCCCGGGTGCTGATCGAAGGGGCGGCGCTGGGCGCAGGGGAGGAGTCCGCCACGCTGGTCGCCCTGTTGGGGCGGTCACGGGGCGGGCGCGCCGAGGACCCCGTGGCCCGGGTGCTGGACGGCGGTCGGTGGGCCGGCGAGGTGGAGCAGGAGCGGCGCCAGTTGGTGGCGCTGTTGCCGCGCTGCGCTCCTACTTGGGCCCCCGGCGCTCGGGCCCCCGAGCGGGGCCCCGGCCTGGCGGCGACGCTGGTGATGGCGCTCCTGGCCGGTTTTCCTGATCGCGTGGGCGAGCGGCGCGGCGGGCGGGTGGTCTTCGCGGAGGGCGGCAGCGCCGTCGTTGACCCGGCCACCCCTGGCGGTGACGGCTTCGTCGTGGTGCCAGAGGCCATGTCCGGGGAGGGTGGGGTGAGGGTCCGGCTGCTCACCCGCGTGCCTCAGGACTGGCTCGCCGACAGAGCCGAGGTGCGAACGACGGTGCGATGGGCGGGAACCCGAGTGGAGGTGAAGGAGCAGCTCCTGTTCGGGGACCTCGTCCTGGACGAGGGGGTGGCCACGCCGGCCGCAGGCAGCAGCGAGGAGGCGGAGGTGACCACGATGCTGGCGACAGAGGTGGCGCCTGTGGCGCACCGCGTCTTTCCGGATCACGCCGCGGCCGATGCCCTGGTGGGTCGGATCGCGTGGCTGCGCCGGGTCGGCGTCGACGTCCCGGAGGTAGACCTGCCCACCGTGATCCGGCAGGCCTGCACCGGCTCTCGCTCCTTCGCTGACCTCGGGACCGTGTCCCTGATCGCGCTCATCGGTCGCACCGTCGACCTCTCGCGGGTGGACGCGCTCGCTCCTGCCGCGATCCCGCTCGGAAACCGGAAGCGCACGCCGATCACCTACCCGACCGACCAGGACCCGTTCATCGCCTCCCGGATGCAGGACTTCTTTGGGATGAGCCGCAGCCCGCTGATCGCGGGCGATCGGCCGCTCGTCCTGCACCTGCTGGCTCCGAACCAGCGCCCCGTGCAGATCACCGGTGACCTCGCCGGCTTCTGGAAGAACCACTGGCCCGGCATCCGGAAGGAGCTGCAGCGCCGCTACCCGCGGCAACCTTGGCCGGACAACCCGCTCGAGGCCGAGCCGCCCGAGTTTCGAGAGCGACGGCCTAGAAATATCTGAACTACCTGCCTTGTTTGACTCTTTTTCGCCCTAGACGCTCGTAGACGCGTACCGCCTGCCTCTCTTTGTACAGGTCGTGCCGGCCTTCGCCGCTCTCGTTCATGTCGGCGGTCTCGGCGTCCACAAGCTGGAACTCGATCGGGACCATGACCGCTTCACCCAGCAGCGCGCGGTTCTTGGGCGGGGCCACGCCCGGCACGTCGTAGACGCACACCGGCAGCTCGGCGATGAAGTTGATCACCCGATAGACCGACCCGGAATGCGGGTTGCCCGATCGTGCCTCAGGGAGCGTGAACCCGGGCACGAGCCGCCCGAAATCGTGGAGCTCCTCCGCGGACAACAGGTTGTTGTGGCTCTCCCCAGGGGTGATCGCCGCGAACGGGACGAGATGTCGGCACAACCACGCGATCGCCGGGATCAGGTCTTCGCGGCGCTCGGTCACCACGCGGAAGCGGAGCTTGTCGAAGATGGTGGCTGCGGTGGCTTCGCGCTTCGCCAGCAGTTTGGTGATGACGCTCGGCCGGCTCTTGCGGTTGCCGTAGAAGGCGCGCAGGGGAAACCCACCGAGCCTCATCTGGTCCGCCCGAGCGAGCACGACGTCGTAGGCGAGCTGGGTCAGGTCGACATCCTTGACGGCGACCTGGGCCCTAAGCTCCTGCATCTCGAGGTGGTTGATGACGTGCATCAGCTTCAGGACAGCGCAGTACTGGATGCGGTCTCGGGAGAAGCGTTCGCGCTCGGACGCGGCGAGGAACGCGTCCCGCACGTCTTCGGGCCGACGAACATTGGGGCGGATCGTGAGGCGGACGTGCTCCTCTAGGTAGTTCACCGCTTGATTGTAGAGGTAGCGCAGCCTCTCTCTCGCCCACCCGTGGCGGCTGACGTCGCACTTCCAGAGCGCCAGAAAGCTGTTCACCTCGTCGTGAGAGGTGAAGCGTAGGGCGGTCCAATCCACGACCGAGCCGCCGGTGACCGCCAACAGCGCGGCTTCGATGTCCAGCGGGCTCAAGACCGGGGTCACCGGCGGCAGCGGGGGCAGCTCGTCGAGCTCCAGAAGGTCAGGTCGCATGCGTCCCTCGTAGCCGCCCCCTGCCGTTGGGGCACGTCGTCCCCCACGCAGGACCTACCCTTCGAGGCTCGCGTACACCCAGCGTACAAATCGCCACGGGTCCAGCGCCTCCTCGGGAGCAAAGCGCACGTCCAATTGGCGGGTGACCGGGTCCCAGGTCCAGCGTCGCGGGTTGTCCTTGGCCAACTGCGCCGCGCGGGCCTGCGGTGCTGGGCTGGCCTGCGGAGTCGCAGGGGCCACCTCTGCTGGCTCTGCGAACCTCACCACTGCGCGCACCTTCAACAGCGCCAGCCGCTCGATCCCGAGCGCGCGGCACTCGATGCGGAGGTGGGTCAGGTTGCGAAGGGCTTCGGCCTCGGCGGGGGCCTTCCCATGCCGGTCCACGAGGGAGGCGAACACCCGGTCGGCCTCTTTCGCCGTGCGCGCCAACGCCATTTGCTGGTAGGCGTCGAGGCGGTCGGGCAATTCAGCGATCCATGCGTCGGGCAGGGTCGCCGAAATGCCGATCTCGACGTCGGGGTCGATGCGATGGGGCGTGGACTGGCCTCGAGCTCGGGCGACGGCCTCTTCCAGCAGCTCCAGATAGGCGTCGAACCCGATGGCGGCGATCTGCCCGTGCTGCTTGTGCCCGAGGATCTCTCCCGCACCGCGCTGGTCCAGATCCTCGCTGGCGAGGGCGAAGTTGGAGCCCAGCTCGTTGTGCTTCTGGAAGGCGTGCAGGCGCTCGTAGATCGGACCCTTCCCCGGTAAGGCGGCGTCCTGCGCACCGCTCACCAAGACGGTGCAGTGGGCTCGGACGTTTCCTCGCCCGACGCGGCCGCGTAGCTGGTAGAGCTGAG
Source organism: Myxococcales bacterium (assembly GCA_009692605.1). Lineage (GTDB taxonomy): Bacteria > Myxococcota_A > UBA796 > UBA796 > SXON01 > CAIUMM01. Next base: position 18,258 of record SHYV01000008.1, read on the forward strand.
CGAGCCCGAACATCTCCCCGCGGTTGATGATCATCGTATTGACCATGGGAAGGTCGATCCCCGACTCGATGATGGCGGTGGAGATCAGGACGTTGTCATCGCCCCGGATGAAGCGTCGCAGCGCACGCTCCAGCACGGCGGGGCTCATCTGGCCGTGAGCGACGCCGATGCGCGCCTCGGGGACCAGCGCCCGCAGCCATCTGGCGATGCCCTCGATGCTCTGCACGCGGTTGTGCACGAAGAACACCTGTCCGCCACGCCGCAGCTCGTGGTGGATGTCCTCCTTCACTCGCTCGGGGCTGTACTGGACGACCTCGGTGCGGATGCGCTGACGCCCGGCGGGAGGGGTGGAGATCACCGAGAGCTCACGCAGGCCGGTGAGCGCCATCTGGAGCGTGCGGGGGATGGGCGTCGCCGTCAGGGTGAGCGCGTGCACGCCGGTCTGAGAGTGGCGCGAGCGTCGGAGCTCCTCCTTCTGTCGGATTCCGAAGCGGTGCTCCTCATCGACGATGAAGAGCCCAAGCCGGCGGAAGCGCACGTCTGCGGAGAGCACGCGGGACGTCCCGATGAGGACATCCACCCGGCCCTCGGCCAGATCGGCGAGGATGCGACGCTCGTCGGCGGACGACGTCAACCGCGACAGGGTCTCCACGCGCAGCGCACCCTGCGTCGCGGCGTGGAACCGGGCATGAAAGGTCTCGCCGTGCTGCATCGCGAGGACGGAGGTGGGGCAGAGCAGCGCGACCTGCCACCCATCTTGCGCCACGCGGAACGCCGCGCGCATCGCGACTTCGGTCTTGCCGAAGCCGACGTCGCCGATCACCACGCGATCCATCGGTCTGCCGGAAGCGAGGTCTTCCAACACGTCGTGGATCGCGGCCTCCTGGTCTGGGGTCTCGAGGTACGGGAAGCCTTCTTCGAAGGACAGGTAAAGGTCATCCCTCCCCGAGAACGCCGGCGCGGTCGCCAGCGCCCGCCGGGCCTGGATCAGCAGTAGTTCGCTCGCCAGTTGGGCGATCGCGTCCCGGACCTTCGCCCGTCTCGCGTCCCAGGTCGCCCCGCCGAGCCGGTCCAGCTTGGGCGCTTCGCCGCCCGCGCCCTGGTATGGCGTGATGAGGTCGAGGCGGTGGATCGGCACGTGCAGCCGCGCCCCGTCGCGGTACTCGATGGTGACGAAATCGCCGTGCTCCACGCCGGCGGGGGTCCGGGCGATCCCGGCGTACCGACCGATGCCGTGCCGCACATGGACCAGGAGTTGGCCCGGCTGGACGTTCGCGAAGCTCTTTCGCTGCGCCTCGCGGAAGGTGCGGCCCTGCGGTCTTTCCCCGGTTCCCCCTCGGGCCCCCCGACCCCCCAAGTCCCCCCTCGGTGTCTCGCCGCCGACCCGTGATCCGAACATGTCGTCTGCGGTGACCCACACTTCGGTGTCGGCGACGAACCCTTCGCTTAGTGCGCCGGGGATGAGGCCGATGGTGCCCGCCGCCGCCGGCATGTGCACCACGGGCACATCGAGTCCGCCGTTGTGCAGCATCGCGACGACCCGCTCAACACGCGCGTCTTGGGCGACCAGCGTGACCGCTCGGCCCTCCGCGACCCAGGCGCGAAGCTGCCGGACGACCGGAGCCAGCTCACCCAACGCGCGCACGCCAGGCGGTGAGATCGTGTTGGCGCGGGGCGCGTCCGCGTCGCGGCCGCCTTCGGTCAGCGCCCGCTCGGTCAGCGCGATGGCCCCGCTGAGATCGACACCCTCGGCGATGCCGTAGCGGTCCTCGGGGACCGTCAGCGGCCGCTCACGCGCCGGCATGGCGGACCAGCGCGCCTGCACTTGGGCGGCGGCCAGGGTGAGCTCTGCGTGCACTCGGACTGGCTCCCAGACGTAGGCGGGACCGCGCAGGTCCAGCGGCGCTAACGGGGCCTCAAGCGGCTGCAGGGCCGCGAGGTAGTCCTCGGCGCCCTGAAACCACAGGCCGTCCCGGAGCTGATCGACGACTCGCTTCCAGATGCGGAGCAGGTGGTGGGAGTCGTATCCGCTGGCTGTGCCGCTGGTCGGCTCTGCGCGGGCGTGGCGTAGCCCCAAAGTGTACGCGGCCGCTCGCTCCGCCGACTCGCGGTCGAGGACCGCCTCGCGCATCGGCAGCAGCTCAAGGCGGGCGAGCGGGGTTCGCGACGGGCCCGGTCGACCTGGACCGGGGGCGGTCGCCGCAGCCTGGCGGTCGGGGTCGAACGCGCGCATCGCTTCGATCTCCTGATCGAAGCGGGCTATACGCACCGGCCAGGTCGAGCCTGCCCCCCACACGTCGACCACCTCGCCGCGCACCGCGACGGTGCCGGGGACGTCCACCTGCTGGACCACGAGGTAACCGCGGGCGGTGAGCCACCCGAGCAGCGCCTTCTGGTCGAGCCGGGCGCCCGGCCGTAGCTCAAGCGTACACAGGGCGGGGACCTTCAGAAGCAGGGCCTTTGCTGGCGCGACCACCAACGCCCCGCGCGCCGCGCGTGCGGTGATGCGCATACGCGAGAGGTCCGGGTCGGGCGACACGCCGTCCCACGGTCGGCCATCGTCGGCCGGGTAGAGCAGCGTGGGGGTGGGGCTGCGCTCCAGGCTCGCGTAGAATCGCAGGTCCGCCAGCCAACGATCAGCTTCGTCCCGGGTCGGCACCACGAGCCATCCGGTCGCATGGCTGCGCGCCAGCAGCGCGGCCGCAGCGGACGGACGCAGCCCGCCGAGCGCCCGCGTGGGCGGGCCCTGCGCGGCGGCCGGGCCGGTTCTGGTCAACGCGGCTAGCCTACGCCCGGCTCGGGCTGGGTCGCCTTTTGGTAGAGCGACAGGTAGTACTGGACCATGACGAGGTCGAAGAACGCCAGCACTGCGTAGTCGACGACGCCACCGGCAAACATCACGTACCAGCCAGAGTCCTGAGCGTAGAACGTTCCGAAGAGCTGCCAGGGGACCCACCAGATCATCCCGAGCAGAAAGGTGCGGAAGATTTGACCTCGTCGGCCGAGCGTCAGTCGGCTCGACAGGGAGAGTACGCCGCGCTCGCCGGGCTTCAGCGTCGCGATCGCGTCTACAAACGAGTACTGCAGCCCGAAGACGATCGTGGGGAGGATGATGATCTGCCCCAGCATGACCGCTGCAAAGGCGAGAAAGTGCGCCTTTAGGACGTCGGGAAAGCGGTCGATGCCGTAGTTAATCGCGCCCGCCAAGCTCGCTGGCTTCTTGTTGTACTCCTGCACCCAAAGGTAGATGGTCGCCGGCGCCGCCCACGCGCCGACCACGCCGCCCCAGAGGGTCATCGCGAACATCGCGACGAGCTGCGCGGCCACCAGCATCATCTGGCCTTGGCGGATGGGGTCGGACTCGGCGTAGTGGCGCTCGATGTACCCGAACACCGCCCCGGTCACTCCGTCCGCGATCAGCGCGCCGATGCCCCCTGTGATCAGCGAGATGAAGAGGATGATGTGGAGATTCGCGAAGAACACCCGCAGGGCGTTCCGCACGGCGTCGAACATGGAGATGCGCATGGGCCTGCTGCGGGGAGTTGGGGGGCTATCAAGAAACCGGCCGGGCCGGAACGCGTTAGGCTTCGACGATGCTGCCTGTCGCCCATCAGTTCGCTCGTCTGGTCACCGCCGAACTCAGCGCCATCGGGAGGGCGGACCAGTTCGTCGCGATTCTGGGCGCTGGGGTGGCCGCGGTCGAGGGGTTGGAGGACGCCCGCCTGCTGGCTCCTCTGGTAAAGCGCTGGAACGTGCACGCGGGCGCGCACCCTCCGCTGGCGCGGGTCGCGTTCTACAATCGCGGCATGGACTCGGAGGTATCGTTGGGGCATCGGGGAGCGGGGAAGGTCTACCCGTAGGGCTCCTTACTCAAGGCGAGAGCGGAATCAGCGGCGAACCGCAGCGGGTGATCCGCTGCCACAGCTACACTCCGGCATGTTGGCGCCCTCAAGCCCATCGCAGCCCTGCCCGCCGCAGCCCCGCCCGCCCTCGGTGAAGTGGAGGCCAGGCTCGCGCTGCTGCCCGCGGTGAAGCGCGCTCTCCGCGGAGGAGCGGCGGCGAGCGGCGGAGATCGCCGACTCGCGCTCGCCGACCGCGCCGCCTCCGTTCGAAGCGCCTGAGGTCGACGGCGACGTGATCGCGCTGGCACCGGTCCTGCTTGACAAGTCCGGGTACGTCGACGGCGTTGTCGTCGCGGGGCCGGCTCAAGACGTGTGGCCCGGCGCAGACCGGCGGGCGCGGGGCATCCACGCGCTGGCGGCCGGCAAGGCGCTCTCCGACGAGGCCGCCCACCGCATCTTGCGGGCAACCCTCGTCTTCCTCGAACTACAGGTCGAGCGCACGTGCAACTTCCGACAGATGGCTCGCTTGTTCTCGTTGGCGATGGGGGACGGCGATCCCGATTCTTCTCGATTTTCTCGATGATAGCCCTTGACGTGTAAAGTGTGATAGCCTCCGCCCACTCTCATGGCGCAGCTCAACCACGCACCCGCATCCGCGCACGGCTCACGCCTGCTGCCGTTCGACCATCCGCACCGTCGCCACTGGGGTCCAGTCACGGTGCGGATCGTCTGGGATCTGGTGGCTGCGGGCATCCGGCCCCGCCCCCAGGTGGTGCGCGAGGTTCGAGAGCATGCGTTGTTGTGCCTTGGAACACATGCGGACACCATCGAGGCCGAAGACACCGCGTCGGTCGCCCTGATCGACTGGCTTGGGCGGCGGGATGGCCGATACGCGGCTCCTTCCTGGTCTGAGGTGGCCGACATCCTGCCCGATCCCCGATGGCGGCAGGCCATCCTGGACGACTGTGAGCCGCTTCACGAAGCGGTTTTTGGGCTCGCCTACGCGGACGGACTGCCGATCGACGAGGTCGTGCGGCGCGTGGGTGTCGAGGCCGCCTGGGTTCGTGCAACTCAGGAGGCGCTGCGTGAGGTGGGGCGGATCGTCGTCGCTGAAGACGGGGTGTACACCGAGGGCTGGTCTCCAGCGCAGGTAGACGAGCTGCTCGGGCGCATCGCGAACACGGCGGGGAACTCGTGTCCCGGCCCCGAAGGCTTGTTGACCGAGCTGGGTCGGTCCCACGCTGCCCACTGCCCGCGGTGCAGCCGCGCCCAGCGGCTCATCGCCAGCGGGCATCTGTCGCCCGGCGCGATGTTCCCGCCGGATGACGGTCCCATGCTGGTCGGCACCGAGATTGACCTGCTCTGTTTGCAGGTGCACCCCGATTCGCTTCAGCACGCGAGGCTCGTGCTCCGGCAGCTCGACGAGCACGTCCGGGTGGTCGGTGGGGACCTCCTGCTGGTGAACGTCGGCGCGGTGCCGGACCTCGAGGAGCGTCTGGCAGCGCTGACCGAGCGTGCCATGCCGAGGAGCGAGCATCTTCGGGGCGTCCGGCGTACCGTGCGCGGCCAGTGGGGGCGCCGCGCCATCCTGGGACCTGGCGTTCTGGACCTCACCGAGGCGATCCGCCACGCCGGGTGGGGGGAGATCGAAGGGGTCTCCCCGTTGCCGCTTCCCTTGCCGCCACCCCCGTCTCCCTTACGCTGGTACTGCTCTTTGCTTCTGGCGATGCTGATCTTCGTGATGGCGGGCTCGTATTCCTGGACTCACCGCGCGCCCCCCGCCGTGTTCGCCGTCAGCGCCGACCGTACGGCGGCTACGCTCACCTTTGACACCGATGACGACGCATACGTCGACGTCATCGCGATCGACGGACATCTGGCGTCGTCCCTGTTCCACAGCGGTGCGCCGGCGGACAAGGGCGAGATCGCCACCGGCGACGGCCGATTCGCGGTCGACTCCGAAGCGGACGTCATCGTTGTGGTGACCTCATCGGCGCCGATCCCTCCGCTTGGCGGGGTTGGAGAGCTGGTTGACGACGCCGCGGCGCTCGGGGATGCTGTGCGACGCGACGTCCCCGGAGCGGGGGTCGTCATCCTGGCCCGGCCCCAGCCCATCCGAATCGCTGGCATCACCCTACACCCCGAAGGCCTCCCATGGCGTTGAGCCCGCTGGACATCCTTCAGAAGCAGTTCGGCCCGGCACGTCGTCAGGGTTATGAGCCGGAGGAAGTCCAGAAGTTTCTCGACGGGGTACGCGAAGCGTGGGAGGCCACGCTCGAAGAGGTTGACGCGCTGCGCCGTGAGCTCCACGCTTCCCAGAGCGAGGGGGACCGGCTGCGCTTGCAGCAGGACGAGATCCGGGAGACGCTCATCCTCGCTCGCCGCATCTCGCAAGACCTGGAGGGCAGCGCCCGGCGTGAGTCCGACATCATCGTGGGTGAGGCTCGGCTCGATGCCGAGCGCATCCTCTCCGCAGCGCACGACGAGGAGCGGGACCTTCAGGAGACGGTGATCCGGCTGAGGGCCTCCAAGATTCACCTGCTGTCGGAGCTGCGTTCGCTGATCGGGGCCCAGGGACGGATGCTCGACGACTGGGAGTGATCCCGACCGTGCGCGTGGACGCCGCGGGGTCCCTACCCCACGTCCCGCTTGCCCGAGCCATCGGGCGGGTCGATGACGTAGCGAGGAAGCGCCAGCCCGCTCACGCGTTGGGTGAGCGCCGCGTAGATCGCACGGCCCGCCTCCAGCGAGACCCTGAAATGGGCGTTGCCCGGCACGGCGTCGGGGTGATGCAGGTAGTAGGGGAACACCCGAAGCGCGACGAGCTCCTCGCTTAGAGTAGCCAGCGTATCGGGGCTGTCGTTCACCCCGGCCAGCAGCACCGCTTGGTTGCACACCGGGATGCCCGAGTCGACGAGCGCGGCCAGCGCGGCCCGAACGGCCGGAGTGAGCTCCGCAGCGTGGTTGCAATGGACGAACACCCACGTGGGGGCCCGCGCCCGGATCCCCGCGATCAGCGCCGCCGTCACCCGCGTGGGCGCTGTGATCGGCGCGCGGGTGTGGATCCGGATCACCGGGGGCGCCGCGAGGCCCTCGCGCACGGCGTCCATCGCCTCGAACAGTCGGTCGTCCCGTATGGCGAGCGGGTCTCCACCCGAGAGGATCACCTCCCGCGCGCCCGACGTGCGGGCATACGCGATCATCGCGGCCCACTCCGACGGTGTCGGATCCTCCCCTTCACCCGGCCGGTGGTCGGCCCGGAAGCAGTAGCGGCAATAGAGCTGGCAGCGCTTGGTCAGCAGCAGCAGCACGCGGTCGTCGTGCTTTCGCACCACCCACGGCAACGGGCTTCGAGCCTGCTCCCCCACGGGGTCTGGCGTGTCGTGCGCGTCGATCTCCAGCTCGCGGGGGTCGGGCAGCGCCTGTACGAGCAGCTCCGGCTCTCCGGAAGCGGCCCAGGTTCGCGGTACGCGAATGGGAAATCGCTTGTTTAGGCCATCCCAATCGATGGTCGCCAGGCCGGGGTGTCGCCGGACCAACTCCGCACGCCCGAGCACCGCGCCCCGAGCCCCGTCGGGTGGCGGTCCCGACGCCGGACCCTCTGGCGCGGTCTGCGGGGCGTGATAGCCGCCCGGTCCCGCCACTTCTTCTGGAGAACGCACCATGTCTTACGAGACCTCAGACTTCCGCAATGGCCTCAAGGTCGAGACCGAGGGGAACCCGTTCGTCATCGTATACTTCCAGTTCGTGAAGCCCGGCAAGGGCACAGCGTTCACGCGCACGAAGTTGAAGAACCTTTTGACCGGTGCGGTGATCGAACGCACGTACCGCAGCGGAGAGATCCTCGCCGAAGCCGATGTCGAGGAGCACCCCATGCAGTTCCTCTATGCGAACGGCGGCATCTACACCTTCATGAACACCGAGACCTACGACCAGGTCGAGCTGCAGGGGTCGATGATCGGCGACGACGCGAAGTTCCTCATGGCGAACCTCGACGTCAATGTGCTCTTCTACAAGGGGCGCGCGGTCAACCTCACGTTGCCCAACTTCATCGAGAGCCGGGTCGTCTCGACCGAGCCTGCGGTCAAGGGCAACACGTCTCAGGGGGCGCTGAAAGCGGCCGTTCTGGAGTGCGGCGCCGAAATCATGGTACCCCTGTTCGTCGACGGTGGCGACATGATCAAGGTGGATACTCGCGAAGGTGGAAGCTACGTGAGCCGCATCGGGAAGTAGTTCCGGGTTAGGCTGCTGCATGACCCGATTCGCAGCCTGGCTCCGCCCTTTCGAACCCGCGATCCTGCTCCTCCTACCGGTAGCGTTGGGGGGCTCGGTTGGTTGTCACTCGCAGTGGTCGTCCGACGAGGGCCCGACCGATACCGGCCCGGCCCCGGATCTGACGGCCGCGTTGGCGACCGACGAGGTCCGCGCAGGCGTGGTGACCGACGCTGCGGCCCTGTTCGGTGGGATCTCCTCCGAAGGCCGGCTGGGCGACGTGAAGATCTACAACGACCGGGCGCGGTTCGTGATCCAGCAGCCTGGGCTTAGCAACTACTACGTCGAGTACGGCGGATCGCTCATCGACGCCGACATCGTGCGCCCTGCCGGGCAGCCGGGTCGCGACCTCGTGGACGAGCTGGTGGTGATGATCGGGCTCGCGCGGGTGGTGAACGCCACCGAGGTGACCGTCGACGCGGACGGGGCCGACGGCGTTGCCCGGGTGCGGGTGGAGGGCGTCACGGAGCCGATGCACCTCATCACGGGTGCGCTGGAGACCCCGACCTTGGTGGCGGACCTCGACCTGTACGTGACGACGCTCTACGAGCTCAGGCCGGGCGAGCATGCGATGACGGTCACCACCACCGTCGAGAACCGTGACCCTGAGGACGCGACCTTGCAGATCGGCGATGTCGGGATCGTCACGTTCGACCTCGGTGAACACTGGACTTCCCGTGCCGGGCTCGACGACCCGGACACCGGTTCAGTGTGGATGAGCGGCGTGATGGGCCAGCACAACGAAGTGACCGTCGGCATTCTGGGCGATGGCGTGGATCTGGAACAGGGCTCCCTCGGCCAGATGCTCGCCGGGCTGGCCCCGAGCATCGCGGGCTTCTCGGCGGTCCTGACCATCCCGGCTGGTGGCTCCCAGACCTTTGTGCGGCGGGTCGGCGTGGCTCTGGATCCTGCCAGCTTGTTGAGCGAGGCGTGGCAGCGTTCGCCTGTGACAAAGCAGCTGCTCTCCGGGGTCGTGACCGACACGGCGGGCGAGCCGGTGGGCGGCGCGCGGGTGCACGTGCTCGACGCAGCGGGAGAGCCGCTCTCGGTGGCTTTCTCTGACACTGCCGGTGCGTGGGCGGCGACTGTTCCGGCCGGTCCGGTAACGCTGGTGACGACGGGCCGGGGCGCAGGCTACATCGTCGATCTGCCGCCCGGACACGCGCAGATCTCGCCCTACGAGGTGGATCAGGCCGCATCGCTCGCTACCCTTACCAGCGGCGCTGCGCCGCCGGTCTTCGCAGAGGGCTACGGGTTCAGCGCGCCCTCCGGGCCGCGTGACCCGCAGGTGCTGGTTGCGCCGGGTTGGATCGACGTGGAGGTCGCGGGCGGTGAGCCTGCTGTCGTCCGAGTCGACCGCACGGACGCGGACGTGGCCGTGGACGCTCGAATCGTCCCCGGACGGCCCGGGGGGAGCCAGGTCTACGGCTTTGTCCGCGACGGCGACATCGCCCTGCCGGTGGAGCCGGGCAGCTACCACGTGGTCGTGCGTCGGGGCGTACGCGACGAGGTCTGGACGGCGGACGTGGTCGTCGAGTCCGGCGTTCGCGTCGCCCTCGCCGCGGCGCTGGTTCAGGCCTACGAGCTTGACGGCGTCTGGGTCGGTGACCCTCACAGCCACGCCGCACCGTCCGCGGATGGCGGCATCCCCATGGAGGATCGGCTGTTGGTCACCGCGGCCGCTGGGGTGGACATCCACTTCGGCACCGACCACGACCACCTGGCCGACTATCGCCCGCTGCTTGCCCCGCTGGGGTTGGACGGCGCGCTGCAGAGCGTGCTCGCCGGCGAATGCAGCCCGGTGCTACGCGGCCATTTCAATGTCTGGCCCGCGCAGGAGGGGCTCACAGGGGTCAACCACGGCGCACCGATGTGGTGGTATGGGTACATCGACACGGAAGAGATCTTCGGGTGGATGCGTGACAGTGTGGTGCCGGGAGGCGTCGTGCAGGCGAACCACCCGGTCGGAAGCTCCGGGATGTTCAGCTTCGCGGGGTACGACCCAACGTCCGGAAAGGTGAGTTCGCGTGAACACTGGGCGGATGACTTCGATACGATGGAGCTGCTTAACTCGGATAGTTACCAGGAGAACTGGGACTACTACCTGGACCTGACACGGCGTGGCAAGCGCGTGACGCCGGTCGGCGTGAGCGACAGTCACACGTGGACGAGCGGGTCACCGGGGTTGAACGTCACCTTCTTCCAGACCGGGGCACCTTTCTCTGCCTACACCGAGGAGGGCCTTTTGGACGCGGTGGCCCGCCGCGCCACCGTCGTGAGCCATGGTCCTTACATCGACGCTCGAATGGGCGGGGTCTGGGCTCCCGGGGCGGAGGTGGCGCCCGGCACCCTGGACGTGATCGTGCAGGCTCCGAGCTGGATGCCGGTGGAGACGGTGTCGCTCTGGGCGGACGGCGATCTCGCACAGACGATCACCTGCAGCGGGGTTTCGCCGACCCCCTGTGTGGTGAGCTTCGATCTCAATCCCTTCTCCGATGCGGTGTATGTGGTGGAGGCTGAGAGCGTGAGCAGCCCGATGGTCGAGGCCTGGCCGGGGCACCTCGCGTGGGCGGCGACGTCGGGCATCTACGTGGACGCGACTGGCGACGGGTGGGATGCGCCCTACCCGTGGATGGTTCAGTAGGCGGTGACCCCTCCGTGACACCGCGGGCAGCGTCCCCGATTACCTCGCGGCAGCATGCCCGCTCCCCTCGTCGCCGCTCGCCTGACCTCTACGCCGGCTGCGAGTAGCCGCGCACCCATCGCCATCATCGGGCAGGCCGCGCTGCTCCCCGGGGCGCGGGACGTCGGGCAGCTCGCCGCCAACGTGTTGGCGGGACGAGATGCGGTGCAGGGCGCGCCGGCCGGACGTTGGCGTGTGGACGACCGGTTCGTCCTGACCGAGTCCAGCAAGCCGGCCGATGCGCGGGACAAGGCGTGGTCCTCCTCGGGCGGCTACGTCATCGAGGATCCAAGCGCACAGCTTGACTTCGCCGCGCTGGAGACCCGCGGCGTGCCGGACGGTGGGGCGTTGGACCCGCTCGTTCGCTGGCTCATGCACGTCGGCGCGGAGTCGCTCCGCTCTGCTGGGATCGATGCTCAGGATGGGCGCACCCGGTCCGGTGTGCTCCGCCGCGCCGGGGCCATCTTCGGGAACCTCTCGTTTCCGTCTGAGGGCATGGCGCGCTTCGGCGAGGCGGTGCTGCTGCAGCGCTGGGGGCACGACGTGCCGGTAGGGCCTGCCGTCGACGCGCGCAACCACTTCATGTCGGGCCTCCCCGCTGACCTGATGTCCCGCGCCCTCGGCCTTGGCGCCGGTGCCTTCGCGCTGGACGCCGCCTGCGCGAGCGCGCTGTACGCGATCAAGCTGGCGTGTGACGCGCTGAATGCAGGCCGCGCCGACATCATGCTCGCCGGCGGGGTGAACCGCGCTGACAGCCTTTTCCTGCACATCGGGTTCTGCGCGCTTGGGGCCATGTCCAAGACGGGCCAGTCTCGGCCCTTCCATCGCGGCGCGGATGGTCTGGTGCCCGCGGAGGGCTGCGCGCTCCTGACGCTCAAGCGGCTCGCGGATGCCGAGCGGGACGGTGATGTAATCCTGGGGGTGATCCGCGGGGTCGGTCTGGCCAACGATGCGCGGGGGCGCTCGTTGCTCGCGCCGTCGGAAGAAGGGCAGGTTCGAGCAATGCGGCTGGGCTTCGCCGCGGCGGGGGTGTCGCCTGGGGACATCCAGCTCATCGAGTGCCATGCCACCGGCACGCCCACTGGGGACCGGGCCGAGCTGGGCAGCATGGCGACGGCCTATGCAGACGCCCCGGAGAGGATCGCGATCGGGTCGCTGAAATCCAACCTCGGGCACCTGATCACGGTCGCTGGCGTTGCGGGGATCCAGAAGGTGCTGGCGGGGATGAGCGCCGCGGTCATGCCGGCGACGCTGCACGTGGATGACGCGATCCCCGAGGCCGATGGCTCCCGCTTTGAGCTGCTCAGGGCCCAGCGGGAGTGGCCGACGGTGGACGGCGTGCGGCGGGCCGCTGTGTCTGCCTTCGGCTTCGGTGGGAACAACGCCCACTGCATCATCGAGTCGTGGGTTCCGGGGCGATCGGTCTCGGTCGGCGGGTCTGGCGGCCAAGCGGCGCAGCCGGTGGTCGATCCCGTCGTGGCGGCGAGCGCTCCTCTGGGCGAGCCGGTGGCTGTGGTTGGTCTGGCGGTCATCGCGGGGGAGGGGACCGATCGGCATGCGTTTGCGCGAGAGCTGTACAGCGGTCTGCCCGGCCAGCCGAAGGCGGCGGCTCAGCTTGAACTGCCGCTCTCGGGCCTGCGGTTCCCGCCGAACGATCTCAAGATGAGCCTCGCCCAGCAGACCTGGATGTTCCGGGTCGCAGGCGACGCGCTCAACGACGCGCCTGCGCCGGCCCAGGCCGATCTGCGCGCGCGTACCGCGGTGGTGGTCGGCATGGGGGCGGATGGCGAGGTCACGGGCTTCGGGCTCCGCTGGCGGCTGCCCAGCTTGGCCAGCCTACTCCCGGCGATGAAGGCCGGGGACATCGAGGCGCTCAGAGACGCCGCTGCGCCTCCGCTGCGCGCCGAACACGTGATGGGGACGATGCCCAACATCCCGGCGAACCGCCTGAACGTGCAGCACGACATCGGCGGACCCAGCTTCACGGTGAGCCACGAGGAGCTCTCCGGGATCGCGGCGCTCTCGGTCGGCGTGGGGCTGCTCCGGGGCGGTGACGCGGATCGGGTGGTTGTCGGCGCCGTCGACCGCGCGGAGGACCCGCGAACCGTACAGGCGTTGCGGGAGTTGGGCGTTGACGGGCAGCCGTCGACCGCGGCGGTGGCGATGGTGATTCGGCGGCTCGCGGACGCAGAGCGCGACGGCGACCCGATCTACGCGATCGTGGACGCGGTCGACGTGCTCGGGCCCGGGGAGCAGCATCCAGACGGTGACGTGCCCGCTGCACCGCCCCTGCCAGCCCGCTTTGGGCACGCGCACGCCGCCCAAGGGTTGGTTCAGGTCGCCGCCGCGGTGCTGGCGCTCCGGTACGGCCGCCGTCCGCCGACGCGCGCTGGCGAAGCGCCGACTCGCCTTGAATCGGCCGCGCTCGCGGTGGTCACGCCCAGCATTGGCGGCGCCACGGGGCGCGTGCTCCTGCGCTGCGCAGGGCCGACGCTCGATCTGGGCGAGGACCTCGCTCGCGTCGTGCCAGTGGCCAGCATGACGCTCACTGTACCGGCGCGGGTGATCGCTGGGGCTGATCCCGCCCCCGCCGCCCCCGCCCCCGCCGCCCCCGCCCCCGCCGTCCCCGCCCCTCTGGAGTCCCACGTGCAGCGCATGGCCCCCGCCCCCGTCCTTCCCCCAGTGGCGCTGTTGCCCGCCGGAGCCCTCCCGCGCTCGGCTTCGGCTCTCGCCGCCCCGCCCGCCCCGGCCCCGCCCGCCCCGGCCCCGCCCGCCCCCGCCGCGCCCGCCCTGGCCTCCGTGGTCGCCGCATCAGGCGTTCTTCCCCCAGCCAACGCGCTGATCGCCGCCCTGCTCGATCAGCAGAACGCCGTCTCGCGCATTCACGCCGACTTCCTCGCCCGGCAGGCCTCGGTCTACGCAGCGTTCCAGAAGAGCTCCGCCGGTACGCGTGACCTGCTGTTCAACGCCCTTGCCGGCGGGGTGACCGGGCTCGCGCCGGCTCCGATGGCCTGGCCTGATCCAGCCGCCGCGCTGGTCGTCCCGCCGTTGGCTCCGGCCCCGGCGGGCGCTGCCTCGCCGGTCGCTGCCCCGCTGGCCGTTCCCCCGCCGGTCGCTGCTCCTCCGGCCGCCCGCTCGCCGGCCCCGCCGGCCGCTGCTCCTCCGGCCGCTGCTCCTCCGCCCGCCCGCTCGCCGGCTCCGCCGGTCGCTCCCGCCGGCCCCGGGGAGGCGCTCCCTGGTCCGCGCCTCTCCCGACGCGACCTCGAAAATGGCGCCTCCGGCTCGATCTCCACCATCTTCGGCCCGGCGTTCCAGACCTATGACGCCTACAGCCGCGTCGTCCGCATGCCCGAGCCGCCGCTTCTGCTGGCCGACCGTGTGCTCGGCATCGAGGGCGAAGCGAAAAAGCTGGGCAAGGGCCGCATCGTCACCGAGACCGACGTCCGCCCGGACAGCTGGTATGTCCACGACGACCACATCCCCGCCGGCGTGATGATCGAGGCGGGTCAGGCCGACCTCCTGCTCATCAGTTGGCAGGGCATCGACGATTCGAACAAGGGCGAGCGCATCTACCGCTTGCTTGGCTGCGATCTCATCTACAAGAACGGCCTTCCCCGGGTCGGCGATACGCTGCAGTACGACATCCGCTGCGACGGCCATGCCCGCCTCGGCGATATCCGGATGTTCTTCTTCCACTACGCTTGTACTGTGGCCGGCCAGACACGCCTTGAGGTGCGTGAGGGTCAGGCTGGATTCTTCTCCGACAAGGAGCTGTTGGATTCGGGCGGCGTGCTCTGGGACGCGGCGACCGTCGAGATCGAACTTCCTCCGACCCACCTCGCGGCTGTGGTCACGCCCGACCGCCTTCAGTTGGATCGCGCGGACTTGCAGGCGCTCGCCGAGGGGCGAGTCGCCGACTGTTTCGGTGAGAGCCACAAGCTAGCCTGCACGCATACGCTCACCCCGCGCATCGCCGGGGACGGCGGCGCCTTCCCGATGATCTTCCACGACCGGGTGACGATCGACCCCACCGGCGGCCCCTGGGGGCGCGGCTATTTCCGCAGTGAGCAGGACATCACGCCGGATCTGTGGTTCTTCGACGGCCACTTCAAGGGCGATCCCTGCATGCCCGGCACGCTCATGTTCGAGGGCTGCCTGCAAGCGATGCAGGTGTACATGACCGCCATCGGGCACACGTTGAGCCGCGACGGGTGGCGATTTGAGCCCAAGGCTGACACGGTGTTCAAGCTTCGGTGCCGCGGACAGGTGATCCCCACCTCGAAGTTGCTGACTTACGAGCTCTTCGTGATGGAGTGCGGCATCTCGAACGGCCGACCGTTCTTGTCCGCGCAGGTGATGTGCACCGTCGATGGGCTCAAGTGTTTCCATGCCGACCCGCTGGTCATCGAGATGATCCCGGACTGGCCGTTGTCCCGGATGCGCGAGTACGACGGCTGGAAGGAGTCGAAGCCGGTCGCGTGGGATTACCGCTCACTCATCGCGTGCGCCTGGGGTAAACCAAGCGAAGCGTTCGGCCCGATGTACACTCCGTTTGACGGGCCGATCCGCCCAGCCCGCCTGCCCGGTCCGCCGTACCACTTCATGTCGCGGGTCACGCAGACCACCGGCAAGATGGGGACGATGGAGGTCGGGAGCACCTGCGAGGTCGAGTACGACGTGCCGGTTGACGCCTGGTATTTCCGGGAGAATGGCCGTGCGGTCATGCCGTTTGCGGTCCTGCTCGAGGCGGCCCTGCAGCCCTGCGGCTGGCTCGCCAGCTGGAGCGGCTGTGCGCTCACCACCAAGGACGAGCTGCTGTTCCGGAACCTCGACGGCACCGCAGATGTGCTCTGTGATGTCACGCCCGACATCGGCACGATCCGGACCACCGTGAAGCTCACCAAGCTAAGCAAGACGGCTGGCATGATCATCGTCGGCTTCGAGGTCGAGATGTTCCGGGCCCTGCCGGCTGCTGGCGGCGCGTCAGGCGGGGAGCAGCGGTTCTACAAGATGGAGACGGTGTTCGGCTTCTTCCCGCCGGCCGCCTTCGAGAATCAGGTGGGGGTCGGGTCCACGCCGGATGAGCGGGCCTGGCTCGCGTCGCCGTCGGAGTTCTTCGTCGATCTCCACGGCGAAGCTACGAAATACCAGCAGGGCACGCTGCGACTGCCCCCGCCGATGATGTGCATGCTCGACCGGGTGACCGGGTACTGGCCGACCGGCGGGAAGAAGGGGCTCGGGAAATGGCGGGCCGAGAAGTCCGTCGATCCAAGGGAGTGGATGTTCAAGGCGCACTTCTATCAGGACCCGGTGCAGCCCGGCTCGCTGGGCATCGAAGCGATGGTCCAGCTCCTGCAGTTCCACATGATCCATCGGGGGTACGGCAGCGAATTCGGAGCGGCGCTCGACAACCCCTGCTTCGAAGCGCTAGGGACCACGGGCCGGCCCTTGTCTGCCGACGGAACCAAGACCCCGCCGATGACGTGGAAGTACCGCGGTCAGGTCACGCCGAAGACCTTCCTGGTGCAGACCGAGGTGGAGATCGTCGAGGAGCGCGAGGACTGCGTTCTGGCCGAGGCCCACCTGTGGGTCGACGGAAAGCGGATCTACTCCGCCAAGAACCTTTGTATGCGCGTGGTGAGCGGCCCCAGCGATGGGGGCGTGCCGAGCGCGCTGGGCGACGGGGAGGGTGGCCGCGACCGACGCCCTTTAGGTGACCGGGCCGCGCAGCCGTTGGCTTCGCGACCGGCGGAGGCGGGCGACCCGGGGAGCGGGTTCGAGGCGTTCATTGAGGTTCCCGTGCCGTTCGGACACGCGCCGACTTGGGTGATCCCGAGCCTGCCGATGATGACCATGGCGATGCTGTCGTTGCACGGCGCCAGCCGTGCCGGGTTGCATGGGGCGGGGCTGCGGGCCGGCGGCGGCGAGCTGTGGCTGGACGGCACCGCGCTGCGTTGGTTCACTTTTCCGGACGGGCCACGGGTGGCGCACATTCGGGCCCTGCCGATCCCCGGTGTTTTGCCCTCGGCGATGGTGACGCTCTCGGCTTCGACGGGGCCCGCCGCACATCCGCACAAGGGTGAGCCGTTCTTCCGCGCGCGGGTCGGACCCCGGTCCTCCGATGATGGAGCTCCGCTCGAGGTCTGCTCGCCGCTCGCCGAGCTCCCTCCGCTGCTGGACGCGGGCCCGGGCCGTGATGGGGCCGATCTGTACGCATCCGGCGACCTGTTCCACGGCCCCGAGTTCGCGGTCGTCGAGCGCGTCCTGGCGACAGGGTCCAACGGATCGAGCCTGCTGCTGCGGCCGTCCGCCCCGGACAAGCTGCTCGATGGCGCCACGCACGGCGTACCCCACGACCGCCTCGAATTGTGGTTTCCAGAGCTGGCGCCGGGGCAGGTCGGCTATCCATCCCGCCTGCTCGCGCTGGGCCTGTTCGGGGAGATGCCCCGGGGTCGTGTGCGCTGCGAGGTCCGGCGCGGTGAGGTCGTGAACGGGCGGCCGCGCATCCTTGCGTGGTTTTTTGAGGCGGACGCGGAGCCGGGCTCCCCGCCCAGTTCGGGCCCCAGCCCGGGGCCCTCGGGGCCCAGCTCGGGCTCCGGTCCCAACGGGCGCCCCTGCGCGTTCTTCCACCTTGAAGAGGTGTTGCTGCCGAAGGGCCGGATCGGATCGGCCTCGCCGGACCAGCGACGGTCGTTCTTGCAGGGCCAGCCGGTGCCGGGGCTGTCGCTCTCGGTCATCGAGGGCGAGACGGCGGTGTTGACCGCGCTCGAGGCCCGAGGTTCGGACTGGCTTCCCGGTACGTTGGCGCGTGTTTACGGGACCGACAACCCGCTCTCCATTGCCGCGAAAGAGCTGGTTGGAGCCCTGTTGGGCGTACACCCGCGCCACGTTGATCTGGAGCCGGTGGCGAATGGGTATTGGGCGCGGGACAGCCATGCTCCATTGGCAACCTACCGGCTGTCTGTGGACAGCGACCGTGTCACCTTGTCGGCCGCGCCTCGTTCGGGGATCGATCTGGACGGGGTCGTCCGGTGGTGGCGAAAGGAGCTGGAGTGCGGTGAGTGGCCCGGGGAGGACATCCTCGTCGGGTTGGCCCGCGGCGCGCTTCAAGGCGTCCGGATCGAGGATCCCGATGCGTTCGCTGCCTTGCACGGGCGCCCCTGCCTGTACGTCGGCAACCACCAGAACTACATCGAGAGTGTGGTTTTCTGCTGTGTGATGTCGGCGCTCTCGGGGGTGACTCTGGATGCGCTTGCTAAGCAGGAGCACGCCTCCGGTTGGCTCGGGCACGTGCACGCCTGCCTGACGTCCTGGCGGTCGGTTCATTTTCCCGGCTCGATGGTGTTCTTCGATCAGTCGAAGCCGGACACCTTGTCCGGGCTGGTCTCTGAGCGCTGTCGCAGCCACTCGTTGCTGGTCCACGTTGAGGGCACTCGGGTGACCACTCCCGGGCAGCCGGTCCAGAAGATGAGCTCGCTCTGGGTGGACCTCGCTGTCGAACGCGGCATCCCCATCGTGCCGGTCGCCTTCCGCGGCGGCGTTGCTGGCGCTCGGGTGGACCTGCCGGTCGCGCCGCAGACCCACCACATCGGCGCTCCGATCGCCGTGGCTACGCTCGCCGCGATGCCCTACGCCGCCCGCAGGAAGCACGTCATGAGCGCGATCAACGCGCTCGGAGTGCCCGAGCAAGCGGCGGGGCAGGTGCTGCCCGCGGGTGACGCTGCGGACGTGGTCAGGGCGCTCGTCGGGCCCATGGACCGTTGGCGGGGCATCGATGCGGCGTGGGTGGACCGTTGGGAGGGGAAGTGATGACTGTGCAGATGTCAGCAGAGGAGATGGCCGCCTATCTGGATCGCGTCGGGCTGAGCGTCGCCTTCGGCAGTGACGTGCCGGGGCCCACCCTGGAGACCCTCCGGGCTGTGGTGCTGGCCCACATCGAGCACATCCCCTTCGAGAACCTGGACGTGCTGCTGGGCCGGCCGATCCGGCTGGATGAGGCTGCGATCTTCAAGAAGCTGGTGACCGACCACCGCGGTGGGTACTGCTTTGAGCAGAACGGGCTGCTCCTGTGGGTGCTCCAGTCGCTCGGTTTTGACGCCACGCCGATCAGCGCCCGGGTCCGGCTAGGACGGGCCAGAGACTTCACTCCAGCGCGCTCACACGCCTTTCTGCGGGTCGAGATCGAGGGTCACTCCTGGCTCGCCGATGTGGGCGTGGGAGGGCTCTCTCCCACCGCCCCGCTCCGGCTCACTACGGTTCGGGCCGACAGCGCGGACGTTCAGGACACCCCGCACGAACCCCGCCGGCTGATCTCTGAGCCCGGCACGCCAAGCGAGCGGCTGTTCCATCAGGTGCGGATCGCCGGTGAGTGGCAGGATGTCTGTGAGTTCACGCTTGAGCCCATGCCGCTCATCGACCGTGAGGTCGCCAATTGGTACACCAGCGCTCACCCCCAGTCGCACTTTCGGAATCGGCTGCTCGTCGCCCGCGCAGGGCCGGACGGCGAGAGGCTGACGCTCCTCAACCGGGAGTTGACGCGGCGGTGGGGAGCCGCTGCGGATCAGCGCGTTGAGGTCACCTCGATCAGGAGCCCTGAGCACCTGCTCTCGGTCCTGACCGAGGTTTTCGGGGTGACGCTGCCGGCGGGCACGGCGCTGATTTGCGAGGGGCTGGACTTCACGACGAATTCCTGACTGCGCCCACTCGCCTCTCCGGCTACGATCGGAGCCATTCCGGACCCCCATGCTGCTCCTGTCGCTCCTCGCCTGCAAGGCCGCCGTCATCAAGCTCGATGGGCCCGCAGACGACGTTCCGGGGGACAGTCAGGACAGCGCGCATGACACCGGGGAAGCGCCGGACACCGCGGATACGAGCCCGACCGGTTCAGCGCCTGTCGCGCTAATCGCCGACCCCGGGCCTGTGACCGCCGGCCTGCCGTTGTCGCTGGACGCCTCTGCGTCCTACGATCCTGACGGCGCCCCGATCAGCGGCTACGAGTGGGCGTGCTCGGACGGACAGGTTGGGTCGGACGTCATCGCCACGTTCACCTTCGCGGCCGGTCCACAGACCTGCACGTTGCTCGTGACCGACGACGAGTCGCTCACCGGGACGACGAGCGTGGCGTTCACCGTGGGCCCCGAGGCCACCCCGCGCGCGGCTTGGACGGTGATGGTGTTCATGAATGGCGACAACGATCTGGAGGAGTGGGCGCTCGGCGACATGAACGAGCTTGAGGAGGTCGGCTCGACCGACGAGGTGAATTTCATCGTGCAGATGGACCGCAGCCCGGACTACACGAGGATCGACGGGAACTGGTCGGGCAGCCGGCGCTTCCGGGCGGAGGCCGACAGCGACACCCGCGTGATCGGTTCGCCCGTCGTCGAGGACTTGGGCGAGACGGACTCCGGCGATCCGCAGACGGTGATCGACTTCGCCAACTGGACCATCGAGAATTACCCCGCGGATCACTACGCCCTCGTCCTTTGGGACCACGGCTGGGGGTGGTCGTTCACCTCGGACACCGAGCCGAAAAAGGGCATCTCCTGGGATGAGTCCACCAACTCGGACATCTCGGCGGCGAAGGGGGAAGTGTTGGAGATCGTGGATGCGGTCGCCGCGGGGATCGGTGGAAAGCTCGATCTGCTCGGCATGGACGCGTGCGTCATGGGGAACTGGGAGATCGCGCAGCAGGTGCGCGACGATGTCTCGGTCTACCTGTCCTCGCAGGACTATGAGGGCACCGACGGCTACGACTACACCGGCATGGTGGACCTGGTCGAGGACCCGTCCATGGACGCCGCCGCGCTTGCTTCTTCGGTCGCGCTGCACTTCCACGAGATCCCCGACAGCACGATGAGCGCGGTCGACCTCACGCGGATGGACGCCCTGACCGCGGCGCTAGACGGCGTGGCCGGCGCGCTCCTGCTCAGCGCCGACCCCGGAGCCATGCTGGAGCTCGCCGCGGCTGACGCACAAGGCTTCGACGGCGAAGCCTCGATCGACCACGATCTCGCCGACATGATGGACCATCTTGCGGCCATGGACGCTACCGCCGACGGCGCGGACCCGGCGACCGCCGACATCGTCGCGGCTGCCCTGGTGGCGCGGTCCGCTCTGGACGATGCGGTGATCGTCAACTACAACGTTGGCGGCCGGGTAAAGAACGCTAACGGGCTGTCTCTCTACAGCCCACTTCGCGCCCGGTTGGACAACCTGTGGTTCGACGCCACCTGGGCCGCGGAGACCTCCTGGGGCGATTTTCTCGAGGCGGCCCGCGCGTGGTGAAGTGGGGCGCCCTCGGCCCGGCTGAGGGGGTCGACTGTGACCGCGGACGAACCCGCGTTTGCCGGTATACTGTTGTGCAGGTTTCACCTCTTCTTCCTGCTCGCCCGTACGCCCTGCACCGATTCTGGCACCTGTCCGTGCGACGATGGCACCAACGCCCAGACCGATAGTGCCTGCGAAAGCGTCACATGCACCGACGAGACGGGCACCTACGAGGTCGGCGAGAGTTGGGCCTGCCCCGACGGGTGCAACACCTGCGGCTGCACGGCGGACGGCGAGATCGCCGCGACGAAGATGGACTGCGGCTGACCCTACGGTGCGGCACAACGAAGCGCACCGTGATGGCGGGCGAGCTGCCCTGCGCCGGCCCGTTAACGCCCGGTCCCGAAGATCAGGTACGCGGCGCCTGCATCGTCCCCGACGTCATCCTGCTCGGCAGTGCCGATGATCATGTCCGGGCGGCCGTCCCCGTTGACGTCGCCGGCGCTCGACACCGCGTGGCCCGCGTGGTCCCCTGCCGCTTCGCCGGAATACTGCACTTCACCTGACAGCCCGCTCGAGGCCGGCGAGGCGCTGCTCAGGATCAGGTAGCTGGCCCCTGCATCCAACGCGCTGTCCGAGTTCCCGTACGCGCCGACGAGCAGGTCGTCGAACCCGTCGCCGTCCACGTCCCCGGCATCGGACACCGAGCCGCCTGCGATATCGGCCACGCTTTCACCGGTGTACTGGACCGCGGTGGACGGGTAGGCCGATGCGGGCGCGGAGCTTCCGAGGATCAAGTACGCCGCGCCGAGACCGTAGCCCATCCAACTGGCATGGTCGGCGCCGACCAGTATGTCAGCGTAGCCATCCCCGTTTGCGTCGCCCGCACCCGAGACGCTGACGCCCGCCTGATCGCCAAACCGCCGTCCGAGTTGGAGTAGGCGCCGATGAGCAGAGCGTCGTAGCCGTCTCCGTTCACGTCCCCGGCTCCCGAGGCTGAATAACCCGCGTAGTCGTCGTCAGA
>SHYV01000009.1 GCA_009692605.1 Myxococcales bacterium
CCTTTCTGATTCCCTGACCCCTGGAGCCCTCCATGAACGAAAACGACACCTCCTACACGTCCGACGACGAGATCAACGCTGAGCTGGCCGCTTTCGAGGCGGCGGAGGCCAAGAAGCTGGGCATTGACAACAGCACCCAGCACTGGAGTGACCCGGTCCCCTCCGGCTTCACGTTGAAGGAGCGCCCCCACACCACGTTGCTCGTCTCCGGGCTCACGCTCGCCCACGATCAGTTCGTCGTCGCGGCGCTCTCCGGCATTGGCTACAAGGTCGAGGCGATGGAGGTTCCGAACCAGGAGTCGCTCACCTTCGGCAAGGAATACGGCAACCGCGGCCAGTGCAACCCGACGTATTTCACGGTGGGAAATCTGGTCAAACACCTTGCCCATTTGCGCGACAAGCAGGGGATCCCGACCGAGGAGATCATCCGCGATTTCGTCTTCCTGACCGCGGGTGCGTGCGGCCCCTGCAGGTTCGGCACCTACGTGACTGAGTACCGCAAGGCGCTTCGGGACTCCGGCTTCGACGGCTTTCGCGTCATGCTCTTCCAGCAGCAGGGCGGGCTGAAGCAGGCGACTGGCGAAAAGGCGGGGCTCGAGCTCAATCCGGCGTTCTTCCTCGCCTTGCTCAAGGCGCTGTTCACCGCTGACATCCTAAACCTGCTCGGCTACAGGATCCGCCCCTACGAGGTGGAGCCCGGCAGCACCGACGCCGCGATCCTGCGTTGCAAGGCGATCATCAACAAGAGCCTCGCCGAGCAGACCCCGCTTGTCTTTGCCCTGCACAAGGTGTCGAAGGAGCTGAAGGCGGTGAAGGTGGACAAGGTCCAGCCGAAGCCGAAGGTGATGATCATCGGTGAGTTCTGGGCCATGACCACCGAGGGGGACGGCAACTACCACCTCCAGCGCTTCCTGGAACAGGAGGGCGCCGAGGTCGACATCCAGCCGCTGATCAACTGGATCCTGTTCATGATCTGGGAGAACACCCACGACACCAAGGAGCGGATGACGCTGCGCAAGGACGACGCTGGGCGCAAGGGCCTGGAGGGCACGAACCCCTGGAAGAAGCTCGCGCTCTTGAAAGCGGCGGACGTCACCATTCGGGCGGTCTTTCAGGGCATGGCGTACACCGCCGGCCTGAACGGCTACCACCTGCCCGACATGGACGAGATCGCGTCTCTCGCGAGCGACCACTACGACAACAACGTGCGGGGCGGTGAGGGGCACATGGAGATCGGGAAGGTCATCCAGTCCGTTCAGAAGAAGAAGGTGCACATGGTCGTCAGCGTGAAGCCGTTTGGTTGTATGCCCTCGTCCGGAGTGTCCGACGGCGTGCAGTCGTTGATCACGCAGCGGTACCCCGAGCTGATCTTCTGCCCGATCGAGACGTCCGGCGATGGTGCGACCAACGTGCAGAGCCGCGTGCAGATGATGCTGTTCCGCGCCCGTCAGCGCGCGAAGGAGGAGCTTCAGGCCTCGCTTGAGAAGCGGGGCATGTCGATCGATGAGGCGAAGGCCAGGGCCAAGGCGAAGGGCTGGACCGCGCTTCGTCAGCCAAAGCACGCGGTGATCGGCACCGGCGCGAACATCGTCGAGCAGTTGGCGTAGCGCAGGCAGCCAATGAGCGTACCTGATGGGGGCCAGAGTGGTCAGGCCCCCCGCTCCGCGGCATCGGGCTACGCTCTTGGGGTGATCGCCCTCCTGCTCCTGCCCCTCTGGGGCGCCGCTTGCGCTCCCGAGGACGACGCTGCGGTGCGTCGCGCGCACCGTTCGCCCCCGCCGGACACCGCGACGGACACCGACGCGGACACCGACGCGGACACCGACGCGGACACCGACGCAGACACCGACGCAGACACCGACACCGACGCGGATCCGTGGGCGTCGGACGACACCACGAACGAGTGGACCTTTGGCATCGACGTGTCCCACTGGCAGGGGACGATCGACTGGCCGAAGGTCGCGGCGGACGGCATCGACTTCGCTGTCGCCAAGGTCACCGAGGGCGACTACTACGTCGACGACGAATTCGAGAACAACTACGCTGGCGCGCGCGCCGCGGGCCTCATGTTCGGGGGCTATGTCTTCGCGATCCCGGACGACTCCGGCGGCGCCACACAGGCCGACTTCTTCGTGAACAACGGCGGCGGCTGGGTGGACGACGGGTGGACGCTCCCCGGGGTGCTCGACATCGAGTACAACCCGTATGGCGACACCTGCTACGACCTCTCCCGCAGCGAGATGAAGCAGTGGATCACCGACTTCAATGACGAGTACATCGCGCAGACGGGCCGTGCGCCGCTGGTCTACACCAATCAGGATTGGTGGAACTCCTGCGTCGGCGACAGCGACCTGCCTGATACCAACCCGCTGTGGGTGGCCTACTGGTCCTCGGGCAGCCCGGCGCTGCCGTCGGGGTGGTCGGACTACGTGGTCTGGCAGTACACGGACGATGAGTCGGTGAACGGCGTGGGAGGCGGAGTGGACGGGGATCAGTTCCACGGCTCCCAACGCGCGCTGCGTGCGTTCGCGCTGAACGAGTGAGCTCTGCGGCCGAGCAGGCCCAGCGCCGTCTCAGTCCAAGATTGCGCAGACGGTTTCGCAGTCCTTCTCTGCGATCGCGCGGGTGTAGTCGGTCTCCGCCGCGCAGTTCTCCTCGTAGTCGGTACGCTCTTCGTCGGTCGTCAGGGCAGAGTAATGAAACTTCGTCTCCCGCAGGCAGGACGCGCGCATGACCGCTGGCAAGGGGTGGGGACACACGCGGCCAGAGGCAGGAGGGACAGGGACAGGAGGGACAGGGACAGGACGGGCCGGCTAGGGATGAACATGGCGTGATCGTAGCACGTGGGGCCTGCTGAAGATCAAGGCTGCGCAGCCCAGATCGCCCCGCTCCCGTCGGTGATAGTGGGCTCCCCCAGCGCGGCTGTCGCCCTCGTCACTGCCTCGCTCGTCGGAGCTCCAAGCGCGACGAGCACCGAGCCCAGCGGGAGCGCGCGCAGGTCGGGTGGCGCCGGTCGGTCGGGGTTCGCGAGCAGGGCGCGCCCGTGGGCTCGCTGGTCGAAGTAGAGCTTTTGGGGGTGAACTCCGGGCCCGTTCGCTCCGATCACGCTGATGGGCCCTGACGGCAGCTCGGCGAGGCGCCCGTAGATCGAGGGCGTGTCCGGCGAGGTGCCGGGCAGGGCCAGCGGCCCCGGGGCCAGCCACGCCGCGTCGGCGTACACCGCCGCGAGCGCCAGCGGCACGATCAGGATGCCCCCCCGCCACAACCGCCTCCTCATCCGGTCGATCCCCGCCGCCGCCAGCACGACGCACGCCACCTGACCGAGCAGCCACAGGCGGGCGTGATGGTTGAAGCTCCCGGCGAGAGGCAATTGGTCGAGCGCTCGGGCGACGAGATTGGCGGTCGGGGTCACGCCGTCGTCGCCGACCAGCGGGTGCCCCGCGACGGAAGGGTGGACGCCGACGCTCCACGCTGCGAGGCCGAGCGCCGGGAGCGTCAGCGGCCCGCTGCCGACCAGCGCCAGCGCGAGCGTCGGATAGCCGATCCAGGTCGGATGCTCCCTCACGAACGCGGTCCCGAGCGGCTCCTCGCCGAAGTGGATCCCCCCGGCGCTGTCCTGACCCGGGGCGACAAAGCTCGCCACATCGGAGGCGCGCCACGGGTTCACCCTCCACAGGGGTTCTTGCTGCACGGGCGGTGCTCCAAAACGGTGCCCCTCGCCCGAGAGCCTGGACTGAAAGGGCAGCACGGCGGGCAATGCGATTCCAACCGCGAGCGCCGCGGCCAGCACCACAGGCGGCAAGGTCAGGTTTCGTTGGGCGGCCGCCGCCCGCCAGGCCCCGACCCCGAGCGCCGCCGCTGCGCCGAACCAGGCGAGGTACAGCCCGCACCACGCTGAGAGGCCCAGCAGGATCCCCGCCCCCAGCACGCGCGCTCTGGCCCGAGCCGCGGAGCCATCCATCGGGCCGCGTGCGAGCTCCGCCGTCCCCGCCCACAACAGCGCCAACGCGAGCAGGACGAGCCCTATGGCGCCGTCCTCGGTGAGCCCGCTCCACAGCGATCCGCGCCAGATCGGGGACAGCACCACGCCGACCGCGACGAAGGAGGGGGACAGGCCGGCAGCCCGGCCGAGCGCGGCCCCGCCCAGCGCCGCGAGCACGATCCAGCCCACCACGAGCAGGTTCCACGCATCGGTCAAGCCGAACGCCCGCGCCAGCCCGCCGGCGATCCAGGTCGGAAGCGGGTCGATGACGTGCCGGTCAGCTGTCCCGGCCGCCAGCGATGTGCCCGTCGGCCACGCCGGCCACTGCTCCGCTGTCCACGCCTGCACCCATGCGTGACCGTAGGTCTCTGCGCGGGGTGAGCCCACCAGCTCGCCGCGCGCGATCGCGGGCCCGGTGAGCACCGCTGCCAAGGCCATTCCCAGCACCCCGTCCCGCCACCGGCACAGCGGTCGCCCCCCCCGGCTGGCCCCGCTCGAGGAGGCCCGGTTGGCCAATGTCACCGCTGGCCATCCGAGGGGTTTCTGGCTGGGGCGGTCCAGGCATCGGTGGGGGCTGGCACCGGCCCCTGGCCCTGTGAGCAGCGCGTGCACGCGGCATGGGGTGCTCCGTCAAACATCCCGACGCGCAACGCCGTCATCTCTGGACCGGTCCAGATCGCCTCGAACGACCGCTCGTGGAGGTTCCCGACGTACGGCCGCCCCTGCACACAGCAGGGGGAGACCGCACCCCCCGCGTGCAGGTAGGCACGCCCCCAGAGAAAGCTGCACCGAGCGCCCAGCCCGGAACGAAGCTCCCACGCGCGGACCGCCGCGCGCGCCAGAGCCGCCCTGAGCGCGGAGCGCCGGCGTGCGCCGCCGCGCAGGGAGGACAGGACCCGTCGGGCCGCCGCCCCCGGATCCTGTCTGGGAGAGAGCGGCGGCTCGCCGGGCAGATCAAGCCCTACACCGCGCCGCACCGCCATGGCCCGGGCGGCCGCCAGGCGTTCCTCGACCCTGTCCGGAACAGCGTGCAGTGACAAGCCCAGCAACGACGGATCGAGCACCTCGAGCCAACAGCACGCGACGCGGTCGGCCCCGAGCCGCGAGGCCAGATCCACCAGATCGGGGAGCTCGTCGATGTTCGCGGTCGAAAGCGTCATCGCGAGCATGAATTCGGGGCGCGATCCGGCTGGCCGCGCCAGGCGCGCCCGCTGGAAGCGCTGGAGGTTCTCGAGGATCCTGGCGTGACGGGCCCCGGCGCGGATCCGCTCGACCGTCTCCGGGCGCGCACCGTCCAACGAGGCGATGAGGAGCCCGAGTCGCGGGAGCAGCCGATCGAGCAGCCCGGGGCGATGGAGAGCGGTCGCGTTGGTGACGAGCTCGGTGGTGATGTCGAGGGTGTTCACTCGGTCGAGAAAATCGAGGAAGTGCGGGGCGATCGTCGGCTCGCCCGCCACGCTGAACGAGAGCCGTGAGACCCGGGGCAGCACCTGGTCAACGATCCGGTCGAACAAGGCGAGGGGCATGTCTACGCCGGAGCGGGTCGACCCGACCAGGTGTTGCGCGCACCAGATGCACTCGAGGTTGCACCGCAGCGTGTTTTCGACGTTGATCCAGGTCGGCCAGGGCGGCGGCACGCGCCCGAGCGTCTCGACGACTTTGGCGGTCGGGACCGCGGGATGCGTGGTCGGAGTCCGGGTCGTCGGCTTCAGGGTCATGCGGTCGATGCGATCTCGACGATCCGTGCGATCACCCAGTCCGGGTCGTCGAGCGGCAGGTCGTGTCCGGCGTCGGGGTGCACGTGCAGGGCGGCCCCGAGGCGGGCCGCGAGCGCTCTGGAGATCGCCGGGCTGCAGAGCCGGTCGCCCTCCGAGCACATCACCGTCACCGGAATCGACAGCGACGCGGGAGCGTTGGTTTGGGATGCCGCCCACAATTGGCGAACGAGCACGTCCACGCCGATCGGCACCTCGCGTGCGAAGCCGGCGAACTCGGCGGCCTGCGCCCGACCGTGCGGGGTGTTGCAGACGAGCCCCAGTATCCGCGCCTCGCGCGCCTCCGGGTCGGCGCCGAGCAGCGCACTCGGAAGCGCCGCGAGGAGCGTACGGAGCGCCTCGGGGGAAAAGCGTTGGAAGGTGCTCCCCAGATCCTTGGTGGACGTGTTGCACACCGCGACGTGGGCGAAGTCCTGCGGGTGCGCCTTCGCCCACGCCATCGCGATCATGCCGCCGAACGAGGGGGCGAGGATACCCCACGCCCCCTCGCCTCGCTCGGCAATGAACCTGTCGCGCAGGTCGGCGACGACCCCTGCGATGGAGCTGGGCGAGGGGCGGTCACGCTCCGTGCCTACTCCGGGAAGGTCCAGGCTGAGCACCGGGCCGCGAGTGCTCTCGGCCAACCGTTCCGGGAACGACCCCCAGTGTCGCCGTTCCCGCACCAACCCGCGCAGGAGCAACCAACCGAGCGTTTGACCCGGCTTCTGGGAACTGAATGACGAAATCTCCTGACCTTTGGACATTCGGGGGGCCTCTCCGTACTCTATCTTTCCCAGCTTGCTGATCCATGATCGTGTCGCCCTTACGTTGTAGTCTCGCCCCGGTTGCCACCGCCGCCTTCGCCGCACTTCTGGCGGGCTGCAGTCCCAAAGTGGTGGACGAGGTGACCGACACCGCCATCGGCCACGACAGCGGGGACACGAGCACCGCCGAGGACACCGGGGACGTCGACACCGGCGTGCTCACCGGCGTTCATGGGACCGTCGAGGGCACCGTCTACCTGCAGCTCTACACCACGGATGAGGGTGGAGACATGGTGTTGATGGACTGGGACGAGACCTACGGCGGATACCCGTTTGGTTCAGTCTTCGTCGCGGCCTACAGCGCGGACGATGACGGCTACCAGTCCTTCTACGATCAGCACGTCATCACGTCTCCGACCGTCTCCCCGGCCCCCGGCGGGGATCCGTATGGACTCGACATCGACGTCGATGACCTCGACAGCGTGAACATTTTTGCCACCGTCGACTACGTCGGCGATGGCATCATCGGCACCGGCGAACCGACCGGCGCGCACCCCAACGAGGTGACGGTCACCAGCAACGGCACGGTCAACGAGGTCGACATCACGGTGATGGTCCCCTGGGCCGGGAGCGGCGGCGGCGGTGGGTCTGGGTGCACTGATGTCGTGGACATCAGCGGTACCGCGAGCGTTTCGTCTTCCTGGACGGATGGCGACTTGGCTGCCATGCTCTTCGACACCAACGGCGCGGGGCCCTACACCGGGGTCCGGGTCAGCCCTACCGCGACCTCGGACGGCGCTGAGGCCGCATATGACCTCCCGGTCTGCGCCAACTATGGCGACTACCAGCTACTTGGAGCGTGGAACTCCGACGGGAACGGGCTGTTCGACCCGGCCGACACCTGGGGTTCGTACGTCATCGACGACTCCACGGACGGAAACCCGATCTCGATACGCGAGGAGTCGCTACCTGACCACGACATCCTCATCCCGTTCGGCGAATACCGACCGGCGGTTGTGCCGTTCGTCTCGATCTCCGGTACGCTCACCTCCAGTGAGGACTGGTCCGCCTACTCCGAGGTCTACGTGGCGGCGCTGAAGTACCGTCCGCAGGGCGACACCTCGGTTGGCGAGCTCAAGGAAGGGTACGACATCATGGAGTGGTCCACGGCCGAGCTGGCGACGGACACCGCATTGGAGTACCACGTGGAGGTCCCGGCCAATACCATCATTTACCTCTGGGCCTACGCCGACATCGACGGGGACGGCATCCTCAACGAGGTCAGCGACCCGGTGGCCAGCCTGAAAAACTCCACCGGTCGAACGGTCACCGGCTCGACCTCGCAGTCCGGGCAGGACCTTCAACTCACCGTACCCTGAGCCGTTCCCCCTCGGCGTCGGAAGGGCGCCCGATCACGACATTCCGCCTGCGCTTGACATTCCGGGACACTTCCCATATACTTTTTCTTACATATATGGTGCTCGATGATCCGTAGCAACGCGCGTACCCCGCTCTCTCTCGTTCTCCTCGGGG
Organism: Myxococcales bacterium; assembly: GCA_009692605.1. Lineage (GTDB taxonomy): Bacteria > Myxococcota_A > UBA796 > UBA796 > SXON01 > CAIUMM01. The sequence goes on from SHYV01000009.1 coordinate 8,034, forward strand.
TCGCTTCGGTGCTCGTGGGCTGCGCCCATGACAAGCTCCTCGACACCGTAGCCGACGAGGACACCGCCGTCGGCCACGACGACGACACGGGCGATACCAGCACCGCCGAGGACACCGGTGACGTCGACACGGGGGTGCTGTCGGGCGTTCACGGGACCGTCGAGGGCACCGTCTATCTGCAGCTCTACACGATCAATCAGAACGGCGACATGGATCTCATGGACTGGGAGGAGACCTACGGTGGGTACCCCTTCGGGCCGGTTTTCGTAGCTGCCTACTCTACCGATGAGGACGGGCACGACACGTACTACGACCAGAACGTCATCACCGCGCCCACGGTCTCCCCTGCGCCGGGCGGCGACCCGTACGGGTTGGAGATCGAAGTGGACGACGTTGACAGCGTGCAGATCTACGCGAGCGTGGACTATGCCAACGACGGCATCCTGAGCACCGCAGAGCCGACCGGGGCCTACCCGAGCGCGGTGACCGTCTCCAGCGACGGAACCGTCACCGGGATTGACATCACCGTCATGGTCCCCTGGGGCGGTGGCGGTGACGGTGGCGACGGGTGGGGCTACGGGAGCGGTGGGAGCGGCAGCGGGACCGGGACCGGCTGCGAGGACACCGTCGAGATGAGCGGCACGGTCACGATCTCCTCGACCTACCTGGAAGGGGACGTGGCTGCGTTGATCTACGATACGGCGGGCGCAGGCCCCTACGCACTGGACCGCGCGACCCCGACCGCGACCTCAGGCGGCGCGGAAGCTCCATTCAGCTTCAGCGGGTGCTCGAACGTCGGAGACTACAACCTGCTCGGGGTCTGGGATTCCAACGCCAACAGCCTGTTCGACCCGGCGGACCAGTGGGGGGCCTACGTCACCGATGGTGCGGTGGATGGCAATCCGATCACCATCGGCGACACGTCGATGACCGGCCTTGAGATCCTCGTGCCGTTCGGTGACTACCAGCCCAGCGTCGTCCCCTTCGTCTCGATCTCCGGCACGTTGACATCGTCTCAGGACTGGTCCACCTACGGCGACGTCTACGTTGCCGCGCTCAAGTACCGCCCCAACAGCGACCTCTCCGTCGCCGACCTGAAGGAAGGCTACGACATCATGGAGTGGTCGTCAGCCGAGCTCGGGGCGAGCAGCGCCTTGGAGTACCATGTCGAGGTTCCGGCCAACACCATCGTGTACATTTGGGCCTACGGCGACGTGGACGGCGACGGTATCCTCAACGAGGTGGGCGACCCCATTGCCAGCCTCAACGACGCCTCGGGCCGCGCGGTGACTGGGTCCACCTCGCAGGACGGCGCGGACCTCAATCTGGACGTTCTGTAGTAGCGGGCCACGCCCTCGTCCTCTCAGGAGGGGGAGCACGCGGCGCCTACGAGGCGGGCGCGCTCCGGTATGTCTATGGCCCGCTGGCGAAGCGGATTGGAAAGGATCTAGCTCCTGACGTCATTTGCGGCACCTCGGTCGGCGCGCTGACCGGGGCCTGGGTGGGTGCGCTGGGGATGGCGGCGGCCGCCACGCTCTCGTACTTCTGGCGGGAGCTTGAGCCCCAGCACATCTACAAGATGCACCTGCGGGATCTCGTCAGTGGACGAGATGCCTTCCTGCAGCGCCGTACGGCCCTCGGCGGGGGAACGGCGCTCTTCGACCCATCGCCGCTCTATGAGCACGTCCGCCACGCGATCCCTTGGCGGGCGCTCTACGAGCGGATCGACTCCGGCGCGCTGCGGGCGTTCGCCTGTGCCGCTACCGATGTCGCGAGCGGTCGATGCATCCAGTTCGCTGATGGCGACCAGGGGGCGCGTCGTTCAGCGCCGGGTCCGGATTTGGGAGAGACCCTTCGAGAGACGCCGACCTCGACGCTGAGGGGAACGCGCATCGGGCCGGAGCATGTGCTCGCCAGCGCGGCGATCCCGTTCGTCTTTCCCTCGGTGTCGGTGAACGGGCGCTGGATGGTGGACGGCGCGCTGCGGCAGAACACGCCGCTCGGGCCTGCGCTGCAGTATCAAAGCGACCGGCTGCTCGTGATCGGCGTGAAGCGGCATCGCAGCGAGACACAGACCGCGCCGGTCACCCCTGCGGTCGCCCCCGACCCGCCCTCGGCGGTCACGCTCGCCGGCCGCGCGCTCAACGCGCTGATGCTCGACCCAATCGAAGAGGACCTGCGGCGGATCCAGCGGTGGAACGCCATGCTCATCTGGGCCGCGGACGCCTATCCGGACTTTCTGGAGCGGCTTGGCAATGAGCACCGCGCGTACAAGGTGGTCCGCAGCGTGCACCTCCGGCCGAGCGAGGACATCGGCCGCATCGCCGCGCGCATTTTTCCGATCGTGTCCGCGGAGCTCGACTGGTCGAGCCGCGTCTTCTTTGAGGCGATCGCCGACCCGCACGAGGCGGACCTGGTCAGCTACTTCCTCTTCCACAAGCGCTACACGAGGGAGCTTGAGGAGCTCGGATACGCTGACGCCGAGCGGGCCGAAGCGGAGCTTGGGGCGCTGCTGGGCTAAGTCTGTTGCGAACTACCCGCCGCCGAGCAGGATCCTCACCGCAGTCACCGCGAAGATGACCCCAGCGATGTCGGTCAGGACACCCGTGAGCACCGCGTGCCGCGAGCGGTGGATCCCGATCGAGCCGAAGTACAGGGCGAGCACGTAGAACGTCGTCTCGGAAGAGCCGTTCACCGTGCCGGCGACCTGCCCGATGAACGTGTCCGGGTCGTAGACGCGCGTGAGCTCGGCGGTGAGCGCGATGGCCCCTGACCCCGAGAGCGGGCGCAGGAGCGCCAGCGGCAGGACCTCCGGCGGCAGGCCGATCAGGCGGCACACCGGGGCGACCAGCGTCACCAGCCGGCCCATCGCGCCGGACGCCTGAAACATCCCGACGCCGGCGAGGATGGCGACGACAAAGGGGACGATGCGCATGGCGGTCGCGAAGCCGTCCTTTGCCCCTTCGATGAACACTTCGTAGACCTTCACGCGCATCATGACGCCGACGCTGAGCATGCCGAGGATGAGGCCCGGGATGATCCATGATGTGACCGCCGCGCCATACTGGTGGGCGGCCCAGACGAAGGCGCCGAACGCAGCCAGCACCGAGAGCATCGGCGCGAATTCGCCGAGCCCGATCGGGGTCGCGGGTCGCGGGTTCGGGTCGATGGGCGCTGTCACCGCGAGCGGGAAGAAGCGCTGCAGGGACTTGCAAATGATCACTGCGGCGATGGTGTGTAGGACGGTCCCTGCGAGGGTGGGCAGGAGGATCGCCGCAGGGTCGCTGGACCCGAGCGCCGCGCGGATGGCGATCACCCCGGTGGGCAGCACCGCCACGCCCGCCGTGTTGATGGCGAGAAAAAGCACCATGGCGTTGGTCGCGGTCCCCGGGGTTGGGTTGAGCGTCTCAAGCTCCTGCATCGCCTTGATGCCGAACGGGGTCGCCGCGTTTCCGAGGCCCAGCACGTTCGCGGCGAGGTTCATGATCATGGCGCTCATCGCGGGATGCTCGCTTGGAACATCCGGAAAGAGCTTAACCATCACCGGGCGAATCCACCGGGCCATGGCCTTGAGCCCGCCAGCGGTGTCGACGACCTTCATCAGCCCCAGAAAGAGCGTCATCGTGCCGACGAGCGAGAGCGCTAATTCAACCGCGGCTTTTGCGCCGTCGAGCGCGCCTTGTCCGACCACCGCCATGGCCTCAGCGCCGGGCACCCTGACGGTCATTGGGCCATTGGGTGCATGCGAGCGGACGGTGGCTGTGCTCTTGTCGACCCGTTCGATGGTGCCGTCGTAGGTGCGCATGCCGTCCGGCGCCCCCTCGCCGGTGGTCACAAGGACGGCTGTGCCCGCGGCGAGCCCGGCTGCGGGGATGCTAGCGGTCTCGGCGTTGAGCACTGCCTGGTACGTCGGGACGCGGTTGAACCCCGCTACGAGCACCGGGATCAGCACGAGGAGGTAGAAGACGACGTTCACGGTAAATCTGTATCACACTATTGACGCGTCAATGCATAAATCTGGTTCGGGCGTATTTTTCCAACGCACGGGATAGCGGCCTGGGGCATGACGCTCCTGTTTCTGGATGACGACGACGCTGCGCGGGCTCCGCTCGCCGCCGGGCTCGCGCGCATGCTGGCGGAGCTGTTCGACATCGACGCGAGTGCCTACAGCGCTGGCATGCGCCCCTCCCACGTGCGTGCGGAGGTGAGGAAGGTGCTTCGGGAGGTGGGGGCGCCGATCGACGGCATCCACGCGAAGCCGCTGATGGCGGTTCCCCTTGATGAGGTCACGCTCGTTGTCCGGCTTGCTCCGGGCTTGAGTTTTCGTTTGCCGGCGGACGTCCCGTGCTTGGATTGGCACCTGCCGGACCCATGCTGCGCGCCGCCAGCGGAGCGGGACGATGCCTACCGCGCGACGCGCGACGAGCTGCTTCGCCGGCTGCGGCTCCACCTCTGCGGGGCCGGATGACTCGCTCTGCATGGACGGTTGGTGACGCATGTCGCGGATGATCCGCGACTGGGCCTTGGCGCTCGGGGTTGGCTTTCTGGTGTTCTGGCTCGCGGACGTGTTGTCTCAGCAAGGCGGCTCGTCGGCCCGTGGTGGGCCTGCGCCAGCCTTCACGCTTGAGAAGATTGATGGGGGCACCATCGCGCTCGCCGATGTGAGGGGCGGTGTGGCCGTGCTCAATTTCTTCGCGACGTGGTGCGGCCCGTGCAAGGCTGAGATGCCTGAGTTCTCGGCCTATGCTCTGGCTCATCCTGAGGTGAAGGTCATCGGCCTGGTCGTCCCGTCCAACGAAGGCGCGCGCCTGCCCGAGATCATCCACCGCTTTCGGTTGACCTACCCGGTCGTGGTGGTCGACTCCTTGACCGAGCGCGCGTACGCGATCCACGTGTTCCCCACGACCGTCGTAGTCAAGGCGGATGGCTCGATTTCGGATCGGATCGAAGGCGCTATCGACGGGAAGACCTTGGCGAAGGCCGTCGCTCGGGCGGGCAGCTGATGTTGTTGCACCTGTCGAACCTCGCGCTGGGGCCGGACCCCGAAGCGGCTGATCTTCACGCCCTCGTGGCCCTGCGGATCGGACGGCCTCCGGTGGCGGTCTCGTTGCTGCGTAAGTCTCTGGATGCGCGGGCTCGGCCCCCAGTCTGGCGAGCCACGCTGTGCGTCGAGGTCCAAGGCGATGAGGTCCCGGAGGCGCCAGGCGTGCGGGCATGGTCCGAGCGGGACGAGCAGCGCCGGTCGGGCGTCGTCCCCGCGGTGCGAAAGGTATGGGTGCGCCGGCCGATCATCGTCGGCGGGGGGCCAGCCGGGCTGTTCTGCGGCCTTCGGCTTGCCGAGGCGGGCGCATCCGCCATCCTGCTCGAGCGGGGCGGTCCGGTCGAAGATCGCATCCCGGCCGTCAACGCCTACTGGCGCGGAAAGGCGCTGGACCCCGAGAACAACATCGTGTTCGGTGAGGGCGGGGCCGGCACCTTCTCGGACGGCAAGATCTACACCCGCCGTCGCGACGGCGAGCTGGGCTGGGTGTTTCATCGACTGGTGGACGCCGGGGCGGATCCTGAGATCCTCAACGAGTCCTGGGCGCACCTCGGCACCGACAAGGTGCGTGCCATCCTCCCCGTCTTGAGGCGGACCTTGGTGTCCGGCGGGGTCGATGTACGCTTTCATACGCGCGTCGACAGCTTCATCGTCGAGGACGGGGAGTGCGTCGGGGTGCGGGTGACGCGCTCCGTTGCTGGTCAGGACGGCGAAGAGCGGGGCCGGTCGGAGACCGAGGAGATCCGGGGCGGTCCGGTGGTGGTGGCGACGGGGCACTCGGCGCGCGACACCATGGAGGCGCTACTCGCCTGTGGCGCTGCCGCCGAGCAGCGCCCGATCGCCATCGGGGCGCGGATCGAGCACCCACAGGCCGTCATCGATGCGGCGAGGTACCCCACCGGCCGGGGAGACCTGCCCGCCGCTTCCTACCGGCTGGCGTTCACGCCCCCGGGCTCCAGCGACGCCGCCGCCTACACGTTCTGCATGTGTCCCGGGGGGCTCGTCGTCCCTGCGGAGGAGCTCCATGGACTGGTCGTCGTGAACGGCATGAGCTTCTCGACGCGCATGGCGCGGTGGGCGAACTCGGCGCTCATCGTGCAAGTTCCCGTTGAGGCCTACCGTCCGCACGAGCGTTGGCCGGGCGACCCGATGGCCGGCGTCGCGTTTCAGCGCTCGATCGAGCAGGCAGCGTTCGCGATTGGCGCCGGTGCGGCGCCCGCGCAGCGTGTGTCCGACTTCCTCGCCGGGCGCGGGAGCACGGATCTGCCGCAGGTGAGCTACCCGAAGGGCGTTGTCGCGACCGATCTCGCGGGCGTCCTGCCGTCCGCCGTCATCGTGGGTATGAGGGAGGCGATCCTTCATTTCGACAGCGAGATCCCAGGGTTCGGCGGAGATGCCGGCGTGCTCATCGCCCCGGAGACGCGTACGACGGCGCCGTTGCGGTTCTTGAGGGGGGCGGACCTGCAGAGCACGACGGTGAGAGGGCTCTACCCGTGTGGTGAAGGAGCGGGCTTCGCAGGGGGCATCATCTCGGCCGCGTTGGACGGATTTCGTGTGGCGGAGGCGCTCGCGCTCGTGGAAAATGGCTGACGGGGCCGAAGGGACGCCGAGATGGGGGTTCGCCCGTGATTGGGGGCGGGCGCTGCAGCGGCGAATCCTGACCGGGCTTCCGGCCCGCGTGCGGTCGGAGGTCGTCGCGTTGGCAGAGCCGGTGGTCCGACAGGTGTTGGATGAGCGCCGTCAGGCGCTCCTGCTCGCACGTCAGGACGTACGTCGGGTTCAGGGGGTGCTGAGGGCCATGGAGCGGCGGATCGAGCGCGCCACAGCGCTATTCGACCGTCGACCACTCGGGCCCGAGTTGACCATTCACGCCGCGCACGCCCGGGATGTGAGGGTGCAAGAGGTCTTCGCCAGCTACGGGCTCCCCGACTGCGTTTCCTGCCCGGTCGGAGCGGATGAGACTCTGGCGGAGGCCGCGTTTGCGGAGGGTTTTGACGTCGTGCAGGTGATCGAGGCGCTGCGGAGGCTCGGGCTCGGTTAGGTTATCTGTATGCCCGATCTGGATCCCTACACCCTCTTCGCGGGGCTCGCCTTTTCGGCTGCCGGGGGCGCAGCCTGGGTGTACGGCAAGCGAACGTCGAAGATGCGCCCCATGCTGTTGGGGGCTGCGTTGGTCGGAGTGCCGTTCCTGCTGAACGGCATCGCGCTGTGGTGCGCTGGCGCGGTGCTCTGTGCGCTCGTTGTCTGGCCCTGAATGAGCGCATTGACCCCCCGATTGCTGCTCGCCGCCTACGAATCCGGTTTCCGGGAGCGCTTGCTCGTACCGCCGGACCGGGCTGAGGATCTGGGCGCTCTGTCCGCTGCGGTGGACGCGCTCCCGGCGTCGGCGCGGGCGCTCCTTGAACTTCTCCGACTCGTTGTTCCTGTCGGTGAGCCGCTCCCGGAGCGACTGCGTACCGTGATCGACCGCGAGGGGGGCCCGCTGTGGGCGTCCGCGCTGTTGTTGCCGCGTCCGGGCCAACTGGCGGCGGAGATCCATCCCCGGCACTACGCGGCCGCCTGCAGGCTGAACCCGACGCTGGAGGGCTTGCCGCTGCCCGTGCCGGTCCTCGATTCACCCTTCACCCCATCGCTCGCGCCGTCCGACGCCCGCTCGGACGCCGTAGTGCTCGCCGCTCACCTCGAGTCCTCCCCGTGCCAGCTCAATCAGGACGGCACACCGCGGCGGGACCACGAGCGCCGGCTCGCGAACATCTTTGGGGGGAACGCCGATCGCGCCTCACTTGGGCTGCGAGTGGGGCGGTTGCTTGGGATCATCCGCGGTACGCGGGACCGCCTGCTCGGCATGCCGGAGGCCAACCCCCGCGCGCTTCACGATCCGCGCCCGATCTTCGAGCACGGTGAGCTTCGGGCGGCAGACATCGTTCTGCGTGTGCTCGGCCCCACCGCGGTCGACGTGCCGGCGTGGATGTCGCGCCTGTCGGCGCATGCGCCCGAGGCGCTCCACACGCCAGCGGACCCGCTGGGCTGGGAGCGGGGAGAGCGCGCAGTTTTCTTGCGCGTGCTGGACACCCTTCACCGGCTGGGGGTCATCGACGCGATGCGCGATGCCGAGGGCGTGACCGCGTTCCGGGCTGCGACGGGGGTCGGGGTTCCGACCGCGGGCTTCCTGCTCATGCCCGATCTGGACGTGCTGGTGCATGCGGGTGAGCTCCCTCTGACCGCGTACGGACGCCTCTGCCGTCTCGCTCCCTACGTGGATGGGGCCGGGCTGCACCGCCATCGGCTGACCCGCGAGGGCGCCGCGGCCGAGATTGGGGCGGGTCACTCGGACACGTTGGATTTCCTGATCGCCCATTCCCGAACTGGAGTTCCGCCTTCGGTGGCGGACACGCTGCGCGAGTGGCAGCGAGCCGCCAGCCGCATCACCGTGCTGGTCGGTGTCGATGTGATCGAGGGCCCCGACGGGCTTCGGCTCCGCGTTGGTCCCGCCCCCTCGGACGCCAGGGTGTTCGACTACGCCCAGCCGTGTCGGGGGAGGTTTTGCGTCGAGGAGGGCAAAATCTCGATCCCCGAGGGGTGGGACTCCCTGACCGTGCGGGCCACCGTGAGCCGGGTGGCTCGCCTCGTGGGCAAGGAGGGCGGGGTTTGGGTTTACGCGCCGGAGCTGCGAGCACACAAGGACTCGGACGAGGTGGTGGCGCGGTTGAACGAGGCGTACGGGGGCCAGATTCCCGGCGAGTTCGAGATCTTGATCCGGGCGGGCGCGGGGCTCCCGCCGCTGCGGGCCGAGCCGGCGTGGGTGCTGCGCTTTCCGGAATCGATCGCGGGTGCCTTGCGCCGCGATGGTGCTCTATCGGGCTTTTTCCGGCGAACCGGGGCGATTGACGAGGTGGTGGTATCCGACGCGGACCTCCCCGCCGTTCGCGCTCGACTCCTGCAGTTGGGCGTCATGATCGAGACGCGGGACGTTGAATCTGGGCGCTGACCACGGTCCCGAACAACGGTGGTTGTCGGGTGCGCTCGCGGCTTAAAAATATATCGAAGTAAATTCAATCAGTTGTGCCTGATTCGGTCAAATGGGGGTGCGGTTCCCGATTTTTTACTTCGCGCTGGCCTACAATGCCGGCCACCCCCCCGGAGTTCACGTGTCCGACAGCGCTCGAGTCAAGGAAATTCTGCAGCAAATCGCCGTGGAACGCTCTAAGGGGGTACGTCAGGGACGCATCTTCGGGCTCGTGCTGCTCGGCATGTTCGCCCTCACCGCCGGCAGCATCTACTGGCGCATCACCCACTTCGACACTGCCAAGCTTCAAGCGTCAATCGAGCGGGAGGCCAGCGCGCGCGTGTGGCCTTTGGTCTCGAAGGAGATGGACCGCATCGCGGCGGACGCGGTCCCAGCGCTCACCGCAGCTCTCGCTGCCGAAGCCGTCAACTTCATGCCCAATGTCTCCGAGAAGCTGGCGGGGGAGAGCGTCCTCTTTCACGATCATGTCCACAAGAAGATGACGTCTGCGCTCGACACGGCGTTCGCGCGAGCGGTGTCCGAGCAAGGCGATGCGATGAAGGGGCGGTTTCCGCAGTTCGCTTCGAACCCCGAGAGGTACGACGCCCTCATGCTCAAGCTCAACGCGCGCTGCCAGCAGTGGGCGCAGGCGCAGCTGGACACGACGTTCGCCGAGCACATCGTCGTGCTGCAGTCCATCAACACCTCGGTCCAGACCTTGTCGCTGCAGGCCGCAGCCAATGCGAATGACCCGAACGGCGGCGGCGCCCGCTCTATGGAGGACGTCATGACGCTCCTGCTTGAAATCATGAACACCCGTCTCGAAGGGAAGGGCTAGACCATGTCTGAATCCACTGACGTCGTCAAAGAGATCGAAGACCTGCTCACTGAGCAGCTGAACGCCGAGCAGAAGGTAACTGGCGTAGGCCGCCGCAACGGGCTCATCGTTGTCGCGATCGCCGGCGCCTACCTTATTGGGATGAGCTGGGTCGCTTCAGAATTTCTGGACCCGGAGGGGCTCGCTCTGGCGGCGTCCGGGTACGCCGTGGAAGCGGTCCCCGCCGGGGCTGCGCAGATCCACGCGCTCGTCGTCGAAGGCGCCCCCGACCTCGCCAAGCTCGGGGCCCAGCAGTTGATCGCCCAGATCCCGAGCTACCGGGTGTCGTTGGAGCAGCAGATCGACCCCGTGATTGATGAGGTTGCCGGCGTTCTGGCCGACGCTGCAGTGAAGAAGATGGCCGCCAGCTCCGGGGACCCGAACGCGACGTACAGCGACGACGCTGCGCTGGAGGTCGCCGCCACGGCGGCGGTCGAGTCCCTCGATCTGGTGCTCTCCGAGGCGATGCAGGAGAAGGGCGAGAACGGCGAGTCCCCCCAGCACACCATCACCGAGAGCCTGACTGGGCTCAAGCGCATCGACACCGAGCTGTCCCGGGGCGCGAGGAAGGAGGGGGACCCGGCCGAGCGGGAGCTGCTTTTGGCGTGGCTCAACGTGCTCGGTACGGCCGATCTCACCATCGAACGCGAAGCTCCGAACCATAGGTAGCGCTCCGTCCGGGGCCTCGGGAGGGGGCCGGGTGTCGCGGAACCGCGTTGGCCGCGCTACATGTCCGACCCGCGGAGGCGCGTCTGCCCGTCACTGTTCTCGGCCCTGAGCGCCCCGCTCCGATCCTCGCGACCGCCATTCAGAGGCTCGCCGTGTCCGGTGGGGGCCCGCTAGCCCTGATCAGCGCGGGTTGGCGATACGACGAACAGCGCGACGAATCGCTCCGCGAGGCTCTGGGTGAGCCGGTGCGAAACCTAAGATTGTACGGGGCGTTTCGGGATATCGAGCGCGCGGCTCCCGACCTCGTCGCGGCCCATGCTCGAAAGCAGGCGGCGTTGAAGGCGGTGAAGGTTCTCTATCGGGAAGCGATCGTGGCAGCCCTCGCCGGGGTCCAGAAGGTGGGCGGCAGTCGCCGGGATCGGGCTTGCCCGTGGTACCAGCAGGCGATTCGCCACCTGCAGGAGGTGGACACGCTGTTCCTCGCGGAGGCGGACCGGCTGCACGAACAGTTCGCGGAGACCGAGCGCCCGCTCGCTCATCCGGCGGTGCAGGAAGTGCGCGCGGCTATCCTTGAGACGCTGGCTGGCTGCCGAGCGCTCTTGATCGCCGGTGGCCACGTCGGGGTGCTGCGGAATCGCATGTCGTTCTTCGGGCTCGATCAGGCCTTGCGGGAGAAACCCATCATCGCCTGGTCGGGCGGCGCGATGGTGCTCGCTGAGCGGATCTTGCTCTACCACGACCACACGGCGCACGGCGTGGGGCTCGCTGAATACCTGGACCGCGGGTTTGGGCTCGTGCCGGGCGTCGTTTTCTTGCCGCACGCTGAGCAGCGTCTCGACCTCGCGCGGGCGGACAGCGTTGGCATCCTTGCGGCGCGCCTCTCGCCGTTCCGCGCCATCGCCATCGAGAACGGTGGCGGCGTGTCGCCGGAGGGTGAGCGTTTCGGGCGGGCCGACGCGGTTCGCCAGCTGCACGAGGATGGATCACTGACCGAAGTGCCCGCGACCAACGCATGGGGGGCCGATGCAGCGCGTTCTTGACCTGACTGCGCGCCTCGAGCGCTCCCCTCAGGACAGTCGGCGACTGCTGGCCGAGTTCGCGGCACAGTGGCAGTTCCCGTTGATGGACGAAAACGACAACGCCACGTTTTTCTACTGGGATGGTCACGCCGCAGACTCGATCTTCCTGCAGCACTGGGTGTTCGGGTTGCCCTCTCGTCAGGAGTTCCGACGGATCGGTTCCACAGATGCGTTCTACCTTCCGCTCGCCCTTCCGCGCGGCGCCCGGGTTGAGTACAAGTTCGAGGTGGTACGCGGAGAGAATGGTCGATGGATGCAGGACCCCCGGAATGCGCGGCGGGCCTTCGACCCGTTCGGCTCCAACTCGGTTTGTCCGGCGGGCAGCTACGTAGACCCTGAGTGGTGTCGCCTTGACCCGAACGCCCGGAGCGGCTCGTTGGAGACTCACCGCTTTTTCAGCAAGGTTTGGGGTGACGAGCGCGAATACAAGATCTACCGGCCCGCCGAGGCGCGGCCAGGGAAAGAATACCCGCTCCTGATCGTGCATGACGGCGGTGAATTCCTCCACTACGCCGAGATGAAGACCCTGCTGGACAACCTGATTCATCGGCATGAGGTCGCCCCGCTTATCGTTTGCTTCACCAACGGTGTCCGGCGGAACTGGGAGTATGCGGCGAACCCGAAGCAGGCGGACTTCTTGCGCCACGATCTCCTCGCTCACCTCAACGCGACCCAGCCGGTGCTGGATGGGCCGCAGTTCCGAGGGATCATGGGGGCGAGCTTCGGGGCTGTCAGTTCGCTCTATGCGGCGGTGCGGCATCCGGGAGTGTGGGGCCGCCTGCTGCTCCAGAGCGGCAGCTTCGCTTTCACCGACATCGGCGAGCATACTCGCGGGCCGATGTGGGACCCAATCGTCGGTTTCGTCAACAGCTTGCGCGATTCGCCGCCGCCGATCGATGCTCAGGTGTACCTGTCGTGCGGCACCTTCGAGTCGTTGATCTATTACAACCGCAGCCTCGTGCCGGTGTTTCAGAGGGTCGCACAGGGGGTCCGGTTCTCAGAGGTGCCGGATGGGCACAACTGGATCAATTGGCGCGACCGGCTCCGCGAGGCGTTGACCTGGCTGTTCCCAGGTCCGCTGTGGATGTACTACGAGTGAGGCGCCAGCACGCGGAACGCCACGGGGACCACGTAGCCGTTCCCGGTGAGGTGACCGATCACCAGCACCGGCAAGCCAACGTAGCGGCGTAACGGAGCTGCGGTCTGGTCGTCGAGCACGATGGTGGACCCGGAGTTGCGGTCGTCAATGACTAGACGGGCGCCGTAGGCACGCACTACGCCGACGTAGTTGCCCGAACCGTCGCCGGCGTCGAGCACTCGCCAGTCGCGCACCTGCAACGCGCCGAAGAGGAGCCAGCCGTCCACCTCGACGACGCAGTCGTTCAGGTAGCGGAGCGGCGCTGCTTCGCCGGGGGTGGACAGGCGAGTCGCCACGCCGGTCGCCGTCCGCAGGATGGGCGGCGCTCCCGTCTCTGGCTCGGAGATCACCAGGCCGACGCGATGCGCCATGCATCCGGCCAACAGGGCGACGGCGGCTAGCGACGGGAACAGGAGGCGCCTACCGGTCCGGGTTCGGCGGCGGTGGCGGCGGGAGGGGCTGGCCGGACCGTGAAGCGTTCAGGATGGTCTCGATGGCTTCTTTCCCGCCGATCACCCGCACCCATTGGTCGCCGAACGCCCCCTTCAGGAAGATGGCGGGGGTTCCGCTGATCTGTGCGGTACCACCGCCCTCGACATCGGCGACGATCGCCTGTGCCGTGGTGGGGTCCTGCATGCAGGCTTCGAACGCTTTCGGCTCAAGGCCCACCTGCTCGGCCATGAACCGCAGGTCGTCCTTGCCGAGGTAGTCGGGATTCGCGAACATCTGGCTCGCGAGCTCCCAGAAGCGCCCCTGTATCCGCGCGCACTCGGCGGCGGCCGCGGCCTGGCAGGAGTTCTCGTGCCGGACCCCATCGACGAACCGGTTGCAGCTTCCGGAGATGGGATAGTGTCGAAAGTAGGCCTTTATATCCTTGTTCTCAGCCAGTAGTTGCTCTATGACCGGGAACATGGTCGCGCAGTGAGGACACTGGAAGTCCGCCCACTCGACGAAGGTATAGGCCGCGTTCGGGTCCCCTTTCATGGGTTCGGTGCCGTCGAGGGTGATCGTGCCTACGGGTTGCTCGTAGAGGCTGGCGAGGTTCAGTGTGGCGGGGCCCGAGGACCCAGCGGCGGTCGCCCCCGGCGCGGTTGGGCCGCCGGTCTGGTAGGCGAGGACTCCGATGATCAGCCCAGCCAGGCCGATGATCAAGGTGGGAACAGCGTGCTCCTTCAGCGCGTCGACCGGAGAGACGCTCCGGCTCTCCAGTGTGCTCCCCACGAGCAGCAACACGTTCACGCCCCAGGTTGCGGCACAGATCAGGCACAGCGCGGGGATCTTGTAGCTGGCGTACGCAAGAAAGACGTCGTATCCGACAGCTCCGACCGAGAGGACCATGATCATGGCGGCGGCGCGTGGCGCACTGCCTCGGAAGGCGCTGAGCGCCAGCCAGGCGACGGCCACGTAGAACGCGAGGCCCACCAGCGCGATCGGCACGCCTCCGATCTCGGCGTAGCGAGAAGTGTTCACCGCATTGCAGTTGAGGAGCGCTGAGATATTACAAATCGAGGTGCCGCCCGCCAGCGCTTCGCGGTGCTGAAAGGCCAGATACACCGCCAGCAGCGCGCCATACTGGGCGGTGAGCAGGAGCCCGAGCGTCCGTCGGTAAACGAGGACGCCGATGCAGGCGACCAGCCCGGCGGACAGTCCAGAGATGAGAACTGCTGGTGCAACCTCGCTATCTGCGGCAAATGCTGTCGCGGGTGTCAACAGGCCCGCGAAGCCGATCCCGACCATCGCGAGTAGGGGTAGGGTGGCAATCCGCTTCATTCGGGCTCCGGCGCGCGGGGGTCTAATCAGAAACTACCCGCCGCGGGGCAGGCGCAGCCGTCTGAGCGCCTGGGTCGCCTCGGGGAACCCCATCGCTCTGGTGAGCGCGAGGTAGGTGACGCCGAACGGGCCGAACACCACCAGAGCGGCGAAGATGGGGTGCAGGTGGCTGCCGACGGTCTTGATCGCCAACGCCAGCAGGCCCGCCGCGCATCCTGCCGCCCACAGCTTCGCGATGGCGACGGAGGGAACACCGGTCGGGCCCACCCGGCGGTCGAGCCAGCGCTTGAGCAGGAGGTACTCGACCCAACCGGCGATGCCAGCTGCGGCGGTGAGGCCCGCGATGCCCCAGCTGGGATCGATGTACAAGAGGGCGGGGAGCTTCGTCGACATCCACCACCCGAGCGCTCCAGCGAGCACGAGGCGCGCAATGGCGGCGCGAAGGGGGGTTCGGGTGTCGCGCAACGCGGAGAAGGTCGAGCTGTAGAGGCGGCCCCAGGTCTGCGCGAGGAGACCGAGAGAAGAACCTGCGAGAGTCACCCAAACGCGAACGGTGTCGGCGCGGGTGAATTGCCCGGACTGGAAGATCGCGGCGGCGATCGTGTCGCCCAGCAGCATGAAGGCGACGGCCGAGGGGATGACGTAGAACGCGATGCGCTGCAGGCTGTTGGCGAGACGCCCGCGGAGCCAGGTGGCGACCTCGTCGTCCGTGCCTGTGGCGCCTGACATCGCGGGCAGCTCCGCGGCCGAGACCGCCATGCCGAAGAGGCTCACCGGCAGCGTGTACAGGGTCGTGGCGTACTGGAACACTGCGATTGACCCCGACGGGAGCAGTGAAGACAGGATCTGGTCGATCAAGCTTGAAATTTGCATCACGCCGCGCCCCATGAGGGCGGGCACGAAGTTGCGGAGCACGGTGCGCACGTGCTCGCTGGCCAGATTGAGCGCCGGGCGCATGTGCGGCGCGACCGCGAGGACGGTCGGGATCTGGACAGCGAATTGGAGCGCCGAGCCGACCACCGAGGCAGCCGCCAGCGTGCTCACCAGCACCTCTGGGGCTTGGCGAGAGCCGAAGCCTACCAGCGCTGCGATCATCGCCGCGTTCCAGACGACCGGGGCGGCGTAGGGCAACAGGAAGCGCCGGTGGCTGTTCAGGATCCCCAGACACCATGCGGACACGACCAGCAGCCCTGCTCCCGGAAAGAGCACGCGTACGAGCGTGAGCGTCAGCGCCGCCGTCGGCTGGTCGAGCCCGGGGGCGATGAGCCAGACCAGCGCTGGCGCAGCGACGACTCCAAGCGCCACCAGCAGTGCCGAGACCAGCGCTAAAAGCCCGCCGATCGCTCCCGCTACTCTGTCGGCCTCCCGACCTTCCCCGCGCGCCAGCAACCCGGCGTAGACTGGGATGAAGGATGACGAAAGCGCGCCTTCACCAAACAGATTTTGGAGCAGGTTCGGGATCCGGAACGCCGCGCTGAACGCGTCCGCCGCCAGCCCGGTGCCCAGGTAATGGGACATCGCCTTGGTGCGAACCAGCCCAGCGATTCGCGACAGGAAGATGCCCACGCCCACCAGCAGCGCGCTCCGCCCCGAGTCCGGCTCGACCCCGCCCGGTGGCGTGTGGGGCGTTGGCGGCGTCGGAGGCGGCATTTCGCCGGTTAACTCGCGGCTACCGCTCTGTCAGGCCAGCATCGCCGGCATGGTCGCGAACGTTGCATCCAGCAGCGCGGTCAGATCACCCCCGTCGACCAGCCAGCGGGTAACGGCGACGTTCAATGCGGCTATGGCGATCGTCGCCAGCATGTCGCTGAACAGCGTGCCCTGACCAGGGCTACGCGCTGCCACCTCGGCGCTGATGGCCACGATCCAAGACGCTTGAACGTCACGGTGTCGACCGCGAAGCTCGGGCGTTTCGAGGGAGAGCCTCAAGATGGCCCGTGTGCGGACCGGGTCGCGGGTGTACTCGGTGACGATGGGCTGGAAAGCAGCCCGCATCGCAGCCAGCGGCGACTCGGACGCGGGCCGCGCCCGGTAGAGCTGCCCGAACTCCAGTCCAAGCTCTTCGGTTCGCGTGGTGACGACGTCCTCCTTGCTCTGGAAATACCGGAAGAAAGTTCGCCGCGAAATTCCGGCGGTCTGTGCAATGGTCTCCACAGTGGTTGCGTCGTAGCCGTCGCGCAGGAAGAGACGCAGAGCGTGCTCCCGAACCATTGCCCGAGCGGCGCGCGAGCGGGCCTGACGCCCTCTTGGCGGTGGTGCTTTCGGGTTCCCGGATGACATGAGCCTGACATGATATCACACCTCGTGCTTCGTTATCCAGTGGCACTCCGTGTAAAATTCAGGAAAATACGCGGGAAATTCGAAATTGGTACCTCGCGGTCCGGCCCGGAATGGCAGGACACCGGCCCGCTTCCCGGTTACGCGACGGGGGTGCCGGAACCGCGCGTCGCCTTGGGGCCATCCGAGTCGGAGCAAGCTCCGGGCGGAGTCTTGTCGGTCACGAACGCCCGGGCGCTGGCCCGTTGGTGGGCTCGGAGCGCCAACGGGGTGTTGAAGGTCGACGGTGTCGTCGACGGCGTGGAAGAGACTGCGCTGGTTTTGCTGGCGTCGGGTGGGCCAGTAGGGCTGGACGGGGTGGAGGGGATCGAGCTGGCCTTGCGGGGGGGCTCTCTCTCTTTTGATCCGCTGGAGGCGGATGAGATCGGGGATCGCCAGGCGATGGCTGAGGCCCTGTGGCGTGCGGCGCGGCGGATGGCCGGGGGTGACGCGATGGACCCCGAGCTCATGGTGATGCCGGGCGCGACGCCAGCGCTGGGGAGCTCGCCGCTGGAGGGAACGTTGGCCGCTGCGCTTCTGGCCATGGAGGAGCCGGTTCCCTTGACCGCGCTCGCGGACCGCCTCCGCCTCCACCTCGATCGCGTCGTGGACGAACTGGCCGTCACGACGTGGCTCGGCCTCACGACGCTCAAGGAGGCCCATTCACTCCTCGGTCGTCGACAGCGCCTGATCACGCCGCCGGCGATCATCGTGCCCCAGTCCACCTTCGCGGAGGCCATCGGGCCGGTCCGTTCGACCGATCCGCCCCGGCGCACGCTTCCCCCCGTTCCCCCCGTTCCCCCCGTTCCCCCCGTTCCCCCCGTTCCCCCCGTTCCCCGCGGTCCGACCATGCCGCCCGCCGGGTGGTTTGGCGAACCGCTCTGGCCGGACGCGAACGCTCGGGGTGCGGGCGGCTTGGGCGCGTTCACCCTTGGCCCCGGCCTGGCTGAACAAATGCAGCCGCTGACTCGCCCGCCCGTGCCGATCAGCCGGCTCCAGCGTGAGGCGGAGCTGCTTCGGCACGCCGATGGCTGGACGGCCTTGGGGATCCCCCGTGGGGCGGGGCGGGACATGATCGTGGCGTCGGCCAGCCGGATGCGGGAGCGGTACTCGGCGCTCCAGCGCGACCCCAACCCCGATGCGCGGGGCTACGCGGTCGAGATTCTTCGCCGGGTGTCTGACGCTGAGCGTTCACTGCTGGGCGCGGACGCCGACGACCGGACCGATCCAGCAGCCACGGAGCACGTCGCGGCTGCGGGAATGGCGCTTGAGCGGAACGACTTTTCTAAAGCGGACAAGCACCTTTCGGCCGCGCGGCGCTACGCTCCAAACGACGCAGGCATCCTCGCTCAGCTCGCGTGGGCGCGGTTCAGGAACCCGGACCACAAGCGGCTGGCGCGCGAGGAAGAGGCCCTCGAGTTGGTGGCGCTCGCGCTCCAATTCGATGAAGAGTGTGTGCAGGCGTGGCGCAGCAAGTGCGAAATCGCCCGTGCGCGCGGGGACATGGATGCCGCTCGGGTGGCCATGCAGACCGCTTCTCGGCTAAGCAAGCGCTGACTGGCTGTCTGGGGGCAAATCCGTGAGGCTGCGCGGGGTCAGCGGCGGTTGCGGCGGCGTGCGGCGACAAGGGCCGCCGCGACGAGGAGCCCGCCGTACGCCGATGAGGGCGCGCTAGCGGTGGAGGTGGAACAGCTCCCCACCGAATCGTAATTCTGGCCCACCTCGTTGGGGCGCGCCGGGTCGTCGTCGACGTTCGGCGGCGAGGTGTCGGTGTCCGCGTCGGTGTCGGTGTCGGTGTCGGTGTCCGAATCGGTGTCGGTGTCGGTGTCCGAATCGGTGTCGGTGTCGGCGTCGCCCGAGCCGCCCAGCTCAGCGTTCGAATATACGGGGGTGTACCCCTCAATCCAGTTGAGCTGCTTGTCCACCCGAACACCGCCAGTCGCTCCACCTTCGCACGGGGTGCTGTCGCCGTTGGGCGAGTACACATAGCTGTTCACCAGGATGAGCTCGAACTTGTTGCTACCGAGTATCTCAAGGCCGGCGCCGCCAGAGTCGCCCGAGCAGACGTTCTGCCCATCGGCTGGGTCGTACCCGTAGATCGTATCGCTGTCGTAGTCGTACATCGGGATGTCGGCCATGCGCTTCTTGGAGGAGTCTTGCCCGCTGTCGGTGGTGATGCCCCAGCCGACGTACCGGATGTCCTTACCGACGTCGGTGTTCTTGATGGCGTCCTTGTTCACGCCCATGAAGTCGATGCTGGTGATGGGCGTGTCGAGCTCGAGGATTCCAACGTCGTCGGTCAGGTACTGGTCGTCGTAGTTGGGGTGCGCCGCCCAATCGACGATGGTGACGGACTCATCGATGCCGGTTCGGCTGTTGAGGTCGGACCCCACCACGACGATGAACTCGGACATGCCGTAGCTCGGCAGCTCGTCTTCCATCGCGACCACGCAGTGGGCCGCGGTGAGCACCCAGCTTGGCGCGATCAGCGTGCCGGAGCAGTAGTTGTAGCCGTAGCCTCTGGAGTCCATCGCGTAGAGGGTGACGACCTGCGGATAGTCGGTGGTGGCGGTCCCGTTCACGATGGGCGGGGGCACTGGGTCCGCCTGTGCGACGGTCGGGAGTAGGCCGACCAGCGCGACGAACCAGACGGGTAGAACGGATGACCGGGACATCATGTGGACCTCGAAGCCGGCGGAGCATAGCCGACTTCGAGGTTCGGCCGCTCAACTTGCGGTGGCGCGCGGCGGTGCCCAGCGCGACGTTTGCGGGAATTTCACGCCGCCTCTTCCCGTCCCTGCTTCGGCTTGGAGAGCAGGTCGTTCACCACCGCCGCGGTGGCGACGCTGGCAAGCTCCTCATCACCGTACTGGGCCAGAAACTGCGCGTAGAGGGTAGAGATGATGTCGCCGAGAGTGGTGTTCATGCGGGACTCCGTGTGGGGGCGGTCTGGTGGTGTGCAAGATCGGTGCCGGGCTCGATCAGCGTGGAATTGAGCGAGTTTGTGGGGCAGCCGTCCGGGCTGTCGTCGGGTCTGTTTGACGTTGTCAAGGGCTTCGGACGCCCCCTGCTGCGGCGACGACAAGCAGGGAGACAGACCGCGCCCCTGACTCTCGCAATGCGAGCGCGCACGCAGAGGCGGTTGCTCCGCTGGTCAGCACGTCGTCGACGAGCAGCCACCGGCCGGCGACCGCCGTCCGTGCGGTGTACACGCCGCGGACGTTCGCCAGCCGGTCCTCGCGGGACTGGCCGGCCTGGGAGGCCCCACCACCGCGTCGCAGCACAGGTGAGAGCGGCGCATCGAGCGCGTGTTGGAGTTTGGCGGATAGCAGCTCAACCGGGTCGAAGCCCCGGCCCAGTCGGCGCACCAGGCTGGCGGGCACGGTCGTAAGCCCGTCGAACTGTTCCACGGCGAGACCGGCCGGAGCGTTTCTGGCCCCGGCGTGGTCGGCCAGAAGCTCCCCCAGATTGAGGAGCACGTCTTCCCGGCCTCCGTACTTGGCGCTCCGAAGCAGGCCGCCGAGCAGCCCGCTGTAGGGCCCAAGGCACCAACCCTCGTCGATGAACTCGGGCAGGGAGGTGATCGACGCGAGCCCACGGGGCAGGTCCTGTCGGCACCGCAGACAGAGGCGTCCTTCGAGGCCTGCGCGCGTCGTCTCGACCGGGTGCGCGCAGGCAGCGCATCCCTGACCAAAAGCAGCGAGCATCTCGAACATCGGGCGACCTCCGTCTCCTTGGATAGGCGCGGAACCTTGTAGGTTCCAGCGCGCCACACCGAATCAGACCGACCGCGACACTCCGAGACGTAAGTCAGCGAGCACCAGCGCCATCATCGCCTCCACGATCGGCACAGCGCGGGGCACGACGCACGGGTCGTGCCTGCCTTGCGGCTCGATGACCGCTGCTGCACCGGTGCGGGTGACCGTCTCCTGAGGTCGAAACAGCGTGGCTACTGGCTTGAAGGCAACTGCGATTTCGACGGGCATGCCGTTCGAGATGCCTCCCTGGATCCCGCCTGAGTGGTTGCTCCGGGTGCGGATCGTCCCGGTGCTGTCTTGGTAGAACGCGTCATTGTTCTCGGAGCCGCGGCGTCGTGCCCCCTCAAACCCGCTGCCGGACGTGAACCCCTTCGCCGCCGGGATGCTCATCATCGCCTCTGCGAGTCGCGCCTCCATCTTGCCGAACACCGGCTCCCCCCACCCCGCAGGCACGCCCACCGCGCGTCCGCGAATGACACCACCCACCGTGTCGCCCTCTTTGCGCACCTGCCGGATCAGCGCCTCCATTTCGGCGGCGCGCAGCGGGTCCGGGCAGCGCACCGGGTTCGCGTCCACGACCTCCCGCGACACTGCCCCGGAGTACGCAGCGTCGATGTCCCCGACGCGGTCCACCCATGCGACGATCTCGACCCCGGCGCGGTGCAGAAGTTGGCGAGCCACTGCGCCGGCTGCGACTCGGGCGACGGTCTCCCTCGCGCTGGCCCTCCCCCCGCCGCGCCAATCCCGGTGACCGTACCGGGCCTCAGTCGTGAAGTCCGCGTGCGATGGACGGTAAAGGTCCTTCATCGCTTCGTAGGGGCGCGCGTCCGCGTCCAGGTTGCGAAACAGGAACGTGAGCGGGCTGCCCAGCGTACGCCCTTCGAACAGCCCGCTCACGATCTCGAAGTCGTCGGCCTCTTTTCGTGGCGACACGAGCGAGGACTGCCCGGGACGTCGCCGCGCAAGGTCGTCGGTGATCGCGCTCAGGTTGAGCACCAGGTTCGCCGGGCAGCCGTCAATGACCACCCCGAGGGCAGCGCCGTGGGACTCCCCGAAGGTCGTGACGCGGAAGTAGGTTCCTGTGCTGTTGCCGGGCATGCCAAGAAGCTACTACCCTGTGCACATGCGCGCCCGCCCCGAAAGCCTGTCTACTCGCCCTTCGGCGCTCCCCCGCAGCGCGGGCTCTGTTGCGCGCTGGGTCACTGCGCGCTGGGTCACTGCGCGCTGGGTCACTGCGCGCTGGGTCACTGCGCGCTGGATCATCGTGCTCCGAGTCGTGGCGGTCTGCACGCTCGCCCTGGCCGCTGTAGCGCTCGGCTCCTCGGCGGTCCCGCTCGCCATCGCCGGTGCCGCGGATGGCCCAGCGCCGGTGGCCGCCTCGCCGCTGGTGCCGCTGCCCGACGACTGGGTGCGCCCGTTCAAGACGGCAACCTACGGACGGCACAGCCGGTTTGACAGCCTGCCGCCGGACGTCGGGCGCTACCGGGTGACACGTGCGCTTCACCGGGTCGAGCCGACGCGCTCCCTGTTTGAGGATTGCGAGCGGCGGCTCGATGGTCGCCGCCCCGTGGATTGTGTCTTGACGTTCCGTGGCCGGGACGGGTTCGGGAACGCGGCGAGCCCGCTGAAGGGCGTTTGGGACTGGTGGTCGCCGCCTCAGGTGATCCTGCCCGACAGGGTCGTCGCGGGCGAGCGTTGGACCGAACTGCACCTCAAGCGCGGGTCTACCAGCCGCCGCTCCTGCGAGATCCTCCCGGACGTCAGCTTCTGCGATGACGGGATCGAGTCGCGCTGCGTGACTGAATTCGACGGAGGGGACACCGTCGTCCTGGCCCAGCATTTCTGTCGTGGGCTCGGCTGGGTGGGCGAGGACGCTCGCGCTCGCCCCGATGGCAATCACACCTTCTCGACGTTCACCTACGACGTGGTGGTCGACGGGGTTCGCATGCCTGAGCGACGCGATGCCCCCGTCGAGCCGGTGTCGCCGGAGACGGTGTCTGGAAGCGGACGCGGGGCGTGACCACGCGGGCGACGGGACTGGCCGCTGCCCTCGCGGCTTGGCCTCCCCCGGCCCGCGGTCGTATCGTCATCGCGATCCCGGATGGAACCCGCTCGGTCGATGTCCCCGCGGCGCTGACCGCGCTGGTTGGCCCGCTCGCCGGTTGCGATGTCACGGCGATCGTCGGCCTGGGCTTGCACCGCCCGATGCGCCCCGAGGAGCTGCCGGCCTCGCCCTTTCGCGTGGTCCAGCACGACCCAGACGACACCCTGCCCACCGCGACGATCGATGGGATCCCGGGCGGTGTCTCGCGCCACGTCGCCAACGCGGACACCGTGCTTGGGCTTGGCGTCGTTGAACCGCACCAGTACGCCGGATTTTCGGGGGGCCACAAGGCGGTGGCCGTTGGCTGCGGAGCGCGCGCCACGCTGGACGCGCTGCATCACCGCGACCGGGTGACCGCTCCCGGCGTCGCCATCGGGCGCCTCGACGGAAACCCGTTCCGCGCGACGGTGGACGGTCTGGGGCGGGCGGCGCGGTGTGAGTGGGTGCTGCTTTCGTCTCAGGGCGGCTGGGAGGCGGGTGAGCCGACCGCTGCGCTGTCCCGGGCCGCCGCGGGCCTCGACTGCTGGGAGGACATCTCGCAGCGACATGCGTCCGCCATCCTCCTCGTCCCTCCTGCAAAAGCTACCAACTTCTACCAGGCGAGCCGGGCCGCCACCTACCTCGGGTTGTCCCCGCGTCCGCCGCTCATCGCTGGCGCGACGCTCTACCTTGAGGCGGCGTGTCCAGAAGGGCTCGGCGAGGGGAGCGGTGAGCGCGCGTTCGCCGCCGTGCTCGCTGGGGCGAGCGCCCCGTGGGGCGGGCTGCTCGACGGCCCGGCGCCCACCGGCGCGGGCACGCAGCGCGCCGTCGTCCTCGCGATGCTGTTGCGACGCTACCGCCTGATCGTCTGCGGTGTCCTCGATCCGCGTCCTCTGCTCGCGCTGGGGCTTGAAGCCACCGCGCTGCCTGCTGCCCGGGTGGCTCCCGGCGACGCGCTGATGGTGCGGGAGCCGTTCGCCCGGATCCCCAGGCTCAGCGGCCCGTCATGATTGCTGTCGCGTCACTCTGCTGACGTAGATCACCCTTGTCCCGAACCCGCGCACCGCGGCGATCCCTTTGCCCTGCGAGCCGACCCGTTCGGGGCGGAGTCGTTCGGGCGGCTACTCGCCGACCCGCATCCGCCACGTCGATCCCGCCGCGCCATCCATCACGACGATGTTGTCTGCGTCGAGCTCGGTGCGTAGCCGGTCGGCTTCAGCCCAATCCCTTGAGGCGCGGGCGGCGCCACGGGCGGCGATCTTCGCGTCGATCTCGTCCACAGAGCGGCCCTGTGCGAGCAGGCGCTTGGTCTTGACCTCGTCGAAGAACTCCGCTGGCGACATCGCGCCGATCCCGAGCACCGTGGCGATGAGGTCGAAGGCGCTGCGCGCTGGGGCGAGGATGGCCCCGGCCTTCGTCCTTGCGCCGCGATCGTTGCCGAGCCGGTTGACGCACCGCACGAGGTCGAACACGTGGCCCATGGCCTCCGCGGTATTGAAGTCGTTGTCCATGGCTGCCGTGAAGCGCTCCTGGAACGCTGTGGCCGTCTCCCACGCCTCCAGGCCGGGCTCCCCCATCGTGGGGGGTGCCGCATCGCCGCTGGACCCGAACGCTGTCTCCTTCGCGCAATACAGGCGGTCCAGCGCCACGAGCGCGCTGGTGAGCCGGTCGGAGCTGTACGGCAGAGGGGATCGGTAGTGCGACTCGACGAACATCAGCCGCAGGGCCTCGCCGGGCACCTCGGCGAGGATGTCGCGTATGCGCATGATGTTTCCGAGCGACTTCGACATCTTCACGGAGTCGCCCGAGTCGTCCTGAAGCGTCAGGTGCCCGTTGTGCATCCAGTACGCTGCATACGGCTTGCCGTTGCCACATTCGGACTGCGCGATCTCGTTCTCGTGGTGGGGGAAGATGAGGTCGATCCCGCCGCCGTGGACGTCGAAGGTCTCGCCGAGGTGGTGCCGCGCCATCGCGGAGCACTCGATGTGCCAGCCGGGTCGTCCTTCGCCCCAGGGCGATGGCCAACGCGGCTCGGCGTCGTCGCCCGTCCAGGCCTTCCAGAGCGCGAAGTCGCATGGGTGGCGCTTTGCCGTGTCGACTGCGACGCGCTCCCCGGCGCGCTGGTCCCCGATCCGCTTGCCGGACAGCTTGCCGTACTCCGGGCTGGACTCGACCGCGAAGTAGACGTCGCCATTCTCGGCGCGGTAGCCGTGCCCCTTCGACATCAGCTCGCCGATGAGCGTGACGATGTCGCCGATGTGCTCGCTCACCTTGGGCGTGAAGTCGGGCGCGCCGATGCCGAGGCCCGACAGGTCCTCCTCCAGCGCGCGGATGAACATCGACGAGAGCTCGAGCGGCGGTGTTCCGCGCTCCTTTGCGCGCGCGATGATCTTGTCGTCCACATCGGTGTGGTTGCGGACAAACCGCACCACGTAGCCCCGGTGCCGCAGGTGCCGGACGACGACATCGAAGGCCATCATCGCGCGGGCGTGCCCGATGTGGCAATAATCATACACTGTCATTCCACAGACATAGAGGCCTACCTGTCCCGGAACGCGGGTGGTAAGCGGCTCGATCGAGCGGGAGAGCGTGTTGTAAACGGAGATCGCGGGGAGCGACTGCCCCGCGTCAGGCTTGGTCTCGGGGGTCATGCAACCGGCTTCGTCGCCATCGCGTTGAATAGCGCGTCGATCTCCTCACCGACCAGCTTCTCGTCGGAGTCGCGGGCCACGGCGATCTCCTGAACCAGCAGCCGGCGCGCCTGATCGAACATCTTGCGTTCGCCGAAGGAGAGCGCCTTCTCGGACTTGAGCAGCGCGAGGTCCCGAAGGACCTTGGCCACCTCAATCGGATCGCCGGTCTTGATCTTGCTCATGTACTCGCGGTACCGTCGGTTCCACGTCTGGTTGTCGGTCGGCACGTTGCGGTCCTGGAGGATCTCCCGGACCTTGTTCACATGCTCGGGGAGGATCACCGGCCGCATGCCGATCGCCCGAGCGTTGTGGACCGGCACCTTGATGGTGATCCCGTTGTCGAGGATCTTCAGGACGTAGAAGATCGCCTTCAGGCCATCCACTTCGACCGAGATGACGTCTCGGATGATGCCTACGCCGTGTGCAGGGTATACGGCCTTGTCGCCGACGTTGAATTCCATGAAGACCTCGCGCCGCCTCTGGCGGCATGAAACGCGCCGCCAGAGGCGGCAAGAAACCGTCCGCCCGGGGCGGAGAAGAGGGACACCCTCCGGGGTAACCCGTTTGCAGCGGGTTTTCCACCCGTTCGCCGGAGTCATCGCGGGAACCCACCGTAGGGCAGTCATCGCTGAGCTGAACGCCGAACTGATCGCCGACGTTGTCCGGTTTGCACCGGGCCAAGGGGGTTGACTGTGGGCTCCCCCCGGTCCCCCCGTCCCTCCCCGTCCCCCCTCTCCCGGCTCTTCTTGCGTGCCATGGCCCGTACTGGCGGCCGCGCCGCCCTTTGGGCCTGGGCGCTGCTCGCGGCCGGTTCGCTGGCCCAGTGGCTCACCTTCATCGAGGTCCCGGGCTGGCGCTGCGCTGGCCTGCTCGTCGCAGCGGTGATCGCGAGCTCAAGCACGCTCGCTCTTGAGGTGGCCGTGGTGGCTGGGCCGGCCGCCGCTCTGGCAGAACTGCGGCTGGACGGAAGTTGGTTGGGCTTGCGTTCGACCGGAGCCCGTGGTCGGGACCTCCTCGCCCCGGTCACGTGCTGGGCTTTCGGGCTTGGGATCGCCGCGCTGCTGTCCGGCCACTTGCTGGTGCCTGCCGGCCGGGTCTGGCTGCGCGAAGCCCAGATCGAGGCGGCCGCGGGGCTGCGCCTCGAAGACGGCCGGGCCACGGTGATCGGTCCATGGGCGCTGGCGAGCGGACCGGACGACGGTCAGTGGCCAGCCGGGCTGCGGTTTGCCGGCGGCGCCGGGCCGGACATGGTCGTCGGGCAGGCGGCCACGGTTCAGCTGACCCGCGTGCGAGGCGCGGTCCGGCTGGATCTCGGCCCGGGTGAGGTCCATCAGGACCCGGCGCCGGGCGCCGCGCCGGAGTGGTCGGTGCGGTTCACGTCGTTGGAGACTTCTCTCGCGATCGGTGATGGAGCGCGCGTTCAGGTCGGCGAACGGTCCACGCCCGACCTTTTGTCTCGGCCGCTCGACGCCTACGAGACATGGATCCTCTGGAAACGATCACTGGTCCCAATGGCGGCGGCGCTGCTGGCCGGGGTCGGGCTGCCCCTCGGTGGGCAGGTGCGCGCGGGGGCTGGCGTTGGCGTGCTCGGGGTCTTGTTCTGGGCGCTGCTTCGCCTTGCCGACGCGGCGGCTCAGGCGGGCTCGCCGCTTGACGCAGCGGTCGTCCTGCTGGCCCCATGCGGTGTGGCGACCGCTGCGGCGTGGGCCACGTGGCGCGACCGGTGAGCCTCTCGGCCCGGCTTCCGACGGCGGCGCTGCTGGCCCGCGTCGCGCTCCCTCCCTTTTTGAGCGCGGCGCTGCTGGTCCACGGGGCGGCGGTCGGGCTGCTGGTGCTCGTGCTCACCGTGGAGCAGGCCAACTCCGGCTCGGGCCAACGGCTCGGCCGGGAGGTCATCGTGCTGTGGGCCCGCCTCGCGCCCGCGGTGTCCATGCTCGGCGGTGCGCTGGCGTGGGCGCGGATGCCGAAGGTGTTGCTTGGGCTAGGCTCGCTCGGCTGTGGTCCCGGTCTGGTGCGCTGGGCGGCCATCGTCCCCGGGTTCGTGGCCGCGCTGCTGGTGCTTGCGGTCCCGGCGCAGGGGGCACCGTCTGCGTGGCTCCGGGGCGAAGGTGGCTGGTTCCACCTTGGTCGGGCCATCCCCGATGCGGTCGGTGGGGTGGTTGGCGCCGCGGAGGGGGTCTGGGCGTGGCCGGTGGCGGGTGCGTGCCTTTTGGGGGCGGTGCTGGGCGCGCGGGCGTGGGGCGCGGGGGCGCTCGGGGTGGTTGTCGTCGGGAGCCTGCTCGCGGATGGTTTTTTCGACGGGGGGGGGCTTGGGGTGATGGTGGTCGCGCACGTCGTCCTCTGGGTCGCGCTCCCGAAATGGGCCGCGTGAGCAAGATTGCCCGCGCGGCCCCGGCACCCGCAGTCAGGACCGACCGCACGCCTTCCGTTGGGCGGATGCCGATTCAACCGGGGGCTTACCCCTCGGCGACGGTCCACTTCCCCGAGCTGGCGGCGAGGTCGGCACGAATCCGACCGAGCAGCGCTTCATCAGCCTCCAACGCGGTGAGCATCCGGTCACGCCCCTGCCAGCGCAGATCCCCGTACGAGAACCATGCCCCGCTTTTGGCGATCACGCCCCGTTCCTCCGCAAGGTCCACGAGCTCACCCAACCGGTAGATCCCCTTGCCGAACAGGATGTCGAACTCCACCTGTCGGAACGGCGGCGCCAGCTTGTTCTTCACCACCTTGACGCGGGTGCGGTTGCCCACGACCTCATCGTCCTTCTTGATGCCTCCGATCCGGCGCACGTCCAGGCGGACGGTCGCGTAGTATTTCAGCGCGTTGCCGCCGGTCGTGACCTCCGACGGCCCGAAGGTCACGCCGATCTTTTGCCGCACCTGGTTGATGAAGATGAGCGTCGTATTGCTCTTCGAGACGACGCTGGTGAGCTTGCGCATCGACTTCGACATCATCCGTGCTTGCAAGCCCATCTGGGTGTCCCCCATCTGGCCTTCAAGTTCGTCGCGCGGGGCGAGGGCGGCGACCGAGTCAACGACGATCATGTCGACGCAGTTCGAGCGTACCAGCATCTCGACGATGTCGAGCCCTTGCTCGCCGCAGTCGGGCTGGGCTACCAAGAGGGCGTCGAGGCTGACGCCGATCGCGCGCGCATAGCTGGGGTCGAGCGCGTGCTCAGCGTCTATGATCGCGCACCGGCCGCCGCGCTTCTGCATCTCGGCGATGGCGTGCAGGGCGAGCGTGGTCTTGCCGCTGGCCTCTGGGCCGTAAATCTCTACGATGCGGCCGCGTGGATAGCCGCCGGAGCCGAGAGCGAGATCGAGTCCGATGGACGCCGTGGATGTGGTCTCGACGGGCTCGGGGTTGGCGTTGAACTGCATGATCGAGCCCTTTCCGTGGGCCTTCTGGATTTCGATCAGCGTCTGCCGCAGCATGCCATCGCGAGGGTTTTCAGGCGGTTTTGTAGGGTTGAGCGCGTTGAGCCCGGTGTGGGCGGCGGGTAGGGTTGGCTGTGCCATCATGGCGTGTGCTCCGTGCGGTGGACACCGCGAGGGGTGGGCGCTGCGCCGCCGGGCCGGTCCGCAGAACGCGGGCCGGTCTCGACGGCGCGGGGCTCCGGGAGTGGGGTGGGGGGGGGTAGAGCGGGCCGGCCTGCGGGGGGCCGGCCTGCGGGGGGGAGAAGCACCACGACCGCCCCCTCGCGCACGTCTGCCGCGAACATCAACGCCGGCAGGTCGGACGTGGTCCGGTCACACCATTCGACGACCACGCGGTCGCCTTCGACGCGGTCCACGGTTGCCTCGTAGAGGGAGGCCACGCCGACGAGGCAGGCGCCGACAAGGCAGGCCCGCGGCGCGTGTCGGTGCCTGGTCAATTGGCCCCGAGCGCGTCGGCGTCGTCGAGGCGTAGGCCCACTGCCCGGTGGATGTGGCTCTCTTCGACCGCGACGGACGCGTCATCGTCGAGGTCCGCGAGCGTGCGTGCGACCTTGAGCAGCCGCCGTCCGACCCGGGCGGACAGGCCCTGGACCTCCATGTGCCGCTGCAGCGCGTTGAGGGCCGCGGCGGTGGGGGTGGCGGCCTGCAGCACCTGCTCCGCCGATAGCGCTGCGTTGCTGGCAACCGCCCCTCCGTAGCGCGCACGCTGGCGCAGCCGGGCCCGCTCGACGCGGGCGCGTACGGTGGCGCTGTCCTCGGCCGGGCCGCCGGCCAGAAGGACTGCCGGTGTCACCGGGGAGAGCTCGACACGAAGGTCGATGCGGTCCAACAGCGGCCCGGAGAGGCGCGCGCGGTAGCGTTGGCGGGCGGACTCCCCGCATACGCAGGGCCGGGTGGGGTGTCCAAGGTTTCCGCATGGGCACGGGTTCGCGGCGGCCACCAGCATGAAGTTGGCGGGGAAGGTGGTGGATCCCCCAGCGCGTGCCAGCACGATTTGCCGGTCCTCGAGCGGGCCGCGGAGCACCTCGCGGGCGTGCCGTGGGAACTCCGGGAACTCATCGAGGAAGAGCACGCCGTTGTGCGCGAGGCTCGCTTCACCGGGGCGGAGCAAGGCCCCGCCGACCAGTCCGGCAGGTGATATCGAGTGGTGCGGCGCCCTGAACGGGCGCTCCGATACCAGACCGCCTCCCCCGAGCAGGCCGGCCGCGGAGTGGATCCGCGTGCAGGCGAGCGCTTCGTCCGGGGTCAGGGTCGGCAGGATCGAGGGGATCCGGGCGGCGAGCATGGTCTTCCCACAGCCTGGGGGCCCCTCCATCAACAGGTTGTGGCCGCCGGCAGCCGCGACCTCCAGGGCTTCACGGGCGCCAGGTTGGCCGCGGACATCTCGGAGGTCCAGCGGGCCGGAGCGCGGCGCTGCCACCCCCGGTCGCGCGCGCTCCAACTCCAGCGCGCCACCCAGAAACTCCGCTGCTTGTCCGAGCGTGCGAGCGATCCGCACGTCCACCTCGGGCACCAGCGCCGCCTCCTCCGCAGCACCCGGGGGCAGCACCAGACCCGTCATCCCCAGGTCTCGCGCGAGCGCTGCGAACGCGAGCGACCCCCGGACCGCTCGGAGCTCGCCGCCCAGCGTGAGCTCTCCGACCAGCAGGTACCGCGCGCATCGCTCGGGATCGAGGCGGCCCGCGGCCAGCAGGATCCCGGCTGCGATCGGCAGGTCGAACCCTGTTCCGTCCTTCTTCAGATCCGCCGGTGCCAGGCTCACCACGATGCGCTGCCGCGGGAAGTCGAAGCCGGACGCGAGCATCGCTGAACGCACGCGATCGGCGCTCTCCCGCACCGAGAGTGACGGCAGGCCGACGATGGCGACGCTGGGCAAGCGCCGCAGGAAGTCCACCTCGACGGTGACCTTCAACCCCTCCACCCCGATCAGGGTGGCTCCAAAGACATGGCTGGACATCGACATTCCTCGACCCACCCGGCCGCCGTGTTGGGCGGCATGCTGGGGTCGGCGGCGGCCAAAGCACGGGGCGTGCCGCAGCACGGAGGGGTCGGAGGCGTCGTGTACGGAGGCCGACGATCAGGCCAGACAGAGCGCGATCGTGGCCCCGCCCTCAGCGGGCCGGGCGGCGGGGGCTGGGCGGGTAGTGTCGGACCTTCGTCACATGACGAAGGTCACACGGTGACTTTTGCCGGGAAGGGGGGGAGATTAATTCCCTGTCGGCGGCTGCTCGAAGGTCACCGGGCAATGTCCCCCGGGGCGGCTGCGCAGGCCTCCGCTGGCGCCCACCGCGTGTCAGCCGCGGGGAATGGCGTGTCAGGCACGACATCGAACGTGTCGGCGCAGACGCGGAGGTTCGAGTCGGCGCCCGCCTTGAGCGAGGCGGAGTCGGCATCGAGCGCGGGCGATGGCCAGCGCACGACGCTTCCGTCGCTCAACGAGGCGAAGAGGTGTGTGCCCGTGGGGTCGAACGCCAGAAGCGTGGCCTTGCTATCTTCGAGATCGAAGCGCGGCGGCGCGGGTCAGAAAGCCCCTACTCAATCACCGCCATCGTCAGCCCCTCGACCTCGGACGCGATGATGTTCTCCGCGACGATGTAGAGGCAGTAGGGCTCGCCGTCGGCGCACGCGGTGCACACCACGCCGGCCGCAGCGGCCAGAT
>SHYV01000010.1 GCA_009692605.1 Myxococcales bacterium
GCTCGTCGTCCGGTTCAAGAACGCCCCTCCGAGGACGATCGATCGGGAGACCGCGCTCACGTGGGCGCGGGACGGCCATTCGCTGATCCCGGTCGCTGGACACGGTCACAGCGTGACGCGGGGCTTCGTGCTGTCGCTGATCGAGGTGCGGGAGGAAGAGTTCCTGCGCACCGATACCCGCGCAGAGGCGGCGGACCATGTCGGGCTTCCCGGCGCGCACTAATTCGCGCCGGTCGGCCGCCCCAGCGTCAGCTCCCCGTCCCTGAGCCAATCCACTTCCGCCACCGGTCATCCTCCGCCTGATCGGTGAACAGCGGGTGATCGTCGATGGTATTGCGGAGTCGGCAATGGAGGAGCCAGGGTGCATACTCGGCCGGTGACCGTCGGATCTGCTCCTCCACGAAGCGAAGCACGCGTTGGTCGGCGCCGACCTCCTTCGGGTCGATGGCCTCGCCGATGGTGCACAGCGCAGGCCCGCTGTCAGGGACCGTGTTGTAGCAGGGCACCAGCATGGCTCCCGTGGAAGCCGCCAACCGCCAGGCCCCGGGGTTGATGAGCGCCTGCCGGCCGAGGAAGGTGTAGGGCTGCCACTTGTTGCCGATGCGACCGTCGAAGGCGATGCCGACCAGCTCATTGCGGGCGAGGGTCCGGTACAGCTCCCGGGCCGGCTGGGAGAGCGAGAGGAACGTGCCACCGGTCTGGTCCTCGTCCCGCTCCCGGGCGTCACGGACGGCCTGACGCCACCGGTTGTGCCCAAGCAGCTCGCCGTGGGCCTCGGCGACGTCCTTCGGTGCCAGCCCGCGGGCCGCGTACTGCGTGTAGGGGTAGCCGTTCTTGACCAGCCAAACGAGCATCAGCATGACCGCGCCGGCGTGCGGGTACACCCACACCACCCCCTTCCCGAGGGCAAGCGCGGCGTCGAGGTGATGACGCCCCTCCACCTGCACGAACGGCTGCAGCGTCTCGCGGGTGAACCGGCCCAGCGCCAGTTCGGTGACCGCCACGCGGTACTGGATCCGGAGCGCCCTATCGACCTGCGGCTCGAGGCCCGAGCGGAGCAGCTCATCCTCCGTCAACGACCGCCCGGACCGCCAAACGGCAGGGACCAGCCGGTCGGCGCTGTGCAACGCACGGAAGACCTTGGGGTTCTCAGGGTTCAACGCCCGCCGGAGCTGCACGTAGAAGCCGAACTTTGCCACGTCCGCCGCGGTCCTCGCCGCTTCGCCCATCGCCCCACGAACGCCCGCCATCAGGCGCTCGTCAACGCGGCGGCAGCTCGGGCCACCTCGACCCGCACCATCTTCTTGCGCCAAGTCGCCGCGGGCAGGTGCGTAGACAACGGCTGACAGGCGCGGAACGCCGCTTCGGCGAGGTCAGCCGGGGTCGCCGCTTCGACGAAGATCGGTGACGGCGAGACGGAGGACACCACCGCGGACCAGAGCCCCCCGTCAACCGGAGCGCGCACCGCGACCAGGACCAACGCGTAGTCGATCGCCTGACGGGTCCGGAGCTTGCGGTGCCCCACCGCCCTTCCAGCGAGGGGGACATGCACCGCGGTCAACACATCGTCCGGTTCAAGCCGAAGCCACGCCATCCCGTCGTCGTGATACATCGACGAGACTGGGATGCGTCGAACGCCACGAACCGAGACGAACTCGGCCTCGGCACCGAGCAACCACAGCGCCGGAACGGTGTCGGCGGAGTGCGCCGCGTAGCAGCCGCGCCCCTTCGGCGCGACATGGCACACCGTACCCTCTCGCTTCAGGCAATACCCTAAGGAAGCACGCCAACCCGCCGGCTGGTTGTAATACAAACAGCGTGTGTCGAGCATCAGGTTGCCGCCCAACGTGGCCATCCCCTGGATCGTCGGAGTAGCGACCGTGCGGCACGCCGCCGCAAGCGAAGGAAGGTGCTCAAGCACCGTCGGGTGGCGTGCGACCTCGCGCAGCGTGGTTCCGGCCCCGACGCTCAGCACCCCATCGGCGACGCTCACCCCGCGTAGGCCCAACCGGCGGGTGGAGACCAGCAGCCGCGGCTCGAAGAGCCGGTGCTTCATCGACACGAGCAGGTCGGTCCCCCCGGCGACCAGCCGCGACCCCGGTGTTCCCAAGAGCCGCGATGCCTCAAGCACCGTCGTGGGCGCCGCGTACTCAAACGTCGGGAGCGGGAGCATCAGCTGGACTCCGGCGGGCGCTGCGCGGCGGCCCGGGCAGCCCGGCTGATCTCGGCCAGGACCACCTCTGGCGTGAACGGGGGTCGGGTGAACCAGATGCCGGTCGCGTCGTGGAGCGCGTTGGCGATCGCAGGCACCGTGGAGAGCTGCGGCCCCTCCCCTGCTTCCTTCGCGCCGAACGGCCCGTTGGGATCGTGGGTCTCGACGATGAAGGTCTCAATCTCTGGCGTCTCGTGCACCGTCGGGATCTTGTATTCGAGCAGGCTCGGCACCGCGTGCAGGCCGCCTCGGTACCGCTGCTCCTCAAAAAGCGCCTCGCCGACCCCCATGTAGACGCACCCCTCGATCTGACCTTCGACGATGGTGCGGTTGATCGCCCGCCCGCAGTCGTGCGCCACCCAGATCTTGTCCACGACGACGATGCCCGTCTCAAGGTCGCACGACACCTCGGCCACCTGGGCGGTGAACGAGTAGGCCGGAGAAGGCCCCACCGACTGCCGGCGGAACCGACTGCCGATCTTATGTGGCTTGTACCCCCCTACTTCCCCGATAGGACCAAACATCTCCTCGGCCAGCCAGACAGCGTCCACGAACGAGAGCGCCCGATCGGGAGCTGTCGTGACGAACACCCGCCGCCCATTGAAGGTCAGCGCCGCCGGCTCTACGCCCAGCTTGGCGGCCACCGCAGCGGCGAGCTTCTCCCGGACCTTGTCCGATGCCGACACACAGGCGTTACCCGCCATGAACGTCACGCGCGAGGAATAGCTGCCGAGGTCCACCGGAGTCAGCGATGTGTCGCCCTCGATGACCCGGACGTCGGATGGCTCGATCCCGAGGCGCTCGGCGCACAGGGCGGCCAGCATGTGCACGCTCCCCTGCCCGCAGTCGGCGGTGCCCGAGTAGAGGGTCACCTCCCCTGAACGGTCCACCTTAAGCTGGACACAGGACTGGGAAAGCTCGTTCTGGTAGACCGGGTGCAGCGCGCCGCACATGTAGGCGGACGCGGCGAGGCCGAGGCCCCGCCCGGGCCCGAGTGCGCCGCGACGCGTGTGGTACCCACTCGCCGTGACGACCGCGTCGATGCACTCCCGCATACCGACCGAGGTGACCTTCAAGCCGTTGCAGGTCTCCGTGTCGGGTGCGATACAATTGGCCCGTCTCATCTCGGCCGGGTCGAGCCCCAGCGCTTGGGCGGCTCGGTCAATGTGCATCTCAAGGGCGAGGCGTGGCTGGATGGCGCCGTGCCCGCGCTTCGGACCGCACGGTGGCTTGTTGGTATACAGCCGGTGCGACTCGAACCGGTAGTTCTCGAGTGTATACGGCAGTGGCATGAAGACGCCAAGGTAGTAGCTGGTGACGACACCGTAGCTGGCGTAAGCACCGCCCTCGGCCCACGCCTTGAAGTCGATCGCGGTGATGCTGCCGTCCTTCGCGAAGCCCATCTTCAGCCACATGCGGGTCGGGTGACGCCCGCGGTGGGTGTAGAACACCTCTTCCCGCTCGAGCGTGATCTTCACCGGTCTCCGAAGCTTACGCGCCAGATGGGCGGCCACGATGTCGGTGCAGAACGGGTCACACTTGCCGCCATACCCGGCGCCAACCGTAGGCTTGATCAACCGGATGTCTTGCTCCCGCATGCCGAGCACGTGCGCCACGTCCCGGTGCACGTAGTGCGGGTTCTGAGTGCTCGACCACAGGGTGAGCTTGCCGTCCGGCTCGAGGTTGGCGAGCGCGACGTGTGTTTCAAGCGGCACATGCGTGCTTCCCGGATACTCGTAGGTGTCCTCAATCACAACTTCGGCTGCGGCAAAGCCCTTGTCGATGTCTCCATACTCCTGAAAGATCCGCCGGAGGATGTTCGAAGGCTTCCGTGACCCTTCGTGGATGTGGGGTTTGGACGGGTCGAGCGCGTCCTCGATGGTCAGGACTGCGGGCAGTGGCTCATACTCCACCTTCACCGCCCGAACGGCACGATGGGCGGTCTCCTCGTCCACAGCGGCGATACATGCGATCGCCTCACCGATGTATCGCACCTTGCCGATCGCCATGGCCGTCTCGTCCTGAGCCACCGGGATCACGCCGTACTTCTGCGGCAGCTCCGAGCCTATGGCGTAGCCGACGACGCCCGGCATCGCCAACGCACCCGACACATCGATCGATACAATGCGCGCGTGTGGCTGGGTGGAACGAACGAACTTCCCAACCACCATGCGGGGAAGATGGAGATCGTCGGTGTACAGCGCAGCGCCAAGGATCCGGGCGCGGCCATCGATCTTTGGCCCAGCACGGCCGAGCACCCCGCCCTCCGCGGCCTCTCCCGAGTGTGTAGCGTACACCGCCCATCCTGGGCGATTCTCGCTGTCACTCATCGCTGCCGCCCTGCGCAGGCTGCGAGGCCTCGCGCTGCGATGCCGCTCGCGCCGCCGCGAGGATCTTGGTGTACCCGGTACATCGGCAGATGTTGGAGCCGAGGGCCTGCCGGATAGCCTCGTCGTCCGCGGCTGGGTCCTCACTGTACAGGTGCGACAGGCAGAGCACGATGCCCGGGGTGCAGTAGCCGCACTGGCTGGCGACGTGCTCGTCGAACGCAGCGACGATGCGGGCCTCGTCTGGGCCCGCCCCCTCGATCGTCCTCACCGCCAGACCCTCCACCTCGACGGCCAGCGTGATGCACGACAACCGAGGAATGCCGTCCACGAGCACAGTACACGCGCCACAGTCCCCAACGTCACATCCGTGCTTGGAGCCGTTCAGGCCAAGGTCCACCCGGAGGAAGTCCAGCAGCGTCCGGGACGAGGGACAGAGCCGGCGAACGCTGTCCCCGTTGACGGTGAGCGCCACAACCCGCTCCCCGGCGGCCTCGTTGGTCGAATCGGACATCCATTCTCCTGAACTTCCTTCTATCCGCTCGCGGGCTTTTCAGGCCATGATAGCCATCGACGGCTTTCACCCAAACCAGAGGTCCGGTATGCGCATTCTCTCCCTCTCCCCTGCCTTCTACCTCGGCCCGATCTTCGTGATCACCGCCATCGCCGGCTGCGAGGATCCGGACGACGGGTCGCAGGACACCGCGAACGTCGGCGACGCGGACACGGACTCCGATACGGACACCGACACAGACTCCGACGCAGACACCGACACCGACACCGACACCGACACCGACACCGACTGCACCGCCACCATCGTGGCGATCAGCCCCGAAGACGGCGAGGTCAGCGTCTCGATCGATGCCAGCGTCAGCGCGTCCTTCTCCGAAGCGGCCGCCGAGGCCACGCTGACCGTCTACGACAGCAGCGGCGCCCAGGTCGCCGGCACCACCGTGCTCGCGCGTGACGGCATGAGCGTCTCCTTCTCCTCCGATGCCAACCTCGACCGGAGCAGCAGCTACAGCGTAGACGCCAACGTCTGCGAGTCCGCCGCTTCCGGCACGTTCACGACCGTGGGAGAGAGCACCGGCGTGGACCTCGCCGGCTATACCTACGACGTCGACATGACCGGCGCCGACGTGACCTGGGTATCGCCGCTGGCCGGCCCCACGCTCACCGGATTCCTCGACACCACCCACCTCTTGATCATGGTCCAGAGCAACGGCGGCGACATCGACACCATCGCATCGGCCGGCAAGGAGTACAGTGGTGTCCTCGGCCAGTATGCCTGCGCCTACCCGATCGACTTCAGCCCCACCAGCTTTTCCAGAAACCCCGCGTTCACTGCCGGCCCGATGGACGCTGGCCTGAGCAGCGGCGGCACGACGTTCACCCTGTTCGATCTCACGTACGGAGGCAGCTTCACGCCGGATGGACTCGCGCTTGAGAACGTTCGGATCACCGGGCTCATCGACGTAGGCCCGATCTCCGACAGCCTCGAGACGGACCTCTGCGCGCTCCTTCCGCTGTACGGGGACGCGTGCGTCGCCTGCCCGGACGGCAGCGCGGAGTGCGTCGCGCTCGACCTGCGCGACCTCTCGGCGCCCTATCAGGCGGGACTTGAGATCGACCCGGCGGTGGATCCCTCTACTGACTCGCACTGCCCGTGATCGGATGGCGGGCGGCCGCGCGAGCCCTACCCCCGCAGCGTCAGGATCCTCGCGTAGATCTCCCGCCGGGGTAGCCCGGTCTGGGCCGCCACCACATCGCGGACCTGCTTTGCGTCCATCCCTTCCGCCAGCAACGAGAGGATGCGCGTGTCCGGGTCCACCGCCTCCGGGGCCCCGCGCCCCACAAGGAGGACGACCTCACCACGGGTCTCCGCAGCGAGCGCGGCCCGCGCCGCGACCGCAGTCCCGCTGATCCACTGTTCGTGGTCCTTGGTCAGGTTTCGTGCCACCACCACCTGGCGGTCCGGCCAGACCGCCGCGAACACATCGAGCGTCGCGCCGAGACGACGCGGCGACTCGTAGAAGACCAGCGTCCCATCGAAGCCCGCGAGCTCAGCGAGCCGCGCCCGGAGCGCAGGCCCGGACGCCGGCAGAAACCCACCGAAGGCGAACTGGTCGGTGGGAAGCCCGCTGCCGATCAGCGCCGCGACGGCCGCGCAGGCGCCAGGCAGCACGTCAACGCCGAACCCGGCTCCGCGCACCCGGGCGACGACCCGGAAGCCGGGATCCGAAATCAGCGGGGTCCCAGCATCCGAGACCACCCCCACCGTCCGGCCCGCCTCAAGGTGAGCCACGATCTCGTCGGCGCGGGCGTCTTCGTTGTGGTCGTGACAGCTGCGCGTCGCACGGGCGATCCCATGGTGCCGGAGCAGGTCCGCCGTCACTCTGGTGTCCTCGGCGTAGAGCTCGTCTACCTCGCGCAGGGCACGCAAAGCCCGCAGGGTGATGTCTTCCGGGTTCCCGATCGGCGTGGCGATGAGGAGGAGCCGGGCACTCAATTCGAAGCGCGGCTCGCGAGCGCGATGTCGGTCAAGCCGGCCACCCGGCACTTTGCGATGACCTTCATGATGAGATCATAGGTCGCGGCCTCATCGCCGCGGATCACCACGCGCGTGATGTTCCCCCTCGCCTTCACCGCGGAGAGCGCGTCCGACAGGGCCTCCATCGTGACCTCATCGGAGTCGACGAAC
Organism: Myxococcales bacterium; assembly: GCA_009692605.1. Classification (GTDB taxonomy): domain Bacteria; phylum Myxococcota_A; class UBA796; order UBA796; family SXON01; genus CAIUMM01. Next base: position 7,241 of record SHYV01000010.1, read on the forward strand.
AGGGTGCCGTCGGGCAGGATCGAGATGACCACGTCTTTCGGTACCAGCGGGGAGTCCCCGGTGCCCTGCGGAGTCTGGACCTGCAGCGCGCGCTCGGACTGCAGCCCTTTTGTGCTCTGACTCGACGCCTTCTCAGCCTCGACCATCGAGCTCGACACCACCATGAAGATGATCAGCAGGACCAGGAAGATGTCGGTCAACGGGGTGATGTTGATCTCGGCGAAGATCGTGTCGTCGTCGCCGCTGCCATCATCCGCGGAGCTACTGGACGGGGATGCCTGCACTCACGCCCCCCGGCCCGGGTTGGGCCTGAGCCGCCGACGCCACAGGCCCGCGCGCCCGGATCAGCTCGAGGCATTCGTCCGCGGAGTACGCCAGCCGACGGGCGACCGCCCCCCCAAGGTTCTGCAGCAAGTTGAACAGGACCACCGCCTCCAGCGCCACAAAGAGCCCGACCGCCGTGGCGATCAGCGCCTGGGAGATGCCCGCCGATACCACCGCGAAGCCGCCCTGCCCCGACTCGCCGATCGCCCGAAAGCTGCCCATGACGCCGATGACGGTGCCCAGTAGCCCCACGAAGGGCATCAGCGCACCGGCCGTACCCAGAACCCAGAGCCACGACTTGTACGCGGCGACAGCGCGGCGCTGCTCCCGCGCGATGGCCATCCCCGCATCACCGCAGACCTTGCCGTTCGCCCGATCGAGGGCAGCCGCAAAGACGCGTCGGATCGGCAATCCGACCTCGCCGCAGCCCTGCCGTGCATCCTCGAACTTGCCGAGCCGCAGCGGGACGAGCACTCGCAGCTCGACGCTCCGCATGGCCCAGAAGCCTCGCGCCATCATCAACGTGCGTTCGAGCGCGACCGCGACGATGAACACCGAGGTGAGCACCATCAGGATCATCAGCGGATCTTCCTGCAGGCGACCGAGGAGAAGCTGAAAGGTAGAGGACATGGACGGGCCGCTTAGCGCGGATTCGGGACTCCCGCGAGCGAGCGGGACCTTTGGAGACAGCCAAACCCGGTCCAGAGGCTACCGGGACTCACCGACGACGACGACTCAGGGCGAGCAGGGAGAACGGCGCGAGCAGAGAGAAGAGCCCGAGCGCTGCCGTGGCGGCGGTCGGCCTCAGGCCGGAGGGGTCGCTGGCACACCCGCAGCGCGCGGAGCCGGCGTCGAAGTCCCCGGAGTCCCTGACATCCCCGGAGTCCCCGGAGTCCCGGTGGGAGTCTCCGTTTTCAAGCCGATAACCGAGATGATCCACAATGGCCTCCGCTTCATCGGTCCGACGGGCCGGCGCGGATCTGTCGAGGCTGCAGGTGACGCGCCATCTGGCGGTCCGGCTGATCAGGGCCGCATGGCGTCCACGAACCCTATCAGCGTTCGGCGTTTCTCCCTCCACGGTTCGCGCGGGCGGGCTCGGCCCCCGGGAACAGCGGCCCTTCACCGATCCTTGGTCCCGAGAGGGGAAGGACGACGGTGCTCGCAAAGGCGCAAAGACGCAAAGCCGGACTCCGGTCACTCGGGAAGCGCGTTGACCACGCGCGTGACGCCGTCCTTCAGGAGTGGCAAGCCGCGTTTCTGAACCTCGTGGGCCAGAACGGCGACGTAGACCGACTCCAGCAACCCAGGACCAATCGCCGTGTGCACCCGGTAGGCCGCGTCCACCACCAAGGTCGCGACCTCATTTTCCGTCATGGCAGCGGCTCGTTGGCGGCTCTGCGGCGTTGCGTGACCCTTCCGGCTCTATCCCGGGCGGCCGAGCCCCATGTCGGACGAGCAGATGGTTCACGCGCTCGAACTGAGCGCGCTGGCCACGCGTTCCGCCCTCGACGACCGCTCCCTCGCCAGCCCGATGCGAGCCAATCCGGGAAGATCAGGTTGCCGTGCTGAGCAAGCACCCAGGCCACGCTGCCCGGCACGAGGATGTCGGGCATGGCAAACCAAGGATCGAAGCAGGACGTTTGCGACAGGGACCGTGTTCCCAAGGGAACCTCTTGTCGCCCGCGCGCGCCCTCGAGGCGGGCTACTTCGTCGCGGTGGCTTCGTTGTGCGAGCGTTGAGTGGTGTGGTTACCGGCCCACACCCGCCTTCGAAGCCCTGTCTGCCTGTGATTCTCGGTGTTCGACGAAAATTATATGCGAACGCCGAGAATCACGTTTCCCCGAACGCTGCTAGTCGGCGGCGGCAGCACGGTCCGACTGTGGGTCGCCGGAGCGCCCCGGAGGGGCCCTCGCCGCATCCCCCACCACCAACCAAGGCGACCGCACGCTCGTGAGGTCAACGACCCAACCTCGCCGGTTTTCCTCCCCACCGCGAGCCGCCCGAACCGGGATCGGCGCCAGTTGCTCACCCCTCACGCCGAGCGGCCGAACCTCCGGCCGTGTCGGCCAGATGAACCACACCGTGCCCCGCGCTGGCTCGACGAGGATCGGCGGCCCACCCCATTGCACGAGCTCGGTGCCCTGCGCACCAAAGGTCTGGCCGGTGTTCTCCTGCCGTGTCCCCACGCTGAGCAGCGCGTGGTGGGACTGGCCGAGCGGCAGCCCATCGGTGCTCGCGAGCGACACCGCCGCCCAATTCTCGAAATGCACGCCCAAGCCAGACGGCTCCAGGAGCCCGAACCCGTCACGCAGGGGCGGACCGGATCGGCCGTCGGGGGCCCCGGGGCCGACGCGGGCCTGCACCATCGGCCGATCCAATACAAGAACGCCGGGATCAGCCCACCAGCCGACCCCCGGGATGCTCTGGGCGGCGATGCCAGGCGGGGGCGTACGCTCGAAGCTGGAGCGCACGCGGTGGGTCAGGACGTGGCCCAGATTGAGCAGGTCGAGCGGACGGTACTGAGTAGGCCGCTGGTGCTGATCGGTGAGGTAGCCGGAGAGGACGACCGCCGGGTCGACGTTGTACGGCGCATACCCGAGCGCGGTGGGAAGCGCGTAAGTCCGGAACAGGGAGGACGCAGTAGGCATCTGGGCCAGCGCGACCGTATTGGAGCGGTAGTCGAAGCTACCCGAGACCGCGCTGTCGTCCTCGGTCCACGCGCTGTCGAGCCAACTGAACCACATGGGCGCGTCCCAGTCCTGAGCAGACAGCAGGGTGGCCCAGAGTAGGGGGGCTTCGGCACGAAATTCATTGGGAAACGGATGGTTCAGCTCGGATACCAGCATGGGCTGGCCGACGACCGCGGTGGCCGCCCAAGAGAGGAAGGTCTCCGGGCGAGCGAGCGCGCTTGTATTGGCAAAGGCGCCGCCGTTGATGAGGTCCCACTCGACGTGGGTGTCCGTCGTATCGTAAGAGGCGTAGAGGAGCTGCAGAATGGGCTGATCGTAGACGATGGACGGAACCAGCGGAACGCGGAAGCCCATCGAGCGCGCCTTCGCGATCACCGCGTCGAAGAAGCCTGTCTCGAGCGAGGCATAGAACGCGTACAGATCCTTGCGGCGTTGCATCGGCCACTGGTCGTTGAGCCCCGGGATGGCGGGCTGCCGCGCCACCGAACCCGAGGATCCGAGGCCGTCGGGCGTCGACAAGCCGAGGGACTCACCGGGCTGGAGCCCCCGGAAACGGGCTCCCTCGGGGGCCCCGCTCCACGCGGTGGCGAGCACCTCGTCGGTCGGGTAGCGCTCCCTCAGCCAGCCGTTCCAGCGGGCGGACAGCACGTTGAGCTGGGCCTGCGGGAGGGCCTCCAGCCCGAGTCCCCAATGCATCAGGAGCGAGTGTTCATTCGAGAGCTCGACCATCGCGATCGCAGGGTCATCGGGGTAACGCAGCCCAGTGTAGGGGTTCCTTCGATTCCAGAACACGTCGAACCAGGCGAGGTAGGCGCGCTGCCAGGCAGGGTCCCACATCGTGGCGAGCTTGTGTCCATTGGGAACTCCGCCCGGGTTGGGGACACCGTCCTGCCCATTGAACTCCCGGTTGGTGGCGACCTCGGCGTAGACATAGAGGCCGTGAGCCTCCAGACGGGAGATGAAGAAGTCGAGCTTGTCTATCTGGACCGGGTCGAGCCAGGTGACGGGGTCCGCCGTACGCTTCGGATTGAGCACTCCGCCGATGCCCAGACCGTCGATGTGGTGCAGGCGCACCAGGTTGAACCCCAGCTTCGCGAGCTCGGCCGCGAGGTTGTCAGCCTGCTCCTTCTGGGGAAACGCTGGCATGTTCACAAGGTTTATCCCCCAGAAGCGGGTACGGGTGCCATCCGAGAAGGCGAAGTGCCCATCCTTGGTGCGGGTCAAAAAGCCGTGTTTCCCCGCCGGTGCTTCGATCGGCGAGAGCTGTGGAAGCGCCGCGGGGAGAGTGCCCGAGATGGTGAACGGGTACCAGTCCGAGGTGTCAGTCTGCGTAGTGTGAGGGATCTCCGTGGATTCTCCGGTCAGCAGCTCCGCGGCGAGCACACAGGGGATGCTGGCGTTGCGGCTCTCGAGTCGGATGCGGCTCACAGGCGAGCCCGCGGCCCGTGTGGGTGCCGTCCAGACCGTGCCGACCCGCGGCGACCCGTCGGCGGCGAGGCCAAGCAGAAGGCTCTCGGTGAGCCGGCCCTCGACCGGGCCCGGCCCTAGCTGCCGACCGTTGAACGCAAAGGACCGCGTCGTGGTCCCGTCCGCGTAGGTGAAGGTCACCACCAACGCGACGCCCGCAGCCGGTCGGGGGCCGGCCGGATCCGAGCCGCCCGCCGCGAGCGTCAAGCGGAGCGCGTTGGTCGGGGAGCCGACGTCAAGGTCCACGAAGAGCGGAAGGTCGGGCCTACCGGGTCCCCGGAGGCACACCGCATCGGGGGACCCCAGCGCTGGAGCCAGCTGCGAGGGAGCCAACTGCGCCGGAGCCTCAGCGAGCAAGTCAGCGTTCAGCAGCGCTGCGAGATCGAGCGGACGGGCGGCCACGACCGGAACAAAGGCGATGACAAACGTAGTGACCAGCGCCATGGGTCACACACTCCAGCGCGCCTGCGCCGTGCGGAAGAGGGGGTCTGGCGGGCAGCCGGCGAGCAAGTGCAACCGCCCGACGTGGGCGATCATCGCCGCGTTGTCGGTGCAGCGACCCTTGGGAGGGAGGACCACGCGCAACCCCAAGCCGAGTAAGCCCGCCCGAATGCCCTCGTTCGCCGCCGCTCCACCGCCGATCAGCACCGTCCCAATGCCGGAGGCGCGAGCGGCTTGGCGGACCCGGTCGTTGATCACGTCGACCACCGCCTGCTGGAAGGACGCGCACACGTCGGGAGCGCGGTCGGCCGAAGTGAGCCCAGGGTCGCGTTCGATGGCGGTCCGCACCGCGGTCTTCAGGCCCGAGAAGCTCATGTCGTCGACCGGAGCTCGCTCAGCGGTGCCGGGGACAAGGCGCGCCAGCCGGGGCCGCGGGAAGGCGATCGTCGGCTTGCCAAGGCCCGCCAGCCGATCGACGAGCGGGCCGCCGGGGTAGCCGAGGCCAAGCATCCTGGCGACCTTGTCGTAGGCCTCGCCGATCGCGTCGTCCACTGTCTCGGAGACCACCTCGTAGCGACCGAGCGCGAGCACCTTGTACAGCGTGGAATGTCCGCCGCTGATCACCAGCGACAGAAAGGGGAACGCCACCGAACCCGCTCCTTCGACCACCGGCTCCATCAACCCGGACAGCAGGTGGCCTTCAAGATGGTTGACACCGAGGAACGGGACCCCCCAGCCGACCGACGCCGACTTGGCGAAGCAGAGGCCGACCAGCACCGCCCCCATCAGCCCGGGCCCCGCGGTCACCGCGATCGCGTCGGGACGGTCGACGCCGGCGACCGTCAGCGCCGCACGGACGACGGGCACGATCTGCTCGGCGTGAGCGCGGCTCGCGAGCTCGGGTACCACGCCGCCGTAACGCTCGTGCAAGGACTGGCTCCACACGACATCCGAGCGCACCCCCGACTCGTCGACGACGGCAGCGGCGGTGTCGTCGCAAGAGGTCTCGATGCCAAGGACGATCATGACTGACGGGGATCTATGTCGTAGCAAAGCCGCGCGGGCGACCAGCCAACGGCAGGCAAAAAGCGCTCCCCGTGCTGCTGCGCGAGGGCTTTCAGCCGTTCGTACACCACCTCCGGCCCGCGCCGGTCCACATACGAGAGCGGCCCGCCGGTGTTCGGCGCGAACCCGATGCCAAACACAGCGCCAACATCGGCATCCTGAGGGCGGGTCACCACCCCCTCCACCACGGCGCGCAGGGTCTCGGCGACCTGAGCGAGCAGCAGCCGCTCGGAGAGGCAGCGCACCTGCGCGACCGGGTCCCCTCCCACCCGTGGCGCGCAGAACGCAGCAAGGCCGGACCAGATCCCCTCCCGCCTGCCCTCTTTGTAATCATAGAAACCCGCGCCGTGAGCGCGCCCGACCCGCCCGGCCCCGACCAGCTGCTTGACCAGCTTCGCGCCGGCCAGCCCAGCGACGCCCGGCCGGAAGGCCTCCGCCTGGCTCAAGGCGTGGTCGCCGAGCCGCAACGTGACCTCATCAAACACCTGCAGCGGAGGGACCACCATGCCCGCGACCCTTGCAGCCCAGTCAACCAGCACGGGGTCGTAGCCTTCGGCGACACACTGTGCACCCTCAAGGATGTACGCCGAGAATACACGTGTAGTGAAGAACCCGTACCCGTCGTTCACGACAATGGGGAGCTTCTGGATGGAGCGGCAGAACCCCAGACAGCGGGCAACGGTGGCCTCGTCTGTGTGCTCGCCGCGGATGATCTCGAGCAGGGGCATCTGCTCGACCGGCGAGAAGAAATGCAGCCCGACGAAGTTCTTCCGCCGAACGCTGGCCTCGGCGAGCAGCGTGATCGGCAACGCCGATGTGTTGGACGCGAAGATCGCGCTGGGCCCAAGCTGTGCCTCCACCTCGCGGATGATGCGATGCTTGAGCTCCACGTTCTCGAATACGGCCTCGATCACCAGATCGGTATCGGCCAGATCGGCGCCGGCCAGTTCAGCGCCGGCCAGCGATGCCCTCACACGGGCGACGACAACCGCGCGCTCGTCCGCAGACTTGTGCTTCAGCCGCTCACCGATCCCCTTGACCACGTGCGCCATCCCAGCGTCCAACGCCGGCTGAGCGATGTCCCGGAGCACCACCTCGTACCCGGCTTGCGCGCAGATCCCTGCGAGGCCGGCCCCCATCATGCCCGCACCGAGGATGGCGACTTTGCGGATACCCGTCTCGCGGGGCGCAGCGGGGAGCCCTTCGTGTTTTTCGGCCGCGGTCCGGTGGTACCAGAAGATCCGCATCATGTCCTTGGCCTGCCCTGAGGTGGCGAGGCGAGCGAACGCACGCGCCTCGACATCCACCGCACCATCAAAGGTGAGCCGCGAGCCCTCCTGCACGACGGCCAGCAAGGCCTCAGCCGCGGGGAACACGCCCGCGGTCTTCTTGTACACCATCGCCGAGGCCGCCATGAACGTGTTCCGTGCGTCCGCGCTGGTCGGGGCTACTCCCGGCCATGTGAAGTCCGGGCGATCCCAGGGCTGCCGGGCGCCGCTGGACTTCGGGCGCGTCTCCGCGAGCCACCCCTTCGCCAAGGCGACGGCCGCTTCGACGGTAGGCGCAGCAGCATGCGCCAGTCCTGCCGCCACCGCCTTGTTGCCGCGAACCAGCTTGGCCTGAAGCAGCAGATCGAGGGCGGGCTGGATGCCGATCAACCGTGGCAGGCGCTGGGTGCCGCCGGCGCCCGGGATCACCCCAAGGTTTACCTCGGGCAGGCCGAGCGACACCCGCGGGTCCTCGACGACCACGCGGTAATGGCACGCCAGGGCCAGCTCAAACCCACCACCGAGCGCCGAACCCGCGAGCACGCACGCCACGGGGATCCCCGAGGTCTCCATCCTGCGGAACAGGGCGTCGACGTCGCGTACGAGGTCGAGGATCACGGCGGGGTCAGTCACGCCGTAGATCATGTCGAGGTCGGCGCCGACGCAGAAGTCCTTGTGACCGGAGAGGAGGAGCACGCCGGTGGCGCCCGAGGTCTCTGCGAACGCCGCAGCCAACCCGATGCCGAATTCCGCGTTGATCTTGTTGACCTTGCCGGGCAGCCGCACGGTGATCACCGCGAGATCGCCCTCGCGAGCGACGTCAAATCCATTCGCCATCAAACACGCTCCAAGATGGTGGCGATGCCCATGCCGCCCCCGACACAAAGGGTGAGGAGCGCCGTGGTTCCACCGGTTCGCTCAAGGTTGTCCAGCGCCGTGCTGACGAGCATCGCTCCGGTCGCGCCGAGGGGATGGCCTAGCGCGATGGCCCCGCCAAGCGGGTTCACCTTCGCAGGATCGATGTCGAAGGCGCGTTGGAAGACGATGGGGACCACGGCAAAGGCCTCGTTGACCTCGAAGTGGTCGATGTCCGCGGCGGTCATGCCCGCCTTCTTGAGCGCAAGGCGCGTCGCCGGTAGGGGGCCGGTCAGCATCACGAAGGGCTCGTCGCCGACCACCGCCATGGACCGGATCCGCGCCCTTGGCGTCAGCCCAAGAGCAGCGCCCGCCTCCCTGCTGGCGATCAGCACAGCCGCTGCACCATCCACGATCCCCGAGGAGTTTCCAGCGTGGTGGACGTGCTCGATGCGGTCCACCGCCGGATAGGCCCGGCGAACCAGCGTATCCAGCCCGAACTGCCGGCCCATCATCTCGAAGCTCGGCTTGAGCTTCGACAGCGCCTCGATGGTGGTGTCCGCGCGCGGCGTCTCGTCGCGGCCGAGGACGACCAGCCCAGACTCGTCCCGTACCGGGATGAGGCTGCGGTCGAACTGGCCAGCGGTCTGGGCGGCGACCGCCCTGCGATGGCTCTCGATGGCGAAGCCGTCCACCTCCGCCCGCGTCACCCCGTTCAGCGTCGCCAACAGGTCCGCGCTGACCCCCTGGGGGACGCTCCCGACCAGCGACTGGGTCCGGGCGTCCCAGATCGCGCCCCCGTCGCCGCCCATCTCCACCCGCGACATGCTCTCCACCCCACCCGCCACCACACAGTCGTAATGCCCCGAAGCGACCATCACCGCAGCGTGGTTGACCGCCTCCAGGCCTGAGGCGCAAAACCGGTTGACCATGACCCCCGGGGACTCCATGCCCAGCCCTGCTTGGAGCGCCGCGAACCGCGCGAGGCACCCACCCTGCTCACCGGTCTGGGTCACGCAGCCGATCACGACGTCGTCGGCCGCTTTGAGGCCGGTGCGCCCCTTGAGCCCGACTAGCGCCTGCGTCAGCAGGTCGATCGGGCGCGTCGTGTAGAGCGCTCCCGAGGCCTTGCCCCGCCCGCGGGGCGTACGTACGGCATCAAAGATCCAGGCGTCGGGCATGGGGGTACTCCGGGCGCGAAACTATGGCGTTCGGGACCATTTGTCGGCCCGCAAAATCGGTGGGCCCGCCATCATCCCGCTCCGATCGGATCCCCCGCCCGAAGCTCTCCCCACCTCGCGAGCAGCAACGAGAGCGCGCCGCCCTCGGCTCGCTCCCGAAGCCACGGCGCCGCCTCCAGCAGCGGCAAGAACGGGTCGAGCGCCCCGACCGTGCCGCCTATCGCCCCCTCAGCCACAGCAAAAGCGTTCCCATCCGCCTTGCCGGCCTGTAGCAGCGCGAGCGCAGCGCCCCGGACATCCTCCCCGTTCGTGAGCCCCACGCCCAGCTGCAGCGAGAGCACCAGCGGCATGGTGAGCCCGAGTCCAGCGGGGACCGCGGAGTCCGCGAGCGCAGACAGCGCCTCTGCCGCCAGCCCGGGCCGCCCCTCCCTCAGCGCGACCCCCGGCGCAAGGTCCGGCGGGGAACGGCCGCGGGCCTGCTGAAACCTCGCCGCCGCGATCAGGCCGGCAATCGCATCCGCCACAGGATCAGCTTCACGAGCCGCGGTCATCGGCGCGACCAGCAGCGCCAACCCCGACAGCGCGCTCGACCGGGCGACCACCGCCCCCTCGCGCACGGCCACCGCCTGCCAGGAGAGCGTCGCCAGCGCCTCGGTGTCGGCACCTCCAAGCAGGCCCTCCATGTCGCGCCCGATGCGGACGAGCTGTCGGGCAAGTCGCACCAGCGCGGCGTCAGCGGGCGCGATGGCGTCCCGAACGTCACCCTCAGCGGCACCGGCCGAGACCGTCGCCACCGCCGCTGCGGCAAGCTCGATCTGGGCGAGTCCAAGCGCGTCCAGAAGCGCGTTCATCGGGGTGAACAGCGGCTCCAACGAGCTGTTGGTGAACGCTCCCGCCGCAGCGGGCCCGCGAGTGAACGCGGCGATCACCGCGTCAACCCCATCGGAAGGCTCGCGCGGGCCGCTCCCGTCCGGATGCCCAAACCCCGCAGCGGCAGCTTCGGCGCCTCCCTCATCGGCGTTCCATGGCTCGATGCCGGGAATGTCGGTCAGCCGCGCAGCGAACCCCAGCGCCACCAGCGCCGCGGGGTGGGGCGCGCTCGGGACCAGCTCCTGGGCCGAATGAGCCTGAGACGAACCGCCCCGGACCGAACGGGCGCGGCTCGCGCGGCGACGGGCCGCGCCCTCGGGAGGCAGAGCACGGGCGAGGACGGTCCGCAACAGCGCGCCGGCGCCGAGCGTGCCTGACGGAAGGTCCTGAACCGCCTGTTCCGCGCTGGCGCGGGCGTTCACGCTGAGCCGAACGGCCAGAATCCGCTCCCAGTCAGCCCGATTGGGCAACCCCTCCAGAACCCGGGACAAGCCGTGCAACGCCCGTGCGGTCGCGCCCGAGTAGCCCATCTGGTGCGGTGCCACCGCAGACCCGGCGCCGACCAGCGTCCACGCCTGCCGCCGGGCCGCGGCCGGCTCCGCGTGCTCCGCCAGCAGCGCGAGCGCCAGCCTCGCCCGCCCGAAGGCCGTAGAGAGGCCCCCGCTTCCTGGCTCCAGAGCGAGCGTCTCGGGCTCGAAGTGCGCGCGGCACAGGAGCAACGGGTCTCGCAGGGCGCATTGAAGCAGACCGGGCGTCCACGGTGCTCCCCCGAGCGCGCTGCGCGCCTCTGGCAGCCAGAGGGCCTCCGGACCAGGCGCAGGGGGAGCTTCGTCGTCCACGCCACCGCTCGGGACGTCCTCCGGCTCGGGGAGGTAGGGCATCGGCCGCCACCTGCCGGCGGCAGGATCGACCGCTGCCTCCCCTGCGTCCCCGTCGCCTCCGAAGAACTTGCCCATGTCCCACGGGCTCGCACCGGCGACCCCCGTAGGCCCGGAGAAGCCGGGCAGCATGGCCTGCGCCTCCAGCTCTTGGTCCTGCTCTGACTCCTGCTCCTCCTCCTGCTCCTCCTCCTGCTCCTCCCCCTGCGCCTTGCCCTCGGCCATCTGCGCGTTCGTCGACCCAGTCGAGGTCTCGCTCCCGGAGGTCAGCAGCTCTCGGAGCGCGTCATTCCCAAGGCTCGGTGCCAGCTGGGCAGCGAGATCGGCGTCGATCCCCCCCCTCGCCTGCTGGATGGCCCGCTGGACCTCCGGCCGTTGAAGCTCGGCAGCGAGATCGGCGCGCCGGGACGGCGGCGCCTTGGTGATGATCTCCTTCGCATCGGGGCGCAGTCGGCGGTCGTTGGACATCCGGCTACCGCTCCCCTTCGATCACGCCAAAACCAGGAGGTGAGGCCGCGAGGATCAGCAACGGGCGCACACCGAGCGCGTGGATCGTGCCCTCAACGTAGTACTGGAGCACGGCCCGGTGAATGAGCCGGTCCCGCAAGCAGGCGACCAGCGCAAGCCCACCCACGCCGTCCGCGACCGCAGCGGCGACCCCAGCCCACGCCCCCCGACCGTCACCGACCGGCGATCCGTGCGGTCGCCAACGCTCCTCCACGCGGCCCGCCACGATGAGGCCGACCGCAGCGTCGTCCAACGCCGTGTCGGGCGGGACGGCGAGCAGCACGCACATCGCCCGCAAATCCCCAGCATACCAGGCCCGGACCGCGGCAAAATCGTCACGACGATCCCGGATAGCGGCGCCAAGGAGCACCTCGATGCGGTGCGCGAGGTCCAGACCGGCCACATGCGCAAACGCCAGATCCCCGTTCCCGTCCGCCAGAGCCTGACGCACAGCGATGGCGGCCTGACCGTGGGCGTCATTCAACAGCGGGGCGTCCTTTCTCGCGCCACTCGGCGAGATCATCGAAGTAACGGTTGACCGCACCGATGGCCTCATCCACCGACTGGGAGCGCAAGATCGTGGTTCGAAGCTCGCTCGCGTAGGGAAGGCCGTGCGTGAAGTAGTTCGAGATCTTCTTCATGCGCCCAAGCGCGCCCCGGTCGCTCCGGAACCACGCGCGACAGCTCTCGTAGTAGTCAATGAGCACCCTGCGCTTCTCCTCGGCGTCCACCACCACGGCAGGCTGGCCGAGCATCTGCCCGCGCACGTGCTGGAACACCCAAGGGTTCTTGATGGCGCCCCGGCCGATCATCACCCCGTCGCAGCCGGTGTCCCGGAACATCGCCATCGCCGAGGCGTAGTCGACGATGTCGCCATTTCCGATCACCGGAATGGATAACCGCTGCTTTGTCACCGCGATCTTGTCCACTGCGCGGGTCCCGCTGTACAGGTCCGCCCGCGTCCGCCAGTGAATCGTGATCGCCTCGACACCTTCTTCCTGGCACATCCACGCGATGTCCGGGCAGTTGCGATTCTCGGCGTCAAACCCAGATCGCATCTTCACGGTGAGCGGAATATGGATCGCGGCCCGCACAGCCTTGACGATCTCGGTGGCCAGCTCGGGGTCCTTCAACAAAGCTGAGCCGCCAGAGTGGGCGCAGACCTTCTTGGACGGGCAGCCGAAGTTCAGATCGCAGATGTCGGCGCCGAGGTCTTGAACGATCTTCGCCGCCTCGGCCATCGCGGAGGGGTTGCGCCCGTAGATCTGGATCGCGACCGGGTGCTCGTCGGGGTCAATCCGGGCCATCTCCTCCATCTTGTCGGCGCCCCGGCGCAGACCTTCCGACGCGATGAACTCAGTCACGGTTAGACCCGCACCGCCAATCTTACGGATCAACCTTCGGAAGGTCAGATCGGTGACACCCTCCATGGGCGCGAGCACGAGGTTGGGCTCGATCCGGATGTTGCGAACCGAGTAGGATCGCGGGACCCCGGCTGGTTGCAGCACATCGGCGGTCATCGGTGGGGTCGGAGCGGATTCGTCCATCGCGGCGTAGTGCCCGGATTGCCGGACGATGTCAAGTCAACAGACGTTGGCCGAACTTCCGGTTACTGCGCCGCCCCTTTTGGAGCCCACTTGCGCCCGTCCGCCGTCCGCCCTCCGCCCGGTCGATTCGCTCGCCTGAGGCGGGCCATCCGTCTGGCCATCCCCTTGGCCACCTGCCTCGCGGGGATGGGGTGCACCCGCCCCGAGCCGCTGTTCGTATCGAAAGCCGACCTCGACCGCGCCCACACGATCGGCGATGTCGCGACCATCTGCGTCGGGCTGAAGATGAAAGAAGACGAGACGCGCGAGTACGCCGCCCAGAAGCTGAAGGACATCGACGACCCCGCCTCAGCCTGCCTGTGCGAGCGGCTGAGCCGGGACGGCACCTGGGACCCCGCGGTGTTCAACGGGCTCGCGAACGCGAACAAGGACGAGCGCGTGGGCTGCGTAGCGAAGCTGCTGGACGACCCCCAGCTCAAGGACCGGCCGGGCGCGGCCACAGCGATGTTGAAGGTGAAGGCACCCGCCGTGCACGCGAGGCTGGTCGCCGCCGCGAACGGCGACGCCGATCTGGATGTGCAGGCCGCAGCGCTGCCCGTGCTGCGCGGTACGAAGGACCCGAAAGAGGTGCAGATGCTGATCGACGGCCTCAAGCGCGGCGGAGTCTGGGGCGCAAACGCGGCGCTGAACCTCGCCGGGAACCCGGTGGCGAAAGACGCGCTTCGCGGCGCGGTCCAAACCGGCGACGCCAGGACCAAGGCGGCCGCGCTCAACGCCTACCGCGACACCCGAGCGGAGGACTGGCCCGAGGTTGCCTGTGCGGCGTTGGACGACGCGGACCCGTCGGTGCGAGCCGCTGCGGTGCGCGCGGTGGACGCGACCCGAAGCCCGACGATCCTCGCGTGTATGGCCAGCCACCTCAAGAAGGCGGAGCCGGACAGCGCGGTCCGAATGGCCCTGCTGGAGACGCTTTCGAAGGACGCCGCCCCGGAAGCCGCAAAAGCGCTGTGTGACGCGATCCCCTTTTGGGTCCGTACATACGTCTCGGATGTAGCGCCCAGCGAGAAGTCGGTGGAAGACATCGTCTACTACCAGAACGACCGTGACTACGAAAACAGCCTCGCCTGCGCTCAGACTGCGTTCAACGCGGGCGGGTACAGCGCGTGCGGAAAGGCTTACCTCGGCGCCCGGGTGAACGAGTTCGGGGGCAAGGTCCGGTACACGGCGTGCAAGCCGGCTGGGGAAGCGGCGGGCGGCGGGGGCGGAAGCGGCAGTGCAGGTGTGGTCGAATTCTGATAGCAGCCGGCCAACCCTGGACCCGTGATGGCGAGCCTCAAAGACGTGATCTCTGACCCCAACAAGCGAAAGAAGGTCGTCGATGACGGGGTGACCGTGATCGAGGCGGAGGTGTCCGACAAGGGTGGCCTGTCCGGGCTGGCGATCAAGGCCGCCTACGGTACGGTCAAGCGAATCAAGCCCGGCTTCGTCGGGGGCGCGCTCAACCACCTGCTGGATGACTTCGCCGGCAAGGTCGACCCTTTTTGGAACGCCGCTGTCGAGAAGGGCGGGGACCCTGCGACCACCTTCGTGAGTCAGGGCGCGAACATCGCGGAGGCCCTGCTCTCGATCACCGACGCACGCGCACGCGCTGCGGTGGGGCCGGTGCGCAAGACCTACGACCAGCTTCGGCCCCAGGCGTCGAAGCACGTGGTGGAGGCGATGCCGAGGCTCGCCGGGCTGTTGAAGAAGCACGCCGTCTGACCCGCAACCCGCTCGAGGTGCGGTTAGCTTAGGCGGCCGTTCTCTCAACTCTCCGGAGGCCAACGTGCGTCGCACCCCGTTCTACCCGTTCCACAAAGAGGCCGGCGCGCGGCTCATCGACTTTGGCGGCTGGGAGATGCCGGTCCAGTACACGGGCATCCTGGATGAGCACGCCGCCTGCCGCGAGCGGGTCGGCCTGTTCGACGTCTCCCACATGGGCGAGGTGTGGTTTCGGGGGCCCAAGGCCATGGACGCCGTGAGCCATCTGGTCACCAACGACGTCAAGAAGCTCGCGCTCGGACAGGCGATGTATACCGCGATGTGCAACGAGCGCGGCGGCATCGTCGATGACCTGATCGTCTACAACGTAGCGCCCGAGGAGGTCCTGATCTGCGTGAACGCAGCGAACCGGGAGAAGGACTACGACTGGATGGTCACCCACAACCCTCTGGGCGTGGACATCGTGAACGAGTCGGACTTCTACGCCCAGCTCGCGATCCAGGGGCGGCACGCCGAGGCCCTGCTCCAGTCGCTCACCGACGTCCCGCTCGCCCCGATCAAGAACTACTGGTTCGCGACTGGAACAGTTGCCGGCGTCGAGCACTGCATCATCGCGCGCACCGGGTACACCGGGGAGGACGGCTTTGAGGTGTTCCTTCCCGCTGGCGCGGCGGACATCCTTTGGGCCGCCGTCCAGAAGGCAGGGCTTCCGTATGGCCTCGCGAACATCGGCCTCGGCGCGCGGGACACCTTGCGCCTTGAGATGAAGTATTGCCTGTATGGGAACGACATCAACGACGACACGACGCCGCTCGAAGGCGGGCTGGCGTGGGTGACCAAGCTGGAGAAAGGCGAGTTCATCGGTCGGGACCCCATCGTCGCCCAAAAGGCGTCGGGAGTGCCCAAGCGGCTGGTCGGGCTGGTGGTCGAGGGCCGCATCGCGCGCCCGCACAGCCCCATCCTCCAGAACGGCGTCGTGATCGGCGAAGTCACCAGCGGGACACGCTCGCCAAGCCTTGGGTTGAACCTGGCGATTGGATACGTGCCCGCCGCGATGTCCGCGGTCGGGACCAGCGTCGAGATCGATATTCGCGGTACCATGGCGCCCGCGAAGGTCGCCAAGACCCCGTTCTACACCCGCCCCTACTGAACCTCGAACCGTATCGACCAGAGAGCCCGCATGATTTATCCCACGCACTTCAAGTACACCGACCAGCACGAATGGCTCCACATCGAGGGCGACGTGGCCACCGTGGGCATCACCCATCACGCACAGGATCAGCTCGGCGACATCGTGCACGTCGAATTCCCGGCCGTTGGCAAGAGCTTGGCGAAGGGCAAGAGCGCGTGCGAGATCGAGTCCGTCAAGTCAGTCTCTGACGTGTACGCGCCGATCTCTGGCACCGTCACCGCGGTGAATACGACGCTGGAGGGCAAGGAAGCGGTCATCAATGCTGACCCGCACGGCGGAGGCTGGCTCTTCAAGCTGAAGATCTCCAACCCGGCCGAGCTGGCGGAGCTGATGGACTCCGTCGCCTACACTGCGATCGCGTGACACGCCGGGCGGCGGCGCTTCTCGGCGTCCTCCTCCCCGCCTGTGCCGGCGCTCCAAGCGCTAAAACGGGCGCGGCCCCCTCGTTGACGCTTCTCAGCCCCAGCGACGGCGAAGTGGTCTGCGGTGATCCGCTGCATGTGGTGACCGAGGTGGATGGCTTCCGACTGACCAACGAGACCGTCGAGGACCCTCCGCCCGACCTCGGCCACCTGCACGTCTACCTGAACGGCCAGGAGGTCGCTCAATCCGACGTGGAGACGATCGATGTGACGGGGGTAGCCGACGGTGAATGGCAGTTGAGCCTCGACATCTCGCACGCCGACCACTCCGCTCTTGATCCCTACGTGGGCGTGTTCATCTACATCACCGTCGACTCTACCCTCTGTACGGAGTGACCATGTCCTCCCTCACGCGCGCCTTGCCGCTGATGTTCAGCGTCTCCTTCACAGCCTGCACGGGAGGCGGTGACTCCGGGGATCTGGCCGCCCCGAACGCCGTGTTCGTCGCCCCGCTCGATGGAGAGACCGTCGGGGTCGGCGACCTGGCCCTCTCCATCTCGGTGTCGAATTTCGACCTCAGCGACCCGGCCAAGCACAACGACGGCGAGCCCACTGGCTACCTGCAGGTTGACTGGACCGACGGTACGACCAGCGAGTCGGTGCGGACCGGGTCGACGAACCCGACGATCAACATCCCGGGGACGGGCACGTGGACGCTCACGGCTGACCTCTACTTTGCCGATGGCGACCACATAAGCGAAGTGTTCCCCGACTTCGTTCCTGCGACGATCTCGATCAGCGCGCAACCTGGCGGATAAGCGCCCTTCAAACAAAGGATAGGCACGCCGCCACCACGGCCCCCGGTGCCGCGGGCCAACCGGTGACTACGATTCGTGCACGTGCCGGAGCCTGATGCCTCGAAATATTGCCAACCTCGCCCTGATCGCCCTCACCCTGCTGCTCGGCCTGCTGGTGGCGGGCGCGGTGGCCGCACGACATGGCACGCAACAGGTGACGTACTCCGAGCTCAAGTCACTTGTATCCACCAACAAGATCGACGAGGTCACGTTCTCCGGCGGGAGCATCGTAGGCAAGCTCAAGGAGCCGGTCGAGGGCGCGACTCAGGTCGCCGCCCTGTCCATCCCGGAGGATGACTCCCTTGTGACGATCCTGCAGGAGAAGCAGATCCAGTACGGCGCCGTTGCCGAGGCGGGCTGCTCGGACGGTGTCATGTTCGGCATGGCCGCGCTGTTCGCGCTTTCGCTCTGGATGTTCATCGGTCGGCAGGGTCAGGGCGGCAATGGGCCCGGAGTAGCGACCTTCGGGCGGTCTTCGGCCCGGCTGGCCCCGGTGGAGGGCACGGGCGTGACATTCAAGGATGTCGCCGGCATCGACGAGGCCAAGGAAGATCTCGACGAAATCGTGCAGTTCCTGAAAACGCCCGAGCGCTTTACGCGGCTCGGCGGCAAGATTCCGAAGGGAGTGCTGCTCATCGGCCCGCCCGGCACCGGAAAGACGTTGCTGGCGCGCGCTGTAGCGGGAGAGGCCGGGGTGCCCTTCTTCAGCATCTCCGGTTCAGACTTCGTGGAGATGTTCGTGGGCGTAGGCGCCGCCCGGGTCCGCGACCTCTTCAAGCAAGCGACAGAGCGCGCCCCGTGCATCATCTTCATCGACGAGATCGACGCGGTGGGCAAGGCCCGTGGATCGGGCGGGCCGGTGGGAGGCCATGACGAGCGCGAGCAGACCCTCAACCAGCTCCTTGTGGAGATGGACGGCTTCGACGGGCGTAAGGGCATCATCATCATGGCGGCGACGAATCGGCCGGAGACCCTGGACCACGCGCTGATGCGAGCGGGCCGGTTCGACCGGCAGGTGGTGGTGGACCCACCCGACGTGCGCGGCCGCGAGGCGATCCTGATCGTCCACGCGAAGGGAATGCGCATCGACACGTCGGTGGACATGCGGGAGGTCGCCCAGCGTACGCCCGGGTTCACCGGAGCCGATCTGGCGAACGCGCTGAACGAGGCCGCGCTGCTGGCGGCGCGGCGCTCAAAGGACTGGATCACGTTCTCCGAGATCGACGAGGCAGTAGAACGGCTGTCTCTGGGCGTGGAGCGCAAGTCCCGACGGATCTCCGAGGCCGAGCGGAAGATGACGGCGTACCACGAGTCCGGGCATGCCATGTGCGCGGCGTCCTCGAACGACTCGATGGCGGTACAGAAGATCAGCATCATCCCCAGAGGAATGACCGGAGGCGTCACCAAGTTCACCCCGCCTGAGGAGCGCATCTCCGCGAGCCGCGCCGAGCTGCTGACCCGCCTCACCGTCGCCTACGGGGGCATGGCTGCGGAGGAGCTCTTCCTCGGCGACGTCACGACAGGATCGAGAGGCGACATCGCTCAAGCGTCGTCAATAGCGCGCGCGATGATCACCGAGTACGGCATGTCCGACCGGCTTGGCGCGGTGCACTACGGGACCGACCGACCCAACGCCCTTGGGGGGGCGAGCCGAGACGTCGTGCTGTCCGACCAGACCGCGCGCGACATCGACGGCGAGGTCAGGCGCCTCCTCGATGAAGCCCGCGACCGGGCGCGCGAGATAGTGCGCAATAATCGCGAACTCATTGAAGAAATGATGACCTACCTGCTTGAGCACGAGGTGATCGACGGCGACACCTTGAAGGCCTACACCGGGCGCGCCCGAAAGGTCGACGCCCCGGGCCCGGTGGCCGCATCGGCTGGCGAAGCGTAGTACTCCCCCATTCCCTCGAACAGGATCACCCCATGCGTTCAAGTGCTTTTCACTCCACCGCGATCGACGCTCCCCCCGAGCTGCGCGCTGAATTCCTGACCCGGACCGGCGCCTGGACCCTCGGCGGGCTGGTCGTCACCGCCATCGTCAGCGTCGTCTCCCTCGTATTCGTCGTGCCTGCGGTGCTGCAGTTCGGTACCTTCGCTATCCTTGGCGTGGTCTACGGCAGCATGTTCGTCTCACAGAGCGTGGCCAGGAACATGGTGTACGGCGAGAACAAGTTGGCCGGCTTCCTCCTCGGAACCGGAGCCCAAGGCGTCTCGTTTGGGTTCATCCTGTTCGCCACGCTCTTCGGCTTCGGCGCCGTCTCGGACGGGCTCCTGCTCATCGGGCAGTGCATGCTCATGGTGGTGCTGACCGGCGCAGCGATGTTCATCTACGTAACGATGGCCCGACGCGACTTCTCCCTGTTGGGAGCAGGTCTCTCGATGCTGTTCATCCCGATGTTGGCGCTGATGGCGATCCAGCTCGTCTGGCCGATCGGCGGCCTGGCCGGGATCCTGCTGAGCGGGCTATTCGTCGCCATCTCGGCTGGTTCGCTGCTCTACAAGCTCAACTTCGTCGTCCACAAGATGGACACCAGCCAGAGCATGGAGGGCGGCTACGACCTCTCTCTCTCGATCATCGTCCTGCTTTGGAACCTGCTCGCTCTCTTCAACCGGCTGCGCCGGTGATCGCACGATGATCGCGCGCTGATCCACAGGATCCGGCCGTCGCTCCCGGGCGTGGTCGGGTTAGCCCGCGCCCCATGAGAGATTTGCGCGCTTTCCTGAACGTACTACGCGACGAGGGCGAGCTCGTCGAGGTCGACACCGAGGTGGACCCCTACCTCGAGCTGGCCGAGGTCCACAGGCGGGTGATCGCAGCGAATGGCCCTGCGGTCCTGTTCAAGCGACCGAAGGGCTCGGCGTTTCCAGTCGTGACGAACCTGTTCGGTACGAAACGTCGGGTCGACCTCGCTTTCGGCAAACGGGCGAATGAATTCGTCCGCCGGGTCGCCGCCCTGCCCCACGCGCTGATGCCGCCGTCGCCCAGCGCCCTGTGGGCGCAGCGCGATCTCGCTTGGCAGGGTCTTTCGCTCGGCCTCTCCCGGTCCGGCTCGGGCCCGGTGACCGAGGTGGTGAGCCGGCCGGGAGACCTCACGAACATCCCCATGCTCACCTGCTGGAAGGAGGACGGGGGCGCCTTCGTCACCCTGCCGCTGGTGTACACCGAGCACCCCGAGAACCGAAGCCACAACCTCGGGATGTACCGAATCCAACGCCATGGTCCGGCGCTCACCGGAGTGCACTGGCAGATCGGCAAGGGCGGAGGCTTCCACCACGGCATCGCCGAGACCGCCGGGCAAGCCCTCCCGGTGAACCTCCTGATCGGGGGGCCGCCCGGCCTCATCTGCTCCGCCATCGCTCCCCTGCCCGAGAACGTCCCCGAGCTGCTACTGGCGTCGTTGCTCGTCGGAGAGCGCCTCCGGACCTGTGACAACCCCGCTGGCCCGCTGCAGCTGGTGGCGGACGCCGAATTTGCGATCGTCGGCAAGGTGCCCCCAAACCGCCGCCACCCCGAGGGGCCGTTCGGCGATCACTACGGCTACTACTCGCTCCGCCACGATTACCCGGTGATCGAGGTCGAGGCGATCTGCCACCGTAAGGACGCGATCTGGCCGGCCACCGTAGTCGGCAAGCCGCGGCAGGAGGACTTCTACATCGGCGACTTCCTCCAGCAGCTGTTGTCGCCGCTGTTCCCGCTGGTCATGCCGACCGTGCGCGACCTCTGGTCCTACGGGGAGACCGGCTACCACTCGCTGAGCGCAGCGGTGGTCCGCGACCGCTACCACCGCGAGGCTATGGCGAGCGCGTTCCGCATCCTCGGCGAAGGCCAGCTCTCCCTCACCAAGTGTTTGCTGCTCGTCGACGAGCCGCTCGACCTGCGCGACTTCAAACAGGTGCTCGAGCACCTGCTCGCACGGTTCCGCCCGGAGACCGATCTCTACGTGTTTTCGAACACATCGATGGATACGCTCGACTACGCTGGCTTCCAGAAGGGAGAGGTGAACAAGGGGTCGAAAGCCGTGATGCTCGGCATCGGCCCGGCGGTTCGTGAGCTGCCTCGCGTATTCAAGGCGCCGGCGTCCGGTGACCCGCCCGGGGCACCCGGTTCTAGGTTTCACGATTTCGCTCATGCGATCCGGGATGTCCGGGTGTACTGCCCGGGGTGCCTGGTCGTCGAGGTACTGCCCTTCGCGGATGCGCCCGAGCTGGCCGGCGAAATCGCCGATGCGTTCGACGGATGGCCGCTCGTCGTGCTGGTCGACAACGCCAAGCAGGCGACCTCGTCGGACCCCCGCTTCCTTTGGACCGCGTTCACCCGCATGGAGCCGGCCGCAGACCTTCACGGCACCCGCTCGATCGTGAAGAACCACCTCGCCTTTTCCGGGCCGGTGGTGCTCGATGCCCGGATGAAGCCCTGGTATCCGGACGAGCTGTTTTGCGATCCGGACACCGCGGCAACGGTCAGCCGACGTTGGGCGGAGTACTTTCCAGCTGGAACCTCCAAAAGGAACGTGGAGATGGGCGACTCGGACGTCGGGCACCTCGACGGGTAGGACAGTAGGGACGGGAACCCGCGGCACGCGGGGCGCAGCGGCGCGGCGCAGCCACAAAAGACGGATTAGAGCCCATCATGCAAAAAGTCGCCGCCCGTACCGACCCCGGCAAGAAGCGCCAGCACAACGAGGACGCGATGGCTGCGATGCCAGAGCAAGGGATCTACGTTGTGGCCGACGGAGTAGGAGGACGCGCCGCCGGCGAGGTCGCCGCCGCTATCTGCGTGGACGCCTTCCGGGCGGCCGCCGCGGGCATCGCAGAGCGGGTGTCGACCTTCAACGCGCAGCCAACGATGGAGACGCGCAACGGCGTGCTCCTCGCGATGGACGAAACGTGCCAGACGGCCAGCCGACGAATCTACGAGACCGCGGAGTCCGAAGGCAAGGCGGGCATGACGACCACGCTCGTCGTCGCCGTCTTCGGAAGCGGGATGGCCTTCTTGTGCCACGTGGGCGACTCCCGCGCCTACCTCGTCCGGAACCAGCGGCTGCACCAGCTCACCGAGGACCACTCCATGGTCAACGAGCTGGTCCGCAGCGGCAAGATGACGCTGGCCGAGGCCCGCGCCTCCCGTCATCGTCACGTCATCACACGCGCCGTGGGGCTCTACCCCAACGTGCAGCCGTCCCTCGCAGCGGTGGACCTCGTGGCGGGGGACCGTTTCGTGCTGTGCTCGGATGGCCTCTCTGATGTCGTCCCCGAGGACGTCATCGCGCTCGAGGGCAGCGCTGAGAGCCTGGACGCAGGGGCCGAGGCGCTCCTGCGGGCCGCGCTCGACAACGGGGGGCCCGACAACATCACGGTCATCCTGATCGACCCCTCCGGCGCCGAGCCGGTAGACGAAGCTGCGGCGCGCGCGAAGCTGCTCGAGACCCTCTTCCTGTTCAAGGACATGCCGTACTCCCAGCGCCTGCAGGTCTCCCGGATCATGCAGGAGCACCACTTCGCCCCAGGGGACGATCTCTTCGCGGCTGGCTCCGAGGACCGCCGCATGTACATCATGCTCGAAGGAGAGGTGCGGGTGGAGCGGGACAACCTGGAGTTAGCCACGCTCACCGCAGGCGAGCACTTTGGCGAGCTCTCCCTGATCGACCGGGACCCGCGGTCCGCGACCATCCGGGCGGCCACCTACGGAAGCGCAGTGAGCGTGGGCGCGGAAGATTTGGAGACCTTCGTCAAGGAGGAGCCCGCGCTCGGCGCCGAGCTGCTGTGGAAGCTCCTAACCGTCATGGGCCAACGGCTGCGCCGTACAAACGAGCGGCTGGCAGTGGTTCAAGGCGGGCCGAGGTAACGCTTGGCCCGACGCGACTATTACGAGGTGCTTGGCGTCAAGAAGAACGCCGGGCCCGACGAACTCAAGAAGGTGTTCCGCACGCTCGCGCTGAAGTACCACCCCGACAGGAACGAGGGAAACGCTGAGGCGGAGCAGCGATTTCGGGAGGTCGCGGAGGCGTGGGATGTGCTGGGCGATCCCGAAAAGCGCTCCCGGTACGATCGCCTCGGGCCGCTGTATACCGACAGCGGCCGACCACCGAGCCCGGATCAGGTCAATGACATGCTCCGGGAGGCCTTCGGAGGCCTCTTCCGTCGCCGCCGTGCCGACGCGCCGGGCGAGGATCTGACCTACACGCTGACGGTCACGCTCGAAGAGGCCGCGCAGACCATCGACCGCACGCTCGTCATCCAGCGGCAGGTGCGGTGCGTACGCTGCGTCGGCACCGGAGATCACCCGGAGAACCGCACGTCGTGTGCATCCTGCGGCGGGTCAGGAAAGTCCGCGACGCGACGGGTGTTCCGAACCGAGTGCCCCGCCTGCGACGGGAAGGGCTACAAGCCCGCCGCGCGTTGCGACCGCTGCAATGGGGAAAAACGCCTCCCGTTGGAAGAGACCCTCCGCGTGAAGGTTCCCGCAGGAGTGGCTACCGGCTCCAAGCTCCGCCTGCGCCAGAAGGGCAATGACCCAGCGCCCGCGTACGGCGCTGCGGGGGGCCCGACCGGCGACCTGTATGTCCTGGTTCAGGTCTCCGAGCACGCCCTGTTCAAGCGCCGAGGACCCGATCTGCTGGCGGAGGTCCCGGTCACTCTGGCAGAGCTCGCGCTGGGCGCCGATCTGGTGGTGCCCACGCTGGATGGAACAACGACGATCCGCCTGCCGCCCGGCACGCCTTCCGGAAAGTCGTTCCGGCTGAACGGTCGCGGGCTCCCAGGTGAGTCGGGCAAGGGCGATCTTCATGTGCGGGTCGAGGTGGAGACCCCCACCGAGCTGCCGGCAGACGCCCGCCTCGCCCTGCTCGCCGCGCTCACCGCCTCGACCCATCCGCGGCGCTCCGAGTACCAGAGCGCGATGAAGGTGCGACGGTGAACGGCAGCCTGCTACGAGGGCTCGCTTGGGTCGTAGCCATCAGCCTGACCGGCGCAGCGCAGGCCGGTCCAGCGCAGGCCGGTCGACTCCCAAGCGCGGTGCTGGACGCCATCTCCAATTCCAACCGAAAAGCGGCGATAGCAAAGCTCGAAGTCGTAGCATCCCACGAACAGGACCCGACCAGCAAGGCGTGGGAGTTGCTCTACCTGGGGGAGCTGAAGCGCCTGAGCGGGGAGACCGGCGCGCGTACGCTCTTCGAGGAAGTAGCGGGGAACTACCCGGCCTCCGGCGCGAAAAACGCCGCGGTGCTGGGGATGGCCCTCGTGGACGCAGCAGGAGCGGTTGCGTCCGGAAATACGCGTTCGACCCTCGAACTCATCGCGGACGAAAACGTGCCGGACACCATGAACGCGGACCGCTGGCTGCTGATCGCCGAAGCACGCAAAGCGGACGGCAGCGTGGCCGGCAAGGTGAACGACGCCGCGGGGAAGGCCACCCGGTATGCGCAGAGTGACACCGCCGTGGCGAAGAGGGTCGCCAAGGCAGTGGCCGGCTTGACGGCGAGCCAGCCCGCCGCCACCACCGGTGACGGATCCGAGC
This sequence comes from Myxococcales bacterium, assembly GCA_009692605.1. Taxonomy (GTDB): domain Bacteria; phylum Myxococcota_A; class UBA796; order UBA796; family SXON01; genus CAIUMM01. The sequence continues at coordinate 32,025 of SHYV01000010.1, forward strand.
GCTCGGCGATCGAGGCCATCCGAACCTCGCTCCGCGAGGGCGACCTCCCGACGGTCACCCAGCTCACAACAGCGTTTCAATCAAAATTTCCGACCTCTCCCCACGCCGCTGAGGCCCAGACCGCAGCGGCCAGAGCCAGCGCCGGCAAGCCGCCCGACCCCACCCGCATCGCGGTCTTGCTTCCGCTGACCGGGCAATACGCGCAGCCGGCCGCCAGCCTCCGGGCCGCCATCGAGCAAGCGAGCAGCTCGCTCGGCGGCGCCTACACCGTCGCGGTGTACGACACCGCGGGGTCGGCCGAGACGTGCGTGAAGGTACTGCAGAAGGCGGTGATCGAAGAAGGGGCGACCATCGTGATCGGCCCGCTCACCAAGGAGGAGGCCGCGCAGTGTGCACCCGCAGCCCAGCTCCTGCACACCGCGATGATCACCCTGACCTCGTCCCCGGACGTCGTCTCAGCCGGCGACCAGGTGTTTCGTCCCACACCGAGCAGCGAAGAGCAGGTCCACGCCTTGCTAGCAGAGACCTTCGGCCGGCGAGGCATGCGCCGGTACGCGGTGCTGCATCCGAAGACCGCGTACGGTGAGAACGCTACGCACGCGTTCGCCGACGAGGTGACCGCTGGCGGCGGCTCGGTGACCGCGACCATCGCATACGAGCCCACGACGACCGATTTCACCTCGGTAGCCAAGCAGCTCAAGGGCAAAGCGTTCGACGCGATCTTCATACCGGACGGGTACAAGAACGTCGCGCTTGCTGCGGCGGCCGTGGCGTATCAGGAGATCTCCGTCGGAGCCTTCCAGACCCCCAAGGGACCACCGGCGGTGCCCCTGCTTGGGCTCGGGGGCTGGAACAACGACGATCTGGTCCGGCGAGGCGGAGCCTACGTCCAGCGCGGTATCTTCGTAGACGTGTTCGACGTGCACTCGCTCGACCCGGTCGTGGCGAAGTTCGTCGAGGGCTGGCTCGGACCGTCCCCGCCGGGCATGCTCGATGCGATCGGGTACGATGCCCTGCTGCTCGCCGCAGCCGCGTTGGGCCGAGGAGGCGACGCCGCCGAGGCCCTGACCGCAGTGGAGCTCACCAACGGCGTGGCGGGGACGATCGGCTTCGACGAGGCTCGTGGGGCGCGGCGAAGCTGGCGACTCCTGACCGTGACGAGGGCCGGCATCGCGCCTCTCCCAGCCTACGTCCCGCCCACCGAGCTGCCCGAGTGACCAGCCGGCTGGAGAGATCGTCACCGATGCGACCAACAGACACGTGACCGAAGGGGACGTCATCGCCGCCTTTGTCGGGCCAACGCGAAGCGCCGACGGGACCTTTCGGCCTACCGTGGGGATCGGCGATGATGGTGCGGTCCTGCCGGATGGGACGGTCCTGTCGATGGATACGATGGTCGAGGGCCGACACTGGGACCAACGGCTCAGCCCCGCGGACGTGGGGTGGAAGCTCGCTGCCGTGAACGCGAGCGACCTCGGCGCCATGGGCGCGCGTCCCCAGTGGGCGCTGCTGTCGCTCGCGGTCCCTGATCCGCTCGACACCACGTGGCTGATGGCGTTCCGGGACGGCCTTCTGGAAGGGCTCGACCACTTTGGCCTAACGCTCGTCGGCGGGGACACGGTCGCCGCCCCGGTGCGGACGCTCACCCTCGCAGTGGGCGGTAGAGCTTCGCATCCGGTCCTTCGCTCCACCGGCCGAGCAGGCGACGACGTGTACGTGACCGGGACGCTCGGCCTGGCAGCGGAAGGGTTCTACTCCCCGGCGCCCTCGCCCCTCGCCCGCGCCGCGCTGGCCCGGCCGCGCCCCCCCGTTGACTTAGGGATCGCTCTGGCCGAAAAAAGTCTTGCGACCGCCATGATGGACCTGTCCGACGGACTCCGGGCCGACCTCGACCGCCTGTGCCTCGCCTCGCAGGTCTCCGCCGAGATCGACCCCGCGGCGGTGCCCGGCGTGCCGGACCTCTCTTGGCGGTTGGCGTTCGGCGAGGACTACCAGTTGCTGTTCACCGCCAACAAAACCTCTCGAAGTGCGGTAGAGTCCCTTTCCGAAACGGCTGGCGTGCTCATCACACGCATCGGGACACTGACTGCCCCGCACCCCGACCCACACCCCGACCCACACGATCAGAGAACGGGCCCCTTCCAACCCCGCCTGATCGGCATGAACTGGCCAGACCCGCTATTCAACCACTTTCGCCGCTCCTGACCCCGTTCATCCTCACCGCCGCACCCGCGTGGGCCAACGCCGGCGAGGGCGTAATGATCGATCCGGGCATGATCCCCACCACGCTGCTCGGCATCCTGGCGTTGCTGTGTAGCGTCGCGTTCTTTGCTGGATCCGAGAGCGCGTTGTTCTCACTCCAGAAAGTAGACCGCGAGGCGTTGAAGGGGCAGGGGCGGGTGGGCGAGCTGCTCACCCACATGCTGCACCGGCCGCAGCGCGTGCTGGCTGCGCTGCTGATCGGGAACGAAGTGTCGAACATCGGGCTCTCGGCGCTCACCGCCTCGATCCTGTTGACCGTCGTGCCTCAGGCGCCCTGGCTGAACGTCGTGATCGTCGCCCCAGTGCTGATCCTCTGCGGCGACGTGCTGCCGAAGACCCTCGCGTTCCGCTACAACCGGGCGGTCGCGGCCGTCGTCGTCCGGCCGCTAAATTTCTGGGCTGAGATGGTCAGCCCGATCCGCTGGGGCCTGCTCACCATCGTCGACGCGATCCTGAACATTATCGGCGTTCCGCATCAAGAGGAGGACAAGGACATTCAGGAGTCCCACCTTCGCACGTTGATCGATCAGGGTACCCGCGTCGGGGCGATCCAGCCCATGGAGCAGGAGATCATCCACCGCGTATTCGAGTTCGGCGAGATCCCGGTCGCACGCCTGATGACGCCGCGCCCCGACATCTTCGGACTTTCGATCACCACGCCATGGCCCGAAATCCTCGCCGCTGTATGCGACCAGCGCTACAGCCGCGTCCCATTCTGGCAGTCCAACCCTGACAATGTCGTCGGCATCCTGCTCATGAAGGACCTGTTGAGGTTGCGCGCGACCGCCAAAGACCGCGCCGCGACACCAAACGTGCGGCAGCTCCAGAAGCTCCTGCACCCCGTGCTGTACGTACCGCCGGGAAAACACGCTCAGGACCTGCTCCGGGAATTCCGTGCGAAGAAGAACCACATGGCGATGGTGGTCGACGAACACGGCAGCATCACCGGGCTCATCACCTTGGATGACCTGCTCACAGAGCTGGTCGGAGAGGTGCTGGACGAGTCCGATGGGGATGAGCGGGACATCACCGTTGTCCAGGATGGCGTCTCGACCGTCCGCGCTGGGATCGACATCGAGGACTTCGGCCGCGCCTTCAACATCGAGATGCCCGAGGGCGACTACACGACGGTGGCGGGGTTTGTCCTGCAGCTGCTCGGCCGCGCCCCGCAGACGGGCGATGAGGTGGACTGGACCGACACAGGCCGACAGACCCGACTCGGATTTCGGGTGTCCGGCCTCGAAGGGCGGCGCATCACCGAGCTGACCGTGACGCGCCTGGTGCCCAGGGCGTTCGACCCCGACGAGCCATCCGAAGACACCGGGCAGGGCGGCGCATGACACCCGAGCTCGTCGGCGTATTGTGGGAGGTGGGGCTGGTGATGGTCCTGGTGCTCGTCCAAGGCTTTTTCTCCGGCTCCGAGATCGCGATCGTCAGCTCCGACCGACTCGTACTCAAGAGCAGAGCCGACGGTGGCGACGCGCGCGCCGCGCGAGTACTGGAGCTGCTTGCAAAGCCGGCCCGGCTGGTCGGAACTTGCCTCATCGGCACAAATCTGGCGCTGATCACCGGGTCGACCGTCGTGGCACATCTGCTCTCACGGATCGGAAATACGCCAGAGATCGTCGTGGTCGCGATCTTCACCCCGATCACCCTGATCTTCGCGGAGTTGCTCCCTAAGAGCATCTACCGGGCGAACGCGACCCGGGTCGCCCCGATCGTGGCGCCCGCTATTCTGGCTTTCTCGGTGGTGCTCTCTCCTGCCCTCACCGCGGTCGACTGGGTCTCACGCGCCATCTTACGCGCGTTGGGGGCGGGAGAGACTGAGCCGCACACCGTGCGGCGCGAAGACATCCGGCTGCTCCTGAACAACGCCGAGGACACCGACATCCACGCCGACGAGAAGGAGATGATCCTGCGCGTCTTCCACTTCTCCGAGACCCTGGTGTGCGACGCCATGGTACCGCTGATCGAGATGGCGGGTGTCCCGGAGAGCGCGACCTGCGATGAGGCTGCAGCCATCATGGTGGAGGCCGGATTTTCGCGCATGCCCGTGTACCGAAAGCGCGTAGACCGGATCGTCGGGATGGTCATGCACAGCGACCTGCTGTTCGCCGCCGACGGCAGCGCGCCCATACAGAGCGTGATGCAAGAGGTCGTGTTCGTACCGGAGACCAAGCGGGTCGATGAGCTGTTTCTGGACCTGCGCCGCAAACGCAAGCGCCTCGCGGTCGCAGTGGACGAATACGGAGGGGCGGTAGGGATCATCTCGATCGAGGACATCCTCGAAGAGATCGTGGGCGACATCGACGACGAGTTCGACCGGCGGCGGCCGTCGGTCCGGAAGATCGGCGAAAAGGAGTGGGTCGCGAGCGGCCGAGTAGAGGGCGAGCAGCTGGTGGCGCAGACCGGCTTCACGATGCCGAGCGGCGACTACGAGACGCTAGCGGGCTTCCTGCTCACCCGGTTCGGCCACGTGCCGGGGGTGGGAGAGCGGTTCACCTGGGGCACGTTCGTGTTCACGGTCACGCTGGCGAACGACCGCGCGATCCTCGAAGTTGGCGTGCAGGACACGAGGTAGTCCGGGCGCGTGAGCTGGGTGATACGCTCCGGCCGTGCATGTGCTCGTGATCCTCTCCCTCTTTCGCTCCGCCGGCGCGGCTCCGGTCTCCTCAGATGTGCCGGGCCCGCCGCCAATCGCGTCCCCCGCGGTCGAACCGGGGGTCGGACCGGGGGTCGGACCGGCGGTCGAACCGGGGGTCGGACCGGGGGTCGGACCGGCGGTCGACTCGGCGGCCGCCCCCCCGCCGGTCACCGGTCAGGAGCCCGTCTACCTCGAGCAGCAGCTCACCCGCGGCCCGGTGAGCCGGGCCGACCGTGCCCCGAGCGGCGTCGGATGGGCGGTTCGCACCGGCGCCGGACACGCGCTGGGCGTGGACGAATTCACGAC
>SHYV01000011.1 GCA_009692605.1 Myxococcales bacterium
GACCGGAGGGAGATGGGTTGGTCTCCACAGGAGCGTCACTCAGCAGCACCGCCACAGGACGGCCGCGCGCGTCAAGCTCCACCCACGGCCCGCTCGCGGAGCCGAGGCAAGCGAGCAGGTGTGTCCCCTGGATGCGCCAGACCGCGACCGTCGTCGTCCACAGCTCGCGCCCCTCATCGGAGACCGCCGTGAGCTCAGGAGGGTCCCAAGACAGCACGGTGGACCCGAAGCGGTCTCCGTACCCGCACTTCACCGGCGCGCCCGACGGCGTCACCCCGCACCGCCATTCCTCCGGCCCATCGAACCACAGGACGTCACCCACCCCGTCCGGATGGACGATCCCCCGTAGCTGTATCGACGACTCCCCTGTTGTGAGACTGAGAATCCGGCCATACGATCGCTCAGCCACCCATGCGAAGGTCGCCCCTACGGCGACGACCGACCCATCGGCGGTCCAGCGTTCGACCCCGTCGACAGCGTTCAGCGCGACCACCCGGCGACCGTCCGAGACCAGCACCAGATCGCCCGCCACGTGGACCTGCTTGCCGACGAGCGCGACATCCCAACGCAGGCGCCCGTCACCGGTCAGCACCCCGACCGTCCGATCGGTCCGGAACGCGACGCCGTCGTCGGCGAGCGCTGCAACGGTACGAACGGGCTCCGGCCCCTCGTACCGCCACTCCCACGGCGTGGGCTTCGCCACGCGCACGCCCTCGAGGTTGCGCCATCGCATCGCATCGGCCACCGTCTCGATGTTTCCCTCGGCGAGCACGTGCCCGTCGGCGTCCACCAGCATCGCCCCCGGCAACGGCAGCCCAAGGTGCCTGGCGAGCTCCTCGCCAAAACCGCCAACTTCCACCGTCTGCCCTGGATCGTGCTCGCTCAGCAGCCCGATGAGCCCCGGCAGTACCAACCCCCCTCCCGACTCGCCGACCAGACGTTCGAGCGCCCCGCCCAGCTCCAGTCCGTACGGATCGTCGTCGCCAAGGGCCCAGAGCACGTCGATCGCCGGATCACGAGCGGCGCTAAGCAGGCGATCGGGGAGCTGGCCGTCGGTGCCGATCACGACCAGCACAGGCCGGCCCGGCCGCAGCGGCAAGGTGACCGGGTTGTTGTGCAGCGTCAGCCCGGTGACCCCGCCGACCAGCCGCCCGGGCGGAAGGGAGCGGCGCTTCACCGCGACATCCACGGTCTTGACCGACGAAGGCGGCCAATCGCCGTGGCCTCGCAACGCGAGTACCCTGAGCACCTCGGCCAGCTCAAGAATCCGAGCCGAGCGCGCGCGCTCCGCCGCGAGCAGGTGCGGAAGGCCGTCGAGGGGCACGGGAGGCGCATCCTGCGTGCCTCGGGAGGCGATGGCGCGGGCGAGCGGGTCGTCCGCAGGACCGGCGTCCGCCGGCTCAGGCGCGACCACCTCTGGCCAGCGCGGCGCGCGCAGCGCCTCCCCCCCGCCGGTCGCGTGCAGGGTCGCCACGATCGGCGCGTCCGCGGCCGGCTTGGTCGCCCACCAGTCGCCAGGCACCACGACGAGGTTGCCGTCGAGCCATGCGTCCCGGCCCGAGTCACCGCGCACCAGCTTGAGCGCCGACCGGCCGGTCGCCGTATCGATCAGGACCGGGTCGGGCGGGTTCAACACCGCCCCCCGGGAAGTCAGCAGCATCGGGTTCGACCCGGAAGGCACAGACCACCGCTCCCGCCCGGTCGCGACCTCAAACAGCGCGGTCGTCGGCGCCGGGTCGTCGCTCACGATCAGCGCCAGGCGGCCGTCCGCGGAGACCACCCCGTGGCGGGCCCAACGCGGGATCTCCACGCCTACATCGTGCCCGGTGACCGTGTTGATCACCCGGGTCCCGCCCGGGACAGCACGCAACCGAAACGTCCCGTCACCGCCACCAACGAGGGTGAACGCTGACGCCGGCTGCCGGGGCGGGGCCCCCACCCCCCGCACGGACCGCTCCCCCGAGAACGGGTTCCAGATCAGCGGCCCCAGGGTCAGGCACGGATCCCCACAGTCGACCGCTCCCGTGGGCCCAGCGACCGCGACCGAGCGGGGCGGACCGAAGGCGTCCGCGTGACGCGGATACCGAAGGAGCGCCCGGTCGGTCAGGAGCCAAAGGGCCTCGGACGAGAGGGTGGCAGCCTGTGCGTGGACCGGCAGCGCCGCGAGCACAGCACAGTCGCTCCCAACCAGCAGCGTGCGCTCCCGATCGCGCAGGATCATCGGGTCACCGGCGCGCAAGGGGGCGACGATCGGCCCATCGGGCCCGTCCAGAAAACAGGCGGAGCCCGCGCCATGAACCACAAGCCCCGCCACCCTACCGCTCGCACGGTGGTCGCCGTGCGTATACGCGACGCCGTCGGGTAGCCCGGCGACGTGATGGATCGCCGGCGCGTTGATCACCTCCTGCACCCCCGACGGGTGCACGCGGATCAGCTGCTCCGAAGCGGCGAGCAGGAGATCGGCGCCCGGGGCGCTGCTCGCGAGCGCCCACCCCCGAACTCGGGGAAGCTCGAAGCTCCCGCCGGCGTACGTCACCGTCACCGTCCGCGGCGGACTCGGGGAGGAGCGGATCGTGTAGGAGCCGAGGCTGTCGGTCGGGACGGGCTGGCGGTCGACGATGTGCCCATCGATCGGATCGAGGCGGAGCGCGACCCCGGCGGCCTCGAACCAGACGATCTCCTGGCCGGACGCTCCGGTGACGATGAGCTGAGGTTCAGCCCGCGTGAGGGGTATCGGCGGGAGGTGGGGGAGCACGGGGAGAACGTACCGCGGACGCGGCCAGCGGTTGGCGTGAACCCGCCGCGTCGGTATAGTGCCGGGGTCCACGGAGCCCCGATGCCCTCACCGTTCGCCCCTGTCATCCTGCTGTTGGCCGTGATGACGATGAGCCGAACGGCGATGGCGGCGGACCCCGCCCAGCCACACACCAACAAGGGCATCGTGGCGGCCTACGCCGGCGCGCCCGCGAAGGTCTCGCTGTCCGCAGACGACGAGGCGAAGCTCACCGCCGGCCAGATGGTGCAGAAGCAAGCCCAGACAGGCAACGGAGGCCACGCGGTCGCGTTTATGAACATCAACGCCACGCCGGAAAAGGTGTGGTCGAAGATCACGAGCTTCGCCAACTACCCATCCTGGGTGGACAGCGTCAGCAAGTGCACCACTTACAAGAAGGAGGGCTCGCTGATCTACGTCGACTTCGTGCTCTCCGTCATGGGCTTCGGGGTCCAGTACTACATCAAGCACGATCATCAACCAGCGCAGGGCTACATGACCTGGACGCTGGACTACTCCCGACTGTCGGATTTGGACGACTCGGTAGGCTACTGGAGGGTCACTGCCCTGTCGCCCACCGTGACCCGCCTGGAGTACTCGGTGGACATCCGCTTCAAGGGGTGGATCCCCGGGTTCGTTCAGGAGATGATCAGCTCGAAGGGGCTGACGACCGCGACGACGTGGGTGAAGAAGCAGTCGGAGCTGTAGGGAGCACGGCGGGCGAGCCCGCGCCGGCCTACTTCGTCAGCGCCCTCAGGACCTCGCTGACCAGCGCGTCTTCGAGCCGTGTGTCCTCGCAGGCGCGCGCCCCCGGCCGTTCGCCGAGCAAGGGACCGAGGCCTGCCTGCGTCACGCGGGCCAGCTTCAGCTCTGACTTCGGGGCGATGCCGCTCGGGCTCGGATGCGCGCAGCCAGAGCAGCCCGTGCAGGCCGGCGGCAGGTCCGCGCCCGGAGCGTCGGCCCTCGCGACCGCGGCTGGGGGCCCACCGTAGCGCTTCAGCCCCATGCTCCGTAGCCGTCCGGCCTCCTCCGCGGGCAGCTCCCGGACGTTGCCGAGATCGCGCGCGGTCTTGGTGATCAGCGCGGTGTGCTCCATGGTCTCGAGGTTGCAGAACGCGAGCAGCAGGCTCTTCCCTAGGCACACGGCGCCGTGGCGATCCATCAGGATGGCGTCGTGATCGCGCACATAGGGCCGAATCTTGTCCGCGAGGGTCTGCGTGCCGGTCGTCGCGTAGTCGACCGTCGGCACGACCCCCAGGGTCAGCACCACCTCGGGCAGCACGCAGCGCGCCATGCTCACCCCCGCGATGGTGAACGCGATGGAGATCGGCGGATGGGTGTGGATCACCGCCGAGATGTCCGGGCGCTCGTCGTAGCAGGCGAGGTGCATGGCCATCTCGCTCGTCGGGCTCCCCGTGCCGCGCAGCTTACGCCCCTTGCGGTCGATGACGACAAGGTCCTCGTCCACCAGGAACCCCTTATGGCACCCTGCTTTCGTGCAGAGGATCTCGTTCTCGGAGAGCTTCACCGACAGGTTGCCGTCCATGGCGACCAGCAAGTGTCGTTCGTAGCACAGGTGGCTGAACCGGATGATCTGCTCGCGGAGCTGGCGTTCGGGGATCATGCCTGGTCCTCCTTGCTGCGCCGGCCCACGAGCGACGCGAGCAGGAGAATCACAGCTGCACCCACGGGAGCTACGCCCGGAGGGCCACCGCCCGACGCGGAGCACCCCCCTTTGTCTTCGCCAGAGATGACCTGCGCCCGGCCGTCGCCCCCGTCGCCCCCGTCGCCGCCGTCGCCCCCGTTCCCGCCGTCGTCACCGCCGCTGTCGGTGCCCCCGCTGTCCGTCCCCCCGCTGTCGGTCGGAAACGTCGTCTCCTCGGCGACCATCGGCCAAAAGTCCGGGTCGTCTCCCTCGTACCCGAGCGCCCAGAAGCCGACGCCTTGCAGCCCCATTTCGCGGGCGAACGCGATGCGCTCACGCACCGACTCGGTGTCCGGATACCAGAGTTGGCCGTCGGGAGGGAGCGCATAGGGAGAGTGCGTCGTCGCGTCGTAGTTCGCGCCGTAGCTGGCGGCATCCTCGATGGCAGCGGACATCACGACCGACCAGCCGTCCCCCGTGGCGCTCCCGGGAATGTCATGGTCCGCCATCCACTCCTGGCCATAGAGGGGCAGGCCGAGCACGATCTTGTCCACCGGCGCGCCGTAGCTCAGGTAGTCCTCGATGGACCACTCCAGCGAGTAGCTGGACCAGGCGCCTCCCCCGTAGAGCGGATCGTTCGGGCCGGGGTCCCCGCCGGTCCAGTGGTAGCCGTAGCCCATGATGAACAGGCCCTCGCTGTTGGCAGCGAGCGCGCTGTAGTCGTACGCACCCAGCCAGTCGACGGCGGGGGTGGCGATGTAGACCTCGCCGACCTCGGCGTGCAGCTCGGTGATGAATTGCACGAAGTCGCCGGCCAGGCTGTCGTCCATCCCCTCGACATCGACGTTGACCCCGTCCGCGCCGTACTCGTCCACCAGAGCCTTCAGCGCAGCGATGGCCGTGGCACGCTTGGTTGGGCTGGGGAGCACGCTGGCCTGCACGCTCTCATCGAAGGAGGTGACGCACAAATCCACCTTGACGCCGTGGGCATGCGCGATGGGGACGACGCTCGCAGCCACGTCGGTCCAATGGCTGGTGGAGGCGAGGGTGCCGTCGCTCTTCAGCTCGACATCGAAGATCGCGACGTGGGTGAGCTGGTCCCAGTTGAGCTGCGAGGGGTCGCCGCTCCAGTAGGCGTGGTAGCCGTAGACGGTCATGTCGGGGGTCGGGTCCGAAGGGGGCGGCTGGCCCGAAGCGGCGGAGGGCGTGACCGGCAGGGCCGACCGGGTGGGCGCAGCATTGGCGTGGGCGAAGGCGTCGTCCGCGTGGGGCGTGGCGACCCGGGGGCCTGCGGCCGCGGGCGTCACCCAAAGCGGGGAGAGCAGGGCGATCAGGGCGACCCCGGTGGAGCAGGCGCCGGTGGAGCAGGCGCCGACGGCGCGAGCCGCGGCGGGGGTGCGGGCGGGGGTGCGGGCGCGAGGGCTGGCGGGGGGGCTGGCAAGATGCATCGTTCGCGGGTTTAACCCTGTTCCACGGACAGGTTGCCTCCATGCTAGGAGGCCGGTGTGTCCACCGTCTTAGCCACCACCTCCGGGCGCCGTCTCCCTGAGCCGGAACGCGCCTCCGGGATCGCCCAGCTGGTCGGCGGGGAGCTGCACGGAGAGGACCTCACCATCCTCGCGGTAGCAGCCGTTCACGAGGCGGAAGCGTCCGACCTCGCCTATCTGGACCGGGGGGCGCCCGGTCGGGCGGGGGTGCTGCTCGCCCGAGCGGCGATCCCGGGCCGGAGCGTGATCGTCGTCGACGACCCGCTCAGCGCGATGTGCCTCGTGCTGAACGCCTTGTTGCCGGAGGAGTCTTTCGTCGGGTGCGTTCACCCAGGCGCGTCAGTGTCCCCTGATGCGATCCTGGACCCTGGCGTCGTCATCGGCGCGGGCTGCGTGGTGGGGGCCGGGACCCACATTTTCCCGAACGTTGTCCTGTACCCTAGGACAAAGATCGGCCGCAACTGCCGTATCCACGCGGGCACGGTGATCGGGGCCGACGGGTTTCGCTACCACGCGACTCAGACCGGGCCGCTCAAGGTCCCACACGTGATGGGGGTCGAGATCGGGGACGACGTGGAGATCGGGGCGAATTGCACGATCGACCGCGGGTTCCTGTCGAACACCACGCTCGGGGACGGGTGCAAGCTGGACAACATGGTGCACATCGGGCACAACTGCGCGCTTGGAAAGTACGTTGTGATCGCCGCGCAGACCGGCGTGTCGGGCAGTTGCACGATCGGCGACGGCGCGCAGATCGGCGGGCAAGTGGGCGTGGCGGACCACACCACCATCGGCGCGGGGGCGAGGATCGGCGCTCAGTCCGGCCTGCACGGCGAGATCCCGGCGGGTGAGACCTGGCTCGGAACGCCGGCCCTGCCGATCTCCATCATGCGGCGGGTCTACGCGATGACCAAGGACCTGCCTGCCATGTGGCGGTCATGGGCCAATTAGCGAACCTCGTCGACCCGGATGCTCACCTTTCCGATGAGCCCCATGATCTCGATTTGTTTGTCCAGATCGCCGTTCACGATCTTTAGGTGCGTGGCGTCCGCTGGGAACTGGCCGAACGTCGGGTCGACCGGCACCCATCCGGCTGCGCCATCTGCGCCGAGTGACCCGATCCGGACCTCGGGCCAGGCGTGGTAATAAAAAGCATCCCCGATCGCCGGTGCGTATACGAGGCCCGCCGCGATCCGCGCAGGGATCCCCGCGGCCCGGGCGAGGCTGACGTAGAGCGCGGTGTGCTCGTTGCAGTCGCCTTCCCCAGTGTGAAGCACCTCAAGCGCGTTGGGGACCCCGATGGTCGGGACCTTCTGGACGTAGCGATTGACCCAGTCGTTGAGCTTGCGGGCGGCTTCAACGCGGTCGGTGGTCCCCGCGAGGATCGCCGCCGACCGGGCCAAAATCTCCGGCGCGGCGGACTGGATCGACAACGACGGCTCGGTGTCGACCGCTTCAACGGCGCCCTGAGCGCGGACCGGCAGGTGGGGCAGCTCAGCGAGCAGCGGCACGCTGATGGTGACCGTCTGGCCGGCGACAGCCTGAAGCGGCGGATCGTGGGCGAACCTCCCGGCGGGGACTCCGCCGGGCGTGACGGTGACGATGTGTGCGCGCGCCGAATTGGCGATCGGTGGAACGGGGATGCTGGTGAGCGCGATGAGGTCGGGAGGCGTGCCCGCGTCCAGCTTCACCGCGTCCTCGCGCGTCATGCGCTCCGCCCTGAGGCCCAGCGAGCCCTCCTCGCGGAGCACCGCGCCGCTCGGGTCCACCAACTGTCGGGTCTCCACCCCGTTGAAGCTCGACTTCAACCACCACGCCGTCTCGCCGGTCGGCAACATCTCGGGGGACTGGACCTCAACGTTCGCGGTGGCGTTTGAACGGGTCAATGGGTCAAAGTACGGCACCGAGAACCGCAGGCCCGGGCGCATGACCTTTCCGCGTACCAGCGAAGGGAGGGTCATCGACAGCACCGGGGCCTCGGTCAGCGGGATGTCGATGTCCTCGGTCGACCCGCCCTGATCCACGGTGACGTGCAGGTTCTTCCCCTGCACGACCCCCTTGGCGTACATCGGCAGCGGCGAGGTGAGCATGAAGTCGAAGGTCTGGAGCGCGCCGTCTGGACCGACGACCGCTGTTCCCGCGGCGGTGACCTGCTGCACGTTCCCCATCGCCTGGATCGCGAACGTGGACTGCTGCTGGTATACACGACCGCCCATCGCGGTCGGGGCCTCCCGGCTGACCGCGTAGCCGACGTGCTGATCCGCCATGAAGATGCCCATCCAGTGCTCGTCCGCGGGCCCCGAGGACAACGCCACCGGGTCCAGCGGCGTGGGCACGCCGTCAGGGACGAACACGGCGGAGGCCGCCACTGCGACGAAGGCGCTGACGGACAGGCCCTCGACGATCTGGAGCAGGTTCAGCGCACGCACCCGTGGATCATGCGCCCGTCCGGAGCGATGTCAAGCGGGGTCGCCCAAACGGGCCTCCGATCCAACCATCCGTGTCAGCGTCCGCGTAGGCCACGGACCCGTCGCAGTTGTAGTATCTGGCCCCTAATTTTGCATTTGGACGAGCCTCGTGGGGCGGTGGATCGCGCCATGACGAGAGCCTAAACCGTCATCCCCCCCCTCACACACACTCCTCCAGCAGCTTCTGGTAGCTCTCCAGCCGGATCGGGTCCGAATGCTCGCCGGCGATGCACCCATCCTCGCCATCGTGGAGGCAGTCCGCGTACCGGCACCTCAAGTCAACCAGCTCTGGGAAATGCGTGCGGAGCTCCGGCCGTAGCACGAACCCCACCCCGTACTCGCGCACCCCCGGCAGGTCCACGACCACTCCCGGCGGTTTTCCGGGGAGGTCCGGCAAATCGAACGCGCACGCCCCCGTAGTGGTGTGCCGACCCCGGCCCCACTCATCGACGTGACCCACCTTGGGCTCCGCGTTGGGGACCAGGGCCCGAAGGAGCGAGCTCTTCCCCACCCCCGAGTGCCCCGCCAGCACGGTGGTGCGACCATGCAGGAACTCGCGAAACTCCGCCATGTTCTTTCCCTGCAACGCCGACAGCATGAACACCGGCAACCCGAGATCCTCATACAGCGCCAGACGCTCCAGCACCTCCTCTGGCATGCCGGTGTCACACTTGTTGAGCACAAGCGCCGCCGTCATGCCCGCCGATCCGGCCGCAACGAGCATCCGATCCACCAACCCCGCACGGAAAGGCGGGTCCTGCGTAGCCGATACGATCGCGAGGACATCGGCGTTCGCGCATACCACCCGCACACCGCTATTTCCGCTGCGCCGCAGCTCCGTCCGCCGCGGTTCGAAGCCGCCCACCACCTGCATGTCTCCTTCGCCTTCGAGCCAGACCCGGTCACCGGCGACCACCTCGGCCTTGACCCGTAGTCGCCGCTCCGCCAACCCGGACGCAGCCGAATCCATGCGTATCCGCACCCATTTCCCTACCATCTCCACCACGGTGGCAGAGCATGCGGTCGCTCCCGCCGCGCGTAGCCGACTCCGCGCTGCTTTCGCGGCGCGGGCACGCCCGGTCGAGAAGGGTATGAACCCCTCCTGCCCCGGGATCTCCTCGTCATCATCTCTCATCCCCCTAGTCTACCCCGGCCGGGCGCGGGTTTCCCTCCCGTCGCCGCAGCCGTCCCCCCCGTGTGCCGCAGCCGTCCCCCCCGTGTGCCGCAGCCGTCCCCCCCCTTTGCGCCCCCCGGTCTACGCGGTTACCGCCGCGGCCCCTCCCAGAGTCACTATGTCCCGCGCTGAAATCGCCATCCAGGAAGGCCGCTGCCTTCTCGCCTTCGGAGCCCGCTCGCTGGCCGACGTTGAAACGCTTGGCGAGCTCCGGCATCGTCCGGGCGTGCCCGCGGTCGTGCTCTCCGGCGATGCCCGCACCCCAGCCACCGCGGTAACCGGCGATGCAGCCGCGCACGCGATGCGCGAGGGCGGCGTGATCGTGCTCGTCGAGCCGGACGTCGCAGACTCGGTAGGCCTGAACCTGCTCGCCGAGTCGGTGCGCACCGCCGGGCAGAAGCCCCGCCTGGTGATCGTCGCCCGGGCGTTCAACCCGTTCGCGCTGCCCACGCCGCTGCGGCTCCTGAAATTCGACCACGAAAAGAAGAACGCGAAAGACTTCTTGAAGGGTCTCCCCGTGCCGGCTCCAATCGCCGCACCTGCCGCAAAGGGCGGGAAAGCAGCCGCAAAGGCAGATGACGCCAAGAAGAAGGGCGGCGGAGCGCCCAGGATCCAGTTCGTAGGCCGGGAAGAGGAGCTCGCGACCTTCGCTGCGTTCATCGAGGCCGGCGGCCCCGTCGTCGTGGCTGGGCCACATGGGGTCGGCAAGCGCTGGCTCATCGAGAAGGCGCTCGGCACCTCCGGTTTGAAGCGACTCCCCGACTTTTCGGTCGGCTGGGGCTCAGAGGCGGACGCGCTGTTCGCCCGGATCGCCTTGCTCGCCGCCGAGGTGGGCGATCATGCGCTCGGGGACGCGCTGAAGCAGGCGGAGAGCCGCCCCGTTCCGGCCGAGCTGGTCAAGCTCGCCGCGGCGGCGCTCGCCAACGAGGCCCTCGCCGACCGCGTGCTGGTGATCCAGCGCCTGGAGCACGCCCTGCGCCGGGACGGAACATTCCACCGCGAAGGCCGGCTGGAGATGCTCCTCCGCGAGCTGCTCACGGCGAAGAGCCGCCTCCATCTGGTCTTCGTCTCCACGATCCGGCCGCGGTTTTACCGGGAGGGCGAGGGGCGTGACCTGCAGGTGCTGGATCTGGCCGGACTGAAGGGAAAGGAGCTCCACGAGATCTTCGAGTCCTACCGTGTCGAGGACTTCGCCAGGGAGAACTACGGGCCGATCCACGAGCGAATTCATGGCCATCCGTTCGCGGCGCGGCTGTTCGCGGTCGCCATCCGCGACCCCGAAGCCCGCGCGGAGCTGATGGAGAAGCCGAAATTCATGGCCATGGAGACCCTCGCCGCCACCGACCCGATACGGCGCCGGATTGAGCGTGCGCTGAAGGGCCTGACCGAGGAGCAGCGCAAGGCGCTGGTCGTGCTTTCGCACTTCCGCCTGCCCATCCGCCAGGCCGACTTCGAAGGCACCCACATCGACCGCCAGATGCGGCTCGACCTGCTCGCCACCGGCCTGCTCGATCAGAACGAAGTGGCAGGTGAGAAGGTCTACGGCGTCCACACCTTGGTGCGGGATGTGCTGGACGTGCGTGAGGACTACGACCTCCTCGAATACCTCGGCGACGAGACCCTCAAAGGCGCGCTGAAGCTGGACGACAAGGGTCAGGAGAAGCTGGCGTTCGCGCAGGAGGGCAACCGACTCCTGTTCGCGGCGCGTAAGCTGCGCAACCGGTGGAAGCTGCCGTTCCCTGACAACGACCCTGCGCTCGAGTCCATCCGCGGGCTCATCCGCTCCAAGGCGGCGCGCCCAGAGCTGGCCGAGCAGCGTCTCAAGGAGACGCTCGCGATGGACCCCTCCAACCCCGAGCTGATGCTGATGCGCGCCGAGCTCCTCATCGCGCTCGGCGCTGGGGCAGACAAGATCGCAGCCGCGTTCGCCGAAGCGGAGAAGCAGCCGACTCCTGAGGTCTTCCATCAGGAGACCAACTGGTGTGAGAAGACCAAAGGCGGCCGAGCCAAGGCGGTCGCGACGCTGCAGCGCGCTGCCGCTGCGTTCCCAACGAGCGGCCGACTGCGCCGACGTCTGGCGGGCGTGCTGCTGGAGCAGAACCGGCTTGACGACGCGATCGCCGCGCTCAAAGAGGCGCAGGCCCTCGAGCCGATGATGCCGGACAGCTACGGGCTGCTCGGGGAAGTTTACTTGCTGGTCGGGGCCTTCGAGCTGGCGGAAGATGCGCTCTCGGAAGCGCGGCGGCTCGACCCCGAGAACGGTCTGCACCTGGCCCGACTCGGCGCGTTGATGGTCGAGCGCGGCGGGCTCGAAGACGAGGTCCGGCGCACGCAGGCGAACGAGATCCTGCAAGAGGCAGTGAAGCAGGACCAGCGCAACTACCTCGCCCATCTCTACCTCGGGCGATTGCTCTTGCGGACCGGCGGCGATCTGGAGCAGGCGGCCTGGGCGCTCAAGAAGGCTACCAAGCTGGACGAACGGGCTGCCAAGCCCTGGATCGACCTCGCGCTCCTGTCGATCACCCTCGGCCAGAAGGCGGTCGACCCGTCACAGCACTGGTTGTCGGCGGACAGCAGCATCGACGCCGCGCTGGCGATCGACGCCGGCGCGCCGGACGCTTTTTACGCGCGCGGCCTCCTGCGCCAGATGCAGGGGTACATCTTCGCGGCGGTGCCCGAGCTCCAAAAGGCGGTCGAGCGGAGCCTGCCAGAGTCGGCGACCCGGACGGCGGCCAACCAGGCCATCGAGGCGTGCACGGCGCTGATCGCGAGCGGTGCCGCCGTGGAAATGCAGAAGGCGGCCGAGGCGAACGGCCTCGCCCTGCCCGAAGTGAAGGCCACCGGCGGAGGCGAGCGACGTGAGGCGGGCAAGACCAGCCGTCGTCGCCGCGGGCGGAAGGGAGCGGCTGCTGACGCCACGCCGGGGGGCGAAGCCGCGCCGGAAGGCGAAGCCGCGCCGGAAGCCGAAGCAGCACCGGAAGCCGAAGCAGCACCGGAAGCCGAAGCAGCACCGGAAGCCGAAGCCGACTCGGGGGGCCCGGCAGCGGACGAGGACGGCGCCGCCGGATAGCTGCACGGGTGTCTGACGACCCTGCCGCTCTGGTCGCTCATGGCCACCCCGCTCCCCGGAGCAACCCGTTCCGGCACCTCGGGGCGTTGGCGCTGATCGTCGGTGGACTGCTGGCTGGCCTCACCGTAGGCGCGCTGCGAGAGGGCGCGCTGCTCACCGCCCTGATCCTGTATGCAGAGCCCCTGCCCACCGTGATCGGCGTCTGCCTCATCCACCTCTGTTTCGTGCGCGACCGATGGGCGCTCGGCGTCAGCGGTGCGCTCGGGCTCGGGAGCTTCCTGCTGCTCTCGCGCACCATCCCACCCGTCTCCCTGCCCTTGCCCGCGGCGAGCCCGCCCGGCGAGTTGGACGCGCTCGCCGCCTGCAGCGCCGAGGTCGCGCTACCCGACTCACTGATCCTCGCCCTGTGGTCCGGCGCCGACAACCTGACCGCCGTGACCCGATTGACAGACGAGGCCGACGTCGTTGTCCTCGTGAATCCCCGGGTCGCAATGCCGCCGGGCGGTGGCGGACAGGCCGGAGAGTACACGATGGTGCCCGGTGGAACGATCGTCTGGTCGCGCGCCGGGTTCGCGGCGTGCGGCGACGAAGACACGTGGGCCGTCGGCCGGCACTCGGCGCTGGTCTTCGCCGCCCCCGGGCCAGACGTGTCCGTCCCACTCCTGATCTCCGGGCTCCCGCCGCTGGGCCCGGAGCTGGACGCCGAGGTGGCGACAGTGGCGATGGTCGCGGAGCTCCTCGGTGGCGCTGTGGTCGCCGCGGCCGGCTCCTTTCCGACCAGTTTTCAGCGCACGGACCAGAGGCTGGCCGGCGCCGGGCTGCGTCCCGTCCGTGTGCCGCCCAACGCACCTTCAACGTTTCGCGGGGTGCCGCTCCTGCCGCTCCGCGCGGTGGACCGAGTCTGGGTGACCGAGGCATGGTCGGGTCGAGCCAGAGCTCTGGAGAGCCAAACGGCTTGGTCCGCGCCCGTCCTGCTCCGTCTCGAGGCGACCTACCAGACGCCGTGAAGCCCCACTCCGGCCGGTGAGATGCTCAGCGACGTATGCAGCGGGCCGAGCACGATCCCCGTCCCCTCCAGCGCCAGACCGCCGACGACCAACGCGATGGTCGCCCAACGGCCCCCGTTGAACCGACTCTGGATCGCCTGCGCGTCAACGGGGGTGACCCCGCTCGGGTCGCCGATCGCGGCCTGACCCTCTTCCCACGCCGGGTTCACCACAAGGAAATTGACGACTGCACCGCCGGCCAGCAGGGCCCCTCCGCCGCCCATCAGCGCGTACCCCAGCGTCCCGCTACCCGAGGACCCCGAGCGCTGCGCGCGGGCGTCGACCTTCGCCTGCGCCTTCTCCGCCGCCGCCTTGTCCGCATCTGCCTTGGCTGCATCTGCCTTGGCGGCGGCCTCGCCCTCGGACTGCGCTTGGGCCTCGGCCTTGTCGGCTGCGCTCTTCTCGGCGGAGACCCTCGCCGCGGCTTCGGCCTCAGCCTTGGCCTTCGCGTCAGCTCCCGCCCGGTCGGACGCGACCTTCTCAGCCGCCGCCTTGTCCGCTGCGCTCTTCTCGGCTGCCGCCTTCGCCGCGGCCTCCGCCTTGCCCTTCCCGTCAGCTGCCGCCTTGTCCGCTGCGCTCTTCTCGGCCGCCGCCTTGTCCGCTGCGCTCTTCTCGGCCGCCGCCTTCGCCGCAGCTTCGGCCTCGGCCTTCGACTTCGCGTCCACAGCCGCCCTGTCCGACGCGCTCTTCTCGGCCGCTGCCTTCGCCGCAGCTTCGGCCTCAGCCTTGGCCTTCGCCTCAGCTGCCGCCTTGTCCGACGCGCTCTTCTCGGCCGCAGCCTTGTCCGACGCGCTCTTCTCGGCTGCCGCCTTCGCCGCGGCTTCGGCCTCCGCCTTGGCCTTCGCCTCAGCTGCCGCCTTGTCGGCCTCCGCCTTCACCGCGGCCTTCTCGGCAGCGACCTTCGCGGCCGCTTCCACGGCCCCCTTGGCATCCGCGACCACCTTGTCCGCCGCGGCCTTGTCGGCGGCAGCCTTGTCCGCCGCCGCCTTGTCGCCGGCAGCCTTGTCCGCCGCCGCCTTGTCGCCGGCAGCCTTGTCCGCCACCGCCTTGTCGGCGGCAGCCTTGTCCGCCACCGCCTTGTCGGCGGCAGCCTTGTCCGCCACCGCCTTGTCGGCGGCAGCCTTGTCCGCCACCTTTGCATCGGCGGCGGCCTTCGCCTTAGCGGCCTTTTCGGCGGCAGCGTCCGTGCTCACGTTGTCGGTCTTTTTTGCCGGCTTCGCAGCTTTCATCCCCGGATATACGCCGCCCGAACAGAGGACGGTGTAGTCGGGTGGAGCCACCCCGAATGTGTACCAGGCGCCAACAAGGTTGCCCTCGCCGCAGCGAAGCTGAAGGAAGTGCTCACCCACGTGCACCGAGTCACCGGGCTCCCTACGGCCCCCGTCGATGAACAGCACAGCGTCCCCGCCGTCTTCAGGCAGGTTCAGCGGAACCTCCGCGTACCCTTTGACCTCACTGGCCACCGCGTAGTAGGCGTCCTGCCCGTCGATGTCGGTGAGGACCATTTCGTCAGGCCGGTAGGCCGGATCAAGGACGGCCGTGGCCCTCCATGCGTCCAACGACTTTTCATCGCGGTCCCCTCCATACCATTCCGCGACGCCCTTATAAAACAGTAGCCGGGAGAGGTCCTTCGCCGGGATGAGCTGGGCGTTGGCGGGGGCCGCTGCCTTAGCGGCGCCCAGCGCCTTCTGGGCGCCACGGTAGTCCTTCGCGACCAACTTCGCCTTGGCCTCGTCCACCATCGCGACGAACGCGTTGTCCTCCGCACGAGCGACAGGGATGCAAACCACGGGCAGCCAAAGCGCGGCGATCAATCCGCACACGCCTAAGCGAGCACCCATCAATGACACTCTCCGGCTTGCCATGCCTGCGCTCCCGCGTCGAGTTTGAATAGACAGGTGCTTCCTAATGTAACTGGGAAATCAGCGCGCACCGCGGCACCGCCGGTCGCCATCTTCACCTTGGTTCGGTAGGTGCCACCGTTCAAGTCCCTGAGCCTGAGAAAGCCGCTCCCATCCCAGTCACTCTTGAAGTCCGTCGAGTTGGTGATGTTCACCTCGACCGCCTTCTCATGAATGGAGAGCAGCACGCCCCCCTTCCCAGCGGCGTTCGGACCCCAGTCCATGTCTGCACTGCCAGTCGGAAGCGTCGCAGCCGAGAGGACTACTCCCGCCGTAGGCCCGTCCGCCGGCTGTCCCGCCGTACTGCTTAACACCAGAAGCCCGCCGCCTACCAAAAGAACCGCAAGGACGGCCACGATGCCCAAAGCGACCACCATTTTCAGCAGGCCCCCGCCCTTGGCGGGCGCCCCGTCGGCTTCGTTCTGCTCGTGAAAGTTGCCGGACGTCTTTGCCGGCGAGGGCATGGAAGACGGTTCACTGGGGGAGGGCATCGTCATCGGCCTACCGCCGGACCCGTCGATGGCCGGCGCAGCGGTCCCCGCGGGGTTCACGGTGGACAAGCCCAGAGGGACGCGAGGAGCCATCCCCGTCTCGGGCCGGCTCTTGGGGAAGTCGATCACTGGATTATGGGTCGAGGAAGCCTGAGGCGCGAACTCTTCGAGGGTGTAGCCTTCAGCACCGGTGAACCCTGAGCGCTCCTCGACGATGGTGACGCCCACGAGGGGGTCACTCGGGTCCTGAGGCGGCTTGTGGGAATCGTAGACGGTCCGGACGACGTCGCGGGCGAAGCGCTTCAGCCCGCCATCCCGCGTACGCTCGGCCAGATCCTCCATGATGTCGTTCACCTCGGCCGCGGTGGGCCGCTGGGGCATCTCGTACGCGAGCATCCGAGCCAGAGCGTCCCGTGTCCGCTCGGCGTCGGCCGCAGGCAGCTGGGAGAGGTCGATCGCATCGATCTTCTCGCGCAGGGACGCCTCAAACTTCTCTGGACGAATCTGGATTTTTCCGTACGACTCCAGCGTGAGCAGCTCGTACAGCGTGATCCCGAGGCTGAAGATGTCGGCCGAGGTCGTGTCGTCCTCGCCCATCAGCCGTTCAGGGCTCATGTAGGCCGCGCTGCCGAACGCCAACGCCTGAGTCTTGGCCTCACGCTCCTCGAAGCTCGCTCGGGCCGTGCCGAAGTCGAGCACTTTCACGTCTCCCTCGACGGTCACCATCGCGTTCGACGGCTTGATGTCCCGGTGGATGACGTTGAGCGGTGCCCCGCCCTGCAAGGGGACGGTGTTGTAGGCGGCATCGAGCGCGGTGGCGATCTGCGCGATGACCTCGAACGCGGACTGGCGCGGGAAGACCTTGCCGACTTCCTTGAGGTACTGCGTGATCGCCTTCAGGTCAACGCCCTGAAGGTACTCCATCACAATTGCGCACTGCCCATTGATCGCCGTCAGGTCTTCCACGCGCACGATATTTCGATGGCGGAGCTTACCGAGGAGCCGGGCTTCATCCCGGGAGCGCATGACGATCTCGTCGTTCCCGACCCACTTGCCGTGCAGCACCTTGACGGCGACGATGGTCGAGAAGTTGTCACCCGACTTCATCTCGGCAAGGTACACCTTCCCAAATCCACCAGCGGCGATCTCACTTACGAAGCGGAAGCGGCGGCTGCGGGACTCCATTTCTCCTCGGGATTTGCAGATCAGATGGACGTGACCAGGTTTGGGCCAAACCACTTCGGCAAGCCCGGAACCAACGAGGCCCCGCAGGGCCTAGCCGTTGATCCGCGGCGCACCGCGGCAACGCAGGGCAACGATAGCACGCCGGGGGAGTCCGGGCACCGGATCCGGGGGCAAGGCGGCGCGGTCGGGGCAATTTTCTTGCCCGAAACCCGGCGCGCCGCGAGACCGCCCCCCAGAAGCCCCACCGGCGCGGTTACAACCGCGCATGCGCGCTTCGATTGATGTAGGCTCCAACTCCCTGCTCCTCCTTGTTCAGGACGACGCCGGGAGAGCGGTCGAGGACATCCAGCACGTCGTCGGCCTTGGAAAGGGCCTCGGCCCCGAACGCGGGCTCTTCCGGGCTGACCGGATGGAGGCCGCCATGACCGTGTTCCTCGACTACGCTGCGCGCGCAAACGCGCGGGGCGTCCCGCCGGGGCAGATCCGGGCGGTGGCGACATCCGCATCACGGCGCGCGCTGAACGCGCCGAAGTTCTACGCCGATGTGCACGCAAGATCCGGCATCCGGGTCGAGGTCATCTCCGGAGAAGAGGAAGCGCGCTACACCTGGCTCGGGAGCCTGGAGGGGATCGATCTCCCCCCGGGCCCCTGCATGGTGGTTGATCCCGGCGGCGGCTCCACCGAGGCGATCTTCGGTGAGGGGCGCCAGCTGCGCTCACGCGTATCGATGGAGGTCGGTACGGTCCGCCTGACCGAGGAGTTCCTGGGGTACGGCACCGTGTCGGCGGCCTCCTACGCGCGACTAAGGGCCCACGTGGACACCACCGTCGACGCGCTCGTCGTGCCGACCATCCCGAAGGCGGTCGTAGCGGTCGCGGGCACCGCCACGACCTTGGTATCGCTCGAGCTCGGCCTCTCGACCTACGAGCCCTCGCGGATTCACGGCGCGACCTTGGACATCGCGGCGCTGCGGAAATGGATCGATAGGCTACTCGAGGCGTCGGCCGAGGGGCGGCAAAAGCTCGTCGCGGTCAGCCCCGGGCGAGCAGACACCCTGCTAGCCGGCGCGACGATCCTAGTCCGGGTGCTCGAAAAGGCACGCAGGCAAGCCTACATAGTCAGCAACCGCGGGCTGCGTCACGGAGTGCTGGTCGGTCGGTGATGTCAGAACGCTGCATTCTGGTGGGAGGAGGACTACACGGGTGCGCGCTCGCTTTTCAGCTGGCGAGCCGAGGCGTGGAGGTCGTGGTGGTGGAGCGCGGCGTGGTGGGCGCGGAGGCGTCCACGGCGGCCGCCGGCATGCTCGCGCCTACCGCAGAGGCGTGGAGGCACGGCGGCAGCGCAACCGCCCACAGCATCGGCAAGGCGAGCCTCGGCCTTTACCCCGCGTGGCTCGCGCGGGTAGAAGCGGCATCCAGATGTCGCGTTCCACTGCATCTGACCGGCGTGCTCGTCGAGGGGGTCTCCTCGAGCTTGGCCGTCGGCGAGCAGCCCGCCCGGCGGCTCGGCGCTCAGGAGATCGCGGCGATCGAGCCGAGCCTCACCCTGTCGGAAGCGACCCTGGTCAGCGGAGAGGGGTGGCTCGACCCCCGCGTTCTCGTCCCCGCCGTGCAGGCCGCGGCCCGGGCCGCTGGCGCGTCTTTCGTGAGCGGCGAGGTGGTGGATGTATCGGCGGGCGCCGTCACGCTGCGCCGTGAGGGCGCCAAGGATCAGCTCACTGGCCGCATCGTGATCTGCGCCGGGGCCTGGACGGCCTGCGTTCCCGGCCTCGAGCGCCTTCCGGTGCGGCCGGTCCGGGGCCAGATGCTCTCCGTGCGGCCGTCCGGCCCGCCCCCCTCTCGGGTCGTGTTCTGCGCGGGCCCGCTAGGCAGCGGCTACATCGTGCCCCGCGAGGATGGGCGCGTGCTGGTGGGTTCCACCATGGAGGAGGTCGGGTTCGAGCGGGGCGTCACCGCCGCCGGCGTCTCCAGCATCCTCGCGGCGGCCTCGCACGCGTGGCCCGGGCTCGCCGACGCCGAGGTCCTCGAGGCCTGGTCGGGCTTTCGACCCGCCACGCCCGACGGCCTACCGCTGCTCGGGGAATGGAACGGCGTCTGGGTCGCGACCGGCCACCACCGGAACGGCGTTTTACTGGCGCCGTTCACCGCCGCCATGGTCGCCGCCGCCCTGCTCGATGGCACCGCGGTGGATCCGGCGCTCGCGCCCGGCCGGTTCTTCCTGGCCGGGTAGCTCGCGACGCCCGAGGTCCTACGCCTGCGCCCGGTCCGGGCAGCTCTCACCCAGAGTGCACCGGGCGTAGATCTCGTGCCGATGGTGCACCGGGCGAAGGTGGCGCGCCGCACACACCTCGGCCTGCCGCGCCTCGATCGTGGGATCCTCAAACTCGAAGATCCGGCTGCAATCCAGGCAGATCAAGTGATCGTGGTGATCATCACCGGTGTGGGGCTCGTACCGGGTCTGGCCGCCCTGAAACTTCCGCTCATGCGCGACCCCTGCCTCGACGAACAGCTTCATCGACCGGTACACGGTCGCGTACCCGACGCCGGGGAGGCGAACCTGCACCTGAACCAGCAGCTCATCGATGCTCGCGTGCCCTCCAAGCGCGTAGAACACCTCAAGCACTTCATCGCGTTGCCGCGTATGCTTCAGCCCGTGCTCGCGCATGTGGGTGACAAGGCGAGCCTGCGCTTCAACGACGGAGTGGTTCATGGCCCGTCCCCGGTATCCCGCGCCGCAGGCCGCGGTTGGTTCTGCACAGCCTCCCGAAGAGTGAGGAGTCTATGTG
Source organism: Myxococcales bacterium (assembly GCA_009692605.1). Lineage (GTDB taxonomy): Bacteria > Myxococcota_A > UBA796 > UBA796 > SXON01 > CAIUMM01. Next base: position 20,026 of record SHYV01000011.1, read on the forward strand.
CAAAAGCGGTAAATCCGACGCCGCCTCGTTCTTCACAGCGGTAGCGTGGCCAGTGAGGGATTCGGTCGAGGAAGTGATCGACGTTGGCGACGCCCACGGAGAGCGGGAAATGGCTGAACATCGGCGCGTCGTTCGCTGAGTCACCCACAAATGCCCAGCGGGCCGGGTCGGATGGCAATCCGAGCTCCGCCACCAGACGTCCAAACCCAGAGAGCTTGTTGAAATCGCCGAACCACCCGTTCACGTGGATGGAGCTGACCTTGCATGTGGCGCCGATCTCAGTGAAGGCATCGACGATCGCGTCGACAGCCGGTCGGGGGAGCGGCGGCACGTCCTCGCAGAAGTCGATCGCGAGATCGAGCACCCGGTAGCCCTGGTCGCTCGCCAACGCGGTCCCGGGCACCGCGGCGAGGATCCGCCCGGCGGCGGCGTCAAGGGTCGCCCGATTCTTCTCCCGCTCCGCAGCGGGCTGCCAGAAGCCGCGGCGGAGGCGCAGCGCACCGTCGGCTCCGCCGGTTCCACCGCGTTCGGGGGCACCCATCCAGAACCAGAGCCCTCCGTTCTCCCCGACGACCCCCGACACCGGCCACTGCCGGGCGATCATGTCACACCAGCCGGCCGGCCGGCCGGTCACCGGGATCACCGCGAGCCCAGCGCGCTGGAGCTCCTCGAGCGCCAAGAAGGCCTCAGGAACCAGCCGACCGTCCAGAGTGAGCGTGTCGTCGATGTCACAGAGCACGCCGATGAGGGGGGCGACCGCCGCTCGGCCCAGCTCCTCCAAGGGGCGCAGCCGCGCGCTCACCGTCCCCCCACGGACAGACCATCTCGCAGGTGGCGCAGCTTGCGGCGAATCGCGATGTTGGCCGCGATGGGTCCACCCGGGAGCCACAGCGGGCGGGCGGGCACCTCCCCACGCGCATGGTCGTTGAGCTGAAACCACGGCAGCGTGCCCCTTGAAGCGGCATCGTGCGCGGCGTGCGCCATGCGCATCGCGTGGCGCACCTCGGCGGGCTGGGCGTGATCGGGGAGCGCTTGCAGCCGGATGTACGGGCACGAGAGCCCTGCCATCTGGCGAACCGCCTCTCGGGGGTTCCAGTACGCGTCGTCTGACAGCGAGTGACCCGCAGCGGGGACCAGAAGCGAGCCGCCGGCCGTGATGATCTCCCGATCGCAAGGCCCCTCCCAGTCGACAACGAACGCCAGCCCAAGCTCCGGCCAGCGCGATGCGGCGCCCACCGCAGCCGCCACGCCGAGCGACAAGGACAGCAGGCCGACCTGCGAGCAGGAGCCCTGCAGCGCGCGCACCCCCACCCGGACGTCATCCTGATGCTCGGGACCACCAAAATCCTCCTCGCCCCAGCTCAGGCCCCTGCCCGCTGGGTCGTACACCAGCACGGTGTAGCCGGCGCCGGCGAGCTCACCCGCGTTCACGACCGCCCCGTAGCCCTGCACCTCACGCAGGCCTTGATGAATCCCCGGGCTCACGACCAGCCCGGGCTGGGCAGGAGCACCGTCGATGCGGACGATCTGCGCCGCGATCTCATACCCGGCGCTCGACGTGAGCGTCAGCTCCTGCACGCGCAACTGGGGCGCGTGCCTCGCCCGATTCGCCCGCCGGGCCACGGATTGGAGGCGCCACTCGGCGGCACGGCGGAGGTCCGAAGGATCCATGCGCCTGGCTATCCGGTCGGTCACCTCCAGACCCGCACGACCCGCCAGCCCCCCGCAGGGACATCGAGCGCATCGCGCACCGGACCACCGGTGGTCAGGTCCTGGCCGTCAAGCCCGACGATCTGGACCGCGCGGTCGGTGAGCGAGACGCTCCCCGCGACGAGCAGGTCCCCCGTGCGGAAGACCATCACATCCTCAAACCCGCTGGACAGCACGGTCGCGAGCGAGTCACCCCACGCGGCGCGCACCTCCGCGAGCCAACGCACGAGCGTGAGCATGCTCGTAGGGTCCTCGGCCTCGTCGTCTACGTTCCACCCGACCTTGCACGCGGGATCGGGCTCAAACCAAGGCTCGCCGGTCGAGAACCCGCAGTTCCAGCCGTCCGTCCATGGCATCGGGGCGCGCCAGGGTGAGTCTACGGGGAGCGTGGTCGCATCACGCAGATCGAGCTCCTCGCCGTAGTAGAGCGTTGGCTGGCCGGGGCCCAAGAGGTGGAGCACGGTCAGCGTCCGGCGAACGCCGGCGTCCGATACGCGGCTCGCGAGGCGAGACCCGTCATAGTCCGCGAGGAAGGGCCGGGTGAGCACGACCTCCGGCCCCCAGTCAAGCAGCACATCGTGGACCCAGCCGAGCTCCCGATCGCGCACCGCCGCGTCAACCGCCATCGCGCGCGGCAGGTCGGCGACCGGACCGACAGCCATCCAGCGCCTCAGCGCCTCCACGACCAGCTCATCCGGCGAGACCGACGCAGTGACCCCCGGTCGCATCCCGTCAAGCTCACCGAGCGTGGCCGTCGCGACCTCCACGCCATCCCGGGCCCCGTCCGCAAAGAACGGCCTGAACACCACGCCATCCAGCCCGGCGTCGAGCAGCGTGCGCGCTTCGGCCGCCACATCCCCAGCGAGCCCGACGTGATCCCAGTCGAGATCCGGCCGGCCGCACCCGCCCGAAGCGTAGTATTGGCGCATGTCCCCGGTCGGGCACCACCCCGGTCCTCCAAGGACACCAAGCTCTATGCGTCCCTCTCCGTGCAGGGCTTCCTGGAACCAACGGTGGCTGCGACCGATCGCCCCCATCGGCAGCTGCACCTCCAGCGAGATCCCGAGCGCGTGGAGATCCGCCGCCAGCATCGCGAGGTCCGCGGCCGACCCGAGCAGCGGGTCCACCCCCGGACCGACCGGCACCGTCCGCCCCGCATCCCAGCCCGGCTGGACCGGCGTGAACTGCACCGTGCGCACCCCAAGGCTCCGGATGTGCTCGACATGCGCGCGAACCCCTTGGAGGTCCCCGACGCCGTCCGCGTCGCTGTCCGCGAACGCAGCCACCGAGAGGACGTATACGAAGTCCGGCGGGGACCGCGGCTCAAGCAGCGTGTGGTTCGAACCGATGGGCGCGGACGTGCATGCGGCCCCCAGTAAGAGCCCCAGAAGTGCCCGCGGAAGTGCCCGCGGAAGTGGACCCTGAAGCAGGGGAGCGGCGAGTACGGTGGTGTGCATGCCGCCGCGCTCCGCAACCGCCGTGCCCCGGTCCGCAGATAGGAGAACGCCGATTTTCGCTCGCCCGACCTGACCGCTATCCGTCATGCCTGACGGACTTTCGTCGCTCGCCCGTCGGCAAGGGGGGCAGCGCGCCGAGGCGGAGATTTCGGATTAGTCCCCGCGCTCCCCGGAGTTCACCATGGATCGACGTTCCTTCATGCACCGCACCGTTCAGGTTGGGTGTGCCGCTCTGGCGCTTGCCCTCGCCGTCGTTCCGGCGGCAGAGGCCACCGCGCTGTACACGCTGAAGATCGCGTCGGTCGCACCGGAAGGGACCCCCTGGGCGAGCGGGGTGACCGAGTTCAAGGCCGCGATCGAGGCCTCCAGCGGCGGGCGGATCGCCGTGCGGCCGTTTCTGGGCGGTGTGCTCGGGGACGAGAACGAGACCGTTCAAGCCTGCCAACGTGGTCAAATCCAGGGCGTGGGCGCCTCCACCGGCGCTGTCGCGAGCATCGTGCCGGAGCTGAACGTCCTTGAGCTGCCGTTCTTGTTCAAGACGGCCGAAGAGGCCGACTACGTGCTCGACACCGTGATCCTCGCCTCCGTCGAGAAGTCGTTCAAGGACCGGGGGCTCGTGCTTGGTTTCTGGAGCGAAAACGGGTACCGCTCGTTCGGCACCGGCTACGGCATCATCAAATCGCCCGCCGACCTCAAGGGCCATAAGCTGCGCTCGCAGGAGAGCCCGGTCCATCTGGAGATGTACAAGCAGTTCGGCGCCTCGCCCGTTCCGATCCCGACCACCGAGGTCCTGACCTCGCTGCAGACCGGCGTCATCGACGGCTACGACAACACCGTGCTCTACGCGACAGCGGCGCAGTGGACCAGCGCGACCCGCTACTACACGCTCACCAACCACATCTACCAGCCCGCCGCCATCGTCTTCAACAAGGCCTTTTTCGACACGCTGCCCGCCGACCTGCAGACCCAGGTGCTGGGAACCCGAAAGGGGCTCATGCAGAAGATGAGGAAGGAGATCCGGGCGATGCAGCCGTTCCTCCTCGAAAACCTCAAGGCGATGCACATCACGGTCTACCAGCCGACCGCCGCAGAGCTGGCCACGTTCGAGGCACCGGCGAAGATCGCCCGGGACAACTACATGGCCAAGGCGAGCGCAGGCGAAAAGGCGCTTTACAGCCAGATTCAGGCCGGGATCGCGGCGTACAGGAAGCGTTAGAGATCAGCGACGCATCACGACCGCGTCGCCTCCATCCGGGTAGTACCGCTTCCGGCGTCCCACGTCGATGAACCCCTCCCCAGCGTACAGGCCGATGGCCGCTGCATTGTCGGCGCGCACCTCCAGCCACGCGGTCTCGGTCCCCGGCGTATCGAGCAGCCGACGCAGCAGATGTCGGCCCACCCCAACCCGGCGAGCAGCCGGTACAGTCCCGATGTGCAGCACGTGTAGCTCCCCGACCACCTGCCACCCGAACGCGAAGCCCTGAAGCTCCCGGAGGCCCCGGTCTGGGCCGATCGACAGCCACTGCACACCGCCGGGGCGCTCGAATTCCTCGCGCACCATCGAGGGCGTCCACGCATGCTCGCCGAAGCATTCGATCTCTGCCTGGATGAGCATCGGGATGTCCGCCGTCCCCGCCTCGCGGAGCCCGATCACGGCGCCCTCCGCACCAGCACGCGCTGCCGAACCTCGGCCATCCAGGACGTGTAGACCGGGACGAACGCCGCGCTGTCCACCGGCGCCTCGGCGCTCCCCGCCACGCGCCGGATGTACCGATCCACGACCATCCGGCTGTACAAAAAGCCCCGCAGCGCCTCCCCATCCATGCCCCAGCGCTCCAGGAATGCCTCGAACTCCTCGGGCCGCGACCAGGTCGCCCGCACCTTCATCCAACGCGCCTCCACTTCGTCGGCGGTTGGGCGGTACACCACCGTGTCCCCCGCGAGCGCTCGCACGACTGTCATGTCCACCAGCCGCTGCTCCCGGGAGTACTCCGGGACCTCCAGCGCGAGGATGGGGCTCACGTCATGCTCGTCCAGGTCAAGCTCGAAGGCCAGATCGCCGGCGGTGACAATGCGCTCCCCGACCGCGTACAGCAGCCGGTCCACAGGCTCGGCGTTCGAAGAAAGGACAAGCAGCAACAACAGCACGGTCGCTCGTTAACGCCACGTCGGATAGGGAGCCGCGAGCCCAGCATTATGGGGCAGGACAAATCTCGATGGTCGAAGCGATCGCAGTCTCCAAGTCCTTCGGCCCGACCGTCGCGCTTGCCGACGTGTCGTTCTCGGTGGGCGTGGGGGAGATCGTCGGCTTCCTGGGCCCGAATGGCGCGGGCAAGACGACCACGATGCGCATCCTGACAGGCTTCCTGCCAGCGAGCGGTGGTGAGGCGAGGATCGCCGGGTTTGACGTCTTCGAGCACCCGATGGAGGTCAAGCGCCGTGTTGGCTACCTGCCGGAGTCGCCGCCGCTGTACCCCGAGCTCACGGTCGGGGAGTACCTCCACTTCGTCGGTGAGCTGAGGGGGCTCAGCGGACGCGCCTGCACGCTCCGGATCGGCGCGGTCATGGAGCAGACCGGGCTGAAGGGGTGGGAGGGCCGAGTCCTCGGATCGCTGTCGAAGGGCTACCGGCAGCGCGTAGGGCTCGCACAGGCTCTGATCCACGACCCTCCGGTGCTGATCCTCGATGAGCCAACCAGCGGCCTCGATCCCACCCAGATGGTCGGCATCCGCGCGCTGATCCGCGATCTGGCCACGACCCACACCGTAATCCTGTCGACGCATGTCCTGTCCGAAGTCGAGGCGCTCTGCCCGCGCGCGGTCGTGATCGGCCGCGGCCGGGTGTTGGCGCAGGGCACGCTCGCCGAGCTCAAGGCGAAGGCGAAGCGCGGCACATGGACGCTGATCGAGGTGCAGGGCATCGGCGCGGCCGCCCTCGCAGAGGCCGAAGGCGTGGATCAGGTCGAGCCGATCCCGCAGTCGCTGGAGAGCGATGGGTGGGCAAGCTACCGGGTGACGAGCCGCGGGGACGTCCGGGAGGCGCTGATCCGCCGCGTACAGGAGGCGAAGGGCAGGGTTCGGGCCGTCGAGGCCAGGCAGCCCGCCCTCGAAGAGGCGTTCGTCGACATCGTGGGCGAGGAAGGGGTCACACAGGGGCGCGCAGCTACAGCAGGGCCCGTCGCGTGATCCGGAGCACTTGGACCATCTGGAAGAAGGAGATGAGGTGCTACCTCGTCAGCCCGCTCGCCTACGTCTTCTTGGCGGCGTTCCTGTTTCTCTCGGGGCTCTTCTTCTACCTCGGCATCACGCTGACCGGCGAGGCCTCCCTGCGGGTGCTGCTCGCCAACCTCGCGGTCACCCAACTGTTCGTACTGCCGATGTTGACCATGCGTCACTTCGCGGAAGAGCGCCGGCAGGGCACGCTTGAGCTCTTGTTCACCGCGCCGGTGCCGTTGGCCGCGATCGTGATCGGCAAGTGGCTCTCGTCGGTCACACTGTGTGTGTTGATGTTCGTCGGGACCGCGGTGTTTCCAGCGATCCTCGCCTACTACGGCGACCCGGACTGGGGCGTCATGGCGACGAACTACCTGGGGCTGCTCGCGGTAGCGTGCGGATTCTGCGCCACCGGGCTTTTTGCGTCCTCGCTCACCGACGATCAGGTCGCAGCCGGCCTTCTGGGGATCGTGCTGCTCCTGCCGTTCTGGCTCGTGCACCAGATCGAAGCGCTGGTATCGGATGAGTGGGCGGAGTCGATCCGGAAGTTCGGCGTGCTGGTGCACCTCGATTCGTTTCAGCGCGGCGTGCTGGATTCGGCCGACGTGCTCTACTTCGTGGCGTTTACATTTGTCTTCTTGTTCCTGACGTTTCGTTCGCTCGAGTCCCGCCGATGGCGTTGAACCCTATGAACCGGGCCCAGCAGCGCCGCCTCGCGTTCGGGTCCAACGCATCGCTTGTCACGGTGCTCGTGGTGGCAGCCGTCATGATGACATGGTTGATCGCCGATAAGTACCGAGTGCGATTGGATCTCTCGGCAGACCAGGGGAGCACCCTGCTCGCGGACACACGCAACAAGCTGCGGCTGTTCGACCGGGAGGACACGCCGGTGACCGTGACCGCCTTCTCCGCGCAGCGGGGAAAGCAGGACTCGATGTTCAAGGACCGCGAGCTCTCCGACCTGATGGAGGAGATCGACTACGCCTCACCGAGCGTGACCACCCGCTTCGTCGACTTCGACCGGGATCGGCTCACCGCCGAGGCCCTCGGGGTCACCGACTACGGCGCAGTGGTCATCCAACGTGGGGAGCGTCGTGTAGACCTGTCGGATCGGGAGCTGTTCAGGCGCGTCGGCAAGGGCCCCGACAAGCACCTCGACTTTCTCGGAGAGTCCGCGATAAACCGTGGGTTCTCCCAGATTCTTTCGGACACTCGCAAGACGGTCTACACGCTCGTCGGCCACGGCGAGATGAGCCCCGATAGCCACGACCCCGGTGGGCTCGCCGATCTGGCCGCCGCGCTCGATCAGGAGCATTACGAACTGAAGCCGCTCGATCTGGTGCGTGGACGCCGAGAAGGCGAGGCCCCTCGCGTGCCCGAAGATGCCGTCGGGCTGCTCATCATACACCCCACCGTCGCGATCCCGGCGTTGGAGGAGGACCTGATCATCTCGTGGTTCTCGACCGGGGGCGCCCTGATGTTCGCGGTGGAGCCGGACGGCCTTTCGCCCGATTTGCTCGGCCGATTCGGAGTCGCCGTTCCCTCCGGCTACGTGCTGGACAAGCTCATGTTGTACCCCTTCCCGGATCGCCCGGTCCCCCGGTACAAGAACCACCCTGTCACGCAGACCCTCGCCGATGATGAGCTGGTGACCGTCGTCAGCCGCGCCGCCCCGGTGCAGGCGAGCGTGCCGGCGATCCCGGGCGTGCGCAGCTCCACCCTGCTGGAGACCAGCCGGGATGGCTGGATCGAGCGCGGAGGCCCGAGCGAGGACGGTCAGGCGCGGTATCAGGCCGACCAAGACGGCACGGGGCCGGTGGCGATGGCGTTGGCGCTGGAGGTGACGGCCGAGAGCGGGTTGGTGAAGAAGAAGCCGGGCCGGGTGGTGGTGCTCGGGGACGCCGATCTGGTCAGCAACGCGGTGCTCAACGAGGGGCCGGGCAACCAGAGCTTCGCGGTCAACAGCGTGCGATGGATGCTCGGGGACGAAGCCCGGATCTCGGTGATCGGCAAGCCGAGCGCAGTACGACGGCTCACCCTGACCGAAGAAGACCGGGACCGGATCCGATGGCTGGCGATGGGCATCGCCCCGCTACTGGTCGGCCTCGCGGCGGGTGGGGTCTGGGCCTCGCGGAGGGGAAGATGATGAACATGCTCAAGCCGTTCCGAGGGACGGCGGTCGCGCTGCTGGTGTTCGCGGGGATCGCCGGGGTGTGGTGGGCACTGCAGCCCGTAGAGGAAACCCCAAAGCAGCGAAAGGAAAGGAAGAACCAGCAGCAAGGCATCGCGCTGTTCGCGTTCGAGAAGAGCGATCTCACGAAGGTCACCGTCGAACGGCCCGATGGCACGATCAACCTCTCCGAGCGACCCGACGGCTGGTGGATCGATGGGGCGGACGGCATCGCGGACGGCACGAGCCCGAGCGGCGCGGGGGCGAGCGATGAGCCTCTCCCAGCGAGCCGTTCGATGGTCAACCGGGTCAAGCACCAGCTTCATGACCTCGTGAGTCGCGCCAGCGTGGTCGAGGGCACCGAGGACATCGCGCTCTACGGCCTCGGAAAGAGCGCGATTCGCGTGACCCTGCAGATGAGGGATGGCACCATCCACACCTTCGACGCGGGCGACCCGAACCCGTCCGGCGTGAGCTTCTACATCCGCCCGACTCCCGGCGACCTCGTATACACCGTCAAAAAATCGGCGGTCGACTACTACAGTCTCTCGCTCTCCGAGTTCCGGGAGCGCCGGTTCGCCAGCTTCGACTCCAAGGACGTCGACGCGTTGGACGTGGTCTGGGGGACCGCCCAGCAAGCCCAACCAGCCGGCCGCCACCTGCGCTTCCAGCGCACCGGCGAGCACGCGTGGGAGCTGCTCCAGCCCGAGCGTTTCGCGGCCAGCGACGATGGCGTCCGCGGGCTGATGGGCCGGGTATCCGCGTTGAAAGCGGTACGTTTCGTCACCGACAAGCCGACCGCCGAGGAGCTCGCGAGCTATGGGCTCGACGCGCCCAGGCTGCAGATCGCGCTTACCTTCCAGGGGAAGGACCCCATCACGCTGCAGGTAGGAGCCGACGCCCCCGAGAAGGATGGCACCTACGATCTGGCCTATGTGCGGCTCGCTGAAGATCCGAGCGTCTACACCGCGCGCAACGGGCTGCTCGAGAACTACGCGAAGGACCCCGCCGAGTACCGCTTGATGCGTTTTGGCCGCATGGACCCCAACCGCGTATCGCTGGTGGTCGCGACGTTCACGGCCCCGCCGGCGGGCAAGGACGACCCGCGAGATGACGACGCGGACCTGAACGGGACGGTCACCGTGCGGATGGCGGCGGACAGTTGGCTCTGGGAGGACGGCGTCCCGGTCGCCGGGTCGACCCCCAAGCGTGTCGCGCAGCGAGCCGCCGACGTCAGCGCAGACGAGTTCATCTCGAACATCCCCGACGACAAGAAGTATGGCTTCGACCAGCCCGTCGTATCGATGCGGCTGCAGGACCTCGATGGCACCAACCGCACGCTGATCCTCGGTGGAAAGGGTGCGCCAAGCACCGACCATGACGGCCACGAGCGCGATCGGTACTACGCCCGCGTGTCCGACTACGACGAGGTCTATCTGGTAGACTCCGGCGTCATCGAGGTCGTGAAGGACCTGATGCGCGAACACCGGCGCAAGATGAACGGCGACGACGCGAAGGACGAGCGTCAGGAGCGAATCGAAGAGGAGCGCACCGCGCCGGTCGGCCCGATGGCCCCCGGTCAACCCCAACGACCAGGAATGCCGCCTCGACCGGAGAAGCCTCCCCGGCCCGAGCAGAGTCAACCTCCAACCCCTGGGAAAAAGACGCCATGATCGCGGCCGGGCTGATTTGGGCGGCGTTGATCGCCTGCCAAAACCAGACCTCTCCACCCGCACGCTCGGCGACCTTAATCTACACCGACCACTGGGACGGTGAGATCGAACCCTGTGGGTGACCCCGTCACCCCACGGGCGGTCTGCCCCGACGCGCAACGACGATCTCCGAGACCCGCAACAAGGCGGCAGGGGGACCCGTTTTCGTGGTTGACGCGGGCAACCTGTACTGGAAAAGCGCCCGACTGACCTCCCAGGATCGGCCACAGCAGTTGGAGAAAGCCCGCTTGTTGGCTGCCTCAGTGAGCCGGTCCGGCATCGACGCCATGCTGCTCGCACAGGGAGACCTCGCGCTCGGGGTCGACACCGTACGCAGCCTCGCACAGGAGTTTTCGTTGCCCTACGTAGCGACGAACCTGGACTGTGGGGGCGGTTTCCTCGCACCCGAGCGAACCATCACCCGCGACGGCCTGCGCGTCGGCGTGCTCGGCGTGGTGAACGACAAGCTCACCTGGCCGGGGTGCACGGTCAGCGATCCCGAGGCCGCGCTGAGAGCGGGGCTGGCCGGGCTTCAGGGGAAGGTCGACGTCGTCGTCTTGCTGGACGCCCTGACCGAGGAGGCCAGCGAGGGTCTACATCGCGCTGTCCCCGGCGTGGATCTTGTCGTAGGCGGCACGTCCCAGCCGCTCCAAAGCCCAGTCCCCGTGCCCGGAGGCGGTCTGCGGCTGGGGCCGGGAGGGCGGGGACGAAGCGTCGGGGTGCTGACGTTCACGCTGGTCGAAGGGGCGACCGCTTGGCGCGAGGACAGCACGATCAGCCGCCTCGTGGAGCAGCTCGACCGGTTCAAGAAGAAGGTCACCGAGGGGAAGGCGAACGTGGAGGCCGCGCAGGGCGAGCAGGCGCGTGGCGTCGCGCAGAAGCGGGTGGACTACTACCAGAAGCAGGTGGACGATCTGAAGGAGCAGCACGCGCTGGCCAGCGCAGCCTCGGGGCGGACCCACACCGCGCACAACACGCTGGTGACCCTTGACGCTGCGGTCCAAGACGAGCCCGAGACCGCGAAGATGCTCGCCTTGGCGAAAGAGAAGATCGCCGCGGTCGCGCTGGCCGAGTCGCCGGGCGGGGCTTCAGGTCTCGCGGCGGGGGTGGCAGCTCAGGCGCCCGCCGGAGCGAGCGTGTACGCGGGGTCCGCCGCCTGCGCTTCGTGTCACGCGGGGCCTACCACGCAATGGAAGACCACCGCGCATTCCCGGGCCTACGCGTCGCTACAAGGCCAGCACCGCGAGCTCGACCAAGAGTGTTTCGCCTGCCATGTCACCGGTGCAGTGGCGACCGGTGGCCCGGTCCTCGGACCCACACGGCCGTCGGCGGTCGCAGGGCTCACCAACGTCGGGTGTGAGAGCTGCCACGGGCCCGGCAAGCAGCACGCCGCCTCACCAACGACGCCGATGGCGATGCCTGACTCGGCGACCTGCGTGATGTGTCACGACGCGACGCAGGATGAGGGCCGGTTCGACTTTGGGACCTACCTACCGCGAATCGTACATGGTCAGGGGATCGCGAAGCCGGGGCGCTGACGCGGTCGGGGACGAGCAGCGTGTCCGCGGTCCGAGCCGGCGCCGGCGGCACCATCTGTATCGACGTGCCCGCACCGATGGTCACATACATGGACCAGGTCGCGAGGCGCCCGGGATTTGCGGCGGCACCGAATAGGACACGGATGACTCCGTCGGTCAAGAGAATATCTGATGCCATGGAGTTGCTCCGGGTTGAACTGCGGAGGGTTGAACTCCGGAGGATCTCCGCGAGCATCACCGGAGGTTCACACACAATCGCTGCTCGGTCCGGCGGCGCTGCGGACATCGCGCCCTGCCCTGCTCACGTCTCACCCGAAACCCACGGGGGTCCGGCCCATCCGGAGTTACGCCTGCGGGGTGATGCCCTCGCGACCTCTGCTCGTCCTCCCGCTCGCCCTTTGGGCCTGCGAGCACACCGCCGTGGATCTGGGCTCGGAGGACAGCCCCGCTGTCGGGGACAACCCAACGGAAGACGAGCCGCTCGACAGCGTCCCCGGCGTACCCACCGCCCCCGACGACAATGACGGCTGCCCGGCGCTCTACGATCAGGACGTACTTCCAGCGTTCACGTTGGATCTTTCGGAAGCGGAGTGGGCGGCGCTGCAAGCGGACTACACTACCGGCACCAAAGCCTGGCACCCCGCGGCGTTCACCAGCACCGTGGACGGAGAGGTGGTCGCGATCGCCGACGCCGCTGTGCGCTTGAGCGGCAACCCGGGCTTCTCCTGGATCGGGCCGAAGATGCAGTTCGCGATCTCGTTCACCCAGTACAACGAGGACGGCCGGCTGGACGGGCTGCGAAAGCTCAAGTTGGACGCATCCTGGTACGATCCGTCGCTCCTCCGAGACCGGCTGGCGTACGCCTACCTCCGGGATCTCGGCGTCGCCGCGCCGTGCACGAACAACGCCACATTGGCCATCAACGGGGCCTACTACGGGCTTTACAAGAACATCGAGTTCGCCGATCAGGAGTTTCTGGAGCGAGTCATGGGCCGCGAGGACAGCGGCGGTGTCCTGTGGAAGTATGGCAGTGAGGCCTCGGTCAACGAGGCGGACGCAGAGCCGCAGCACATGAGAGAGCTCTGGGCGCGCACCGATGTCGCCTGGCAGGAAGCGAACACCGACCTCGACAGCAACCTGTTGGTGTGGGCGGGAGAGGCGCTGATCCCGCAGGACGACGGGTACTGGTGCTGCAACCACAACTTCTACATCTACGAGCATCCGACCAAGGGCATCCAGTTCTTGCCATGGGACATGGACTACACCTTTGACTCGGCGCCCTACTTCGCCGATCCCGACACGTTCTACCGTGACTCCAACAGCCAGCCCCACCTCGACGCGATCGCGGCCGACCCAATCTGGGGACCACGCTGGGTCGCAGCGCTCGAGACCGCGACGGGAGCCTACGATCCCGACGTCATGGCCGAGCGCATCACCCTCTGGTCCGCCCAGATCGAGGACGCGTTCGCCTCCGACCCGACCACCACGATCAGCGCAGCCGCGCACGCAGATGCCATCGCGCGCATGCCGGGCTGGGTCCGCTCGCGAAGCGCGTTCATGCAGTCCTGGGTGGCGCGCAAGAAGGGCGAGACGCGCGACAGCGACGGGGACGGGTACACGACCGCGTCAGGCGGTACGGACGGCGGGGCCAACGGCGGGGCCAACGGCGGGGCCAACGGCGGGGACTGCGATGACAGCAGCGATGCCATCCACCCCGGCGCCCCCGAGGCCTGCAACCGCCGGGATGATGACTGCAACGGCCTCTTCGACGATGACGCCGCCTGCGACGTGTGCGACGAGCACTCGTTCGGAGCCTCGCGGTTCCTGATCTGCGGGAACCCAGCGAACCAGGCCGACGCCCAGCGGGAGTGCGCCGAAGCCGGGGGCGCGCTCGGGTACCCGCTCACGACCGAGGAGTGGTACCTCGTGGTGTTCACGACCTACTGGCAGGAGCACGCCTGGTCTGGCTACTCCGCTTGGTGGGCGGACCCGAGCAGCTGTCAGGCCTTGGTACCGACGTCTTGGGCCGCAAGCGCAGTGGACTGCACGACCTTGCTCCCGGCGGTGTGCAGGTTGCCGTAGCCCTCGGCGGACCGGCTATGGTGGCCGCCATGCTCCGCCTCCTCCCCCGCCTCCTCCCCCGCCTCCTCCCCCGCATCCTCCCCCGCCTCCTCCCCCTTCTCCTCCTCGCCTGCACGGCCTCCCCTGCCGACTCGGTGCCGGTCGATCCCGCCGACACCGACGCCGACACGGGCCCGGGCACCGACGCCGACACGGGCCCGGGCACCGACGCCGACACGGGCCCGGGCACCGACGCCGACACGGGCCCGGGCACCGACGCCGACACGGGCCCGGGCACCGACACGGGTACCGGCGCTGCGCACGTCATCGTCGACATCGAGACCAGCCTCGGGCACATCCAAGTCGACATCAACGGCGTTGACGCGCCGATCACCGCCGCGAATTTCCTCAACTACGTCGACCGCGGGTTCTTCGACGGCACCGACGGCTTTGGCGCCACCACCTTTCATCGGGTGGTCGCCGGCTTTGTCGTTCAGGGAGGAGGCTACACGACCGACGGCTCAGCGAAGACCACCATGTCTCCGATCGTGCTCGAGACGGATGTCGGGCTCTCCAACGTCCGCGGCTCCCTCGCGATGGCGCGCACCAACCAGCCCGATTCAGCCACCAGCCAGTTCTACGTGAACCTCGTCGACAACACCGCTCTGGATGGCACCGGCGCCGAGGACGGCTACGCGGTCTTCGGGACCGTGACCGAAGGCATGGACGTCGTGGACGCCATGGGCGCAGTCGATGTGGACCGTGCCAGTGGGCCGCTCGTGGACGTCGTGATCACGAGCTGCGAACGCGAGTGAGGCCGTTCTGCCTGACCTGCCGCCGCCCGATGGTGGCCTGCATCTGCACCGCAGTCAGAACCATCACCAGCCGGACGCGCGTCGTCTTCCTTCAGCACCCACGGGAGTCGCGGGTGCCGATCAGCACGTGCCGCATGGCTCACCTGTCCCTGCCGAACTCGGAGATGCACGTGGGCCTGCGCCCCGAGGGCTCAGCCAGGTTGGAGGCAGTTGTGCGCGCGCCCGGCACGATGGTGCTGTTTCCGGGGGCAGGCTCCACCGATATCGTCGGGCTGACGGTGCCCCCGCAGACGCTGATCGTGGTCGACGGCACCTGGATCAACGCGCGCAAGGTGGTCCAGCGTTCACCCCTGCTCGCTGCGCTGCCACGGCTCGGCTTCACGCCCGCTCAGCCCGGCAACTACCGGATCCGCAGGGAGCCGGCCGCCCACTGCCTCTCCACGATCGAGGCAGTCGCCTACGTGCTTGAGGCGCTGGAGGATGCCCCCGGCCGGTTCACCCCGATGCTGGGCTGCTTCGACCGAATGGTGGAGCTCCAGCTCGCCTACCGAGCCACCCCGAACCGGCGCGGCGCCAAATGACGGCATCGACGATGTAGTGGTGGAAGTTCAAGGACTGGTGCATCACCAGCCCCGCGCCGATCAGGCCCGCCCCACCGGCCCAGGGCGCGAGCCCGTCCACCGTCGCCCCAAGCAGCGCAAACCCAATGGTTGACGCACCCAAAACCACTGCGGCATAGGCGATCCAGCTCCGTGGCTGACAGAGCCATGCCACCGACGGCGGGCGGGCCGCCGTAAACCCCTCGAAACGCTCGGTGTTGCGTACCCACACGAACAGGATGTACTGCGCGTTGTGCCAGATGTTCACGAAGATCCAGCCGCGCGTGATCTCCGAGACGGCGACGTAGCTGAGATACGTGACCAGCACGTGGGAGACCACGAACGCCACTTCGCGCGCGCTCAGTCGGCGCGCGCTCCAGCACCAGGCCACGAGCAGCCCAATGGCCAGACCGCCCGCGCCATTCGCCAGCGCGTCGGGCACCGTCGGTAACCAGAGCGGACCCCCGAAAAAGTTGGTGCTCCCCTGCGCGCTTCGGTGCAGCCAGCCCCAGATGGGGAACGCGAACACCACGGCATCGGTGAGCCGGCCGGAGGGCGGGCCTGCGGGCCGGTCTGAGGGCCCAGCGCCGACGCCGGCCCATCGGTAGGCGCGTGCGATTCCATAACTTTGCCGTGTGTAGTGAAAGGTCTGCCAATGCCAGTAGAGGGTGTTGAGCACGAGCGCGCCCCCAAAATGCGCGAGGCTGGCCGTGGCCATGAGCACCAGCGGCGGCAGCGCGGCCCACAGGACCACGTGCCGGCGGGCGCTCTCCCGGTCGTACACGATCCGCGTCCACATCGAGCCGACGTGCGGATAGGCGATGAGCCAGAAGTCGACCCAGATCACCGCTGCGAACCATCCGTGCCGGGCATTCGCCACCGTCCCGAGCCCAAGCGAGATCAGCAGGACGCCGCCGATCATCCCCAGATCACGATCGTAGCGCGCAAGCCAGCCGTCGCGCCGGCTCGTGACCAACAGCCCTGTGGGCGCGTCGCAGCCTCGACCAGCCAACACTCAGGTGGCGGGCGGGTAGTTCGGCGGGGGCGGGGGCGGGGGCGGGGGCGGGGGCGGGGGCGGGGGCGGGAGGACCAGCACGGGCGGGTCCTGAGGCACCGGAGGCGGGGGAGGCACCTCGGGGATCGTCGTCGGAGAAGAGGGATCGGCGAGAGGGATCGGCGGCTCCTCAG
>SHYV01000012.1 GCA_009692605.1 Myxococcales bacterium
GCGTTCGCCGTCAACGGTGTGAGCCCCGCACTGCATGTCCACGCACACATCCTGACGCCCGAGCGCTCCCCACGACACCCCCTGATGGCCAAGGAGCGACCCGCCCTCGCCACAACTCGCCAATCCTGGGCGGTTCGCATCGCCCGGTACGCCACTCGCCCTGAGACGACGATCGACCTGCGACCGATCGACCTGCGACCAACCCGGAAAAGCGAAGTTTCGAATAACGTATGATGGATGCGGATTTAGTGGGATGTTCGGCCGGCGATCAGGGGCGGGGATCGGCGACAGGACGCCCGGGATCATTTTTCAGGCGTGCGCCCCACGACTTCTGGATCGGCGCGAAGGAGGTGACACGTGGGCAGTGGGAGTCGTCCAGAACAAACGCCGGCTGGGACTACACCAGCATGCCGGACTACCCCTGCACGACCTGGACGACCTCGACGACCGCGAGCGACAATGGAAGTGGCGTGGCCCTACGAGAACGCCTACTCCGTTGGCACCCACGGGAATGAGGTCGGCGCCTTGGCGCCGAGCGCTTGGGGGCCCTACGACCTGAGCGGCAACGTGTGGGAGTGGACGAACGACTGGTGGGACTCCGCACACAGTGGCTATGCCGATGGGAGCAGCAACCTGGACCCAGCCGGCACTGGCTCCGGCGAGGGATTTGAGGGCTCCTACCGGACGGTTCGCGGTGGCGTTTAGTCCGTCCAAGCGTCCAACAGGGCCGCCCTCTCCTGCCGGAGGTACGAACTCCCGGAGAGGGACGCCGTCAACACCACGGGCTTCCGCCTTGCGAGGTCGAGCGCCCCCTGAGTCACAACGGCCCTCCTCGCCCATGACGCTGCAAGGCCGATCCTCGCACAAAGCACCCACCGCCTTGACGCCGACGCACCACCGGTTAATCGGGCAGCGCTGCGCGGGTGGCGGAATGGTAGACGCGCTAGTTTGAGGTGCTAGTGGGGTAACTCCCGTGCGGGTTCAAGTCCCGCTTCGCGCACCACCTCTCGAAGGCGACCCGGAGACGGGTCGCCTTCGTTTATTTTGGCCGTAACGCTTCTTTCGCCGAGATATCCCCCCCGCAATGACCGCCATCCCCTCCGGCTTCTACGGCCGCCTCGCCCGCTGGGTCATGCACCACCGCGCGATCACCGTCTCGATCGCCGCGGCGCTGACCGTGCTCGCGGCGCTGGGGTGCACGCAGCTACGCCTCGACAGCGACATCCTCGCGCTGATGCCGCAAGACGAACCGTCCACTCAGGCCCTGAAGCGCCTCGACGAAGAAGAGGGCGGCGTCAACTTCCTCACCATCGCGGCGGACGCGGACGATCCGGTCGCCCTGAACGCGTTCATGGACGATTTGCAGGCCCGCATCGAGAAGCTCCCGAACGTGAGCTGGGTGCTTTGGAAGGTCGACCCAGAGGTGACCTGGCGCATCGGCTTGCTCCAACTGCCGGTGGAAGACCTCGTGACGATGCGCGATCGGCTTCGAGCAGCGCTGTCGCTGGGCCCCGCGATGGTGAACCCGTTCATCGCCGCGCGGGTGCTTGACCTCGGCCCGATCACCGCGAAGCTGCAGAACGCCGGAGATACGGTACGGCTGTCCTCCGCCGAGGGCACGGCGCGGCTCGTCGTCCGCCCCACCATCTCGGCCCACGACCTGCCCGCCGCCCGTACCTTCATGCACACCATCGACGCGGCGCTCCTGGATGCCGACGCGCCGGCCCACGGCGTGACGATCGAGTGGCTGGGCGGCGCCTACCGCCACAACGTCGAAGACTACGAGGGGATCGCCCACGACATCTGGTGGATCACGTCCGCCAGCGTCGTGATGGTGCTGATGATCATCGCCGGGGCGTTCCGCTCGCCAAAGGCGGTGGTCCTGATCTTCGCGCCGCTGATCGTGTCCAACATCTGGACGCTCGGGGTCGCAGGCGCGACGGTCGGCGCCCTCAATACCTTTACGTCCTTCGTGAACGCTGTGCTCGTCGGCCTCGGCGTGGAATTCGGCGTCCACCTGTACGCCCGCTACCGTGAGATGCGTGAGAGCGGTCTGGACCTCGAGGAGGCTGTCGTCAAGGCCTGGGACGCGTGTGCCGGGGCATGCACCTCTGCCTCGTTGACCTCTGCCGCGGGGTTTGCCGCCCTGCTGGCGGCGCACTTCGCGGGCTTCCGCCAGCTCGGCTGGCTCCTCTCCCTCGGCCTCGTGCTCTGCCTCCTCTCCGAGATCGTGTTGATGCCGGTGCTGATCACGCTGGTCGAGAAGCGCGGCCCGGTCGTCGCCCGCGTCCGCCGCTGGCATGTGAAGGGCCGCCGGCCCTCGACGTACCGGCTGGCCCCGGTCGCGCTCATGGTGATCGCCTCGCTGACCCTGGTCTGCGCCCTGCTCGCTCCACGGATCGGCATCGAGTACGACCTCTCGGCGCTGCGCCGAAGCGGGCTCTCGTACGAGGAGCTGACGGAGAAGCAGCGCGCCCTCGCCCGCGACAGCTACGCCCCGCTCGTCGTCAGCTACGACACCGAGGCCGCGATGACGGCCGAGCACGAGAAGCTCACCGCCCGTCTGAAGGACAATCGGCTCCCGCTCATCAGCAAGGTGCTGTCAGTGCGCACGGTCATCCCCAGTGACCAGGCCGATCGCGTCGCGATCCTGCTTGAGATCGCCGAGCTCGCGAACGACCCGAGCGCGCGGTTCCTGCCCCCGCCCGTGGCGAAAAACCTGCAGAAGCTGCGCGATCTCGGCGTGACGATGCTGACACCGTCCGACCTGCCGATCCCCCTCCAGGCCGCGCTTGGCGGTCAAAACGGGCGCCACCGCCTGATGCTGGTCCCGAGCGGGAACATGTGGGACATGCGCGAGGCCGCCGCGCTGACCGCCTGGGTCGAGAGGGAATTCGCGGGCGAGGACGTCGCCGGCGAGTACCTCACGCTCGGCACGCTGTTCCGCCTGTTGAACCGAGATGCGCCGATCGTGGCCGCCATCGCTATGCTGCTGGTGATGGCGTTCACAGCGGCGGATCTTCGCGAAATAAAAGCGACGTTCGCGGCCGTGGCGGTGCTGCTCGCGGGCATGGCCTGGTGGGGGGCGCTGCTGGTCATGTCGAACATCAAGATCTCCATCGTCAGCGGCGTCGGCATCCCGATCACGCTCGGGATCGGCATCGACGTGATGATCCACCTGATCCACCGTCTCAAGCAGGAGGGGCCGGGCGGGATCCTCCGCGCGTTGACCACCACCGGCTGGGCGAGCGCGCTCGGGACATCCACCACGGTGGTCGCCTTCGCGGCCCTCTCACTCGCCGGGTCGCAGGGGATCCGGTCGCTGGGGCTGCTGGTCCTGCTCGGGGAGTCTGCCGTGACCGTCGCTGGGTTCGTGCTGGTCCCGCTCGGGTTCGCGACAGCGTGGCGCCTCCAGGGTCGCCACCCACAGGCGCTCTCCCACGGCCCGCCCCCTCCCGCCGCTACGCCTGACCCTTGAACGTGCTGCACCTCCTCTACCGCGCGATCCGCCCCCTCCTCTTCCGCCTCGACCCAGAAGAGGCACACGAGCTTGTATTCGGGGTGCTGCCGCTGGCCCGCGTGATGGCGACCCTCGCCCGGCTTCGGCCCCACCCGTCGCTCGCGTGTAAGGTCGGGCCGCTGACGTTCGCCGGCCCTGTGGGTCTGGCGGCGGGGCTGGACAAGAACGGAGTCGGAATCCGGACCTGGGAGGCGCTGGGGTTCGGCGCGATCGAGGTCGGAACGGTCACCGGGCTCGCGCAGAAGGGTAACCCTCGCCCGCGCCTGTTCCGATTGAAGGAGCAGCACGCGCTCATCAACCGGATGGGCTTCAACAATGACGGTGCAGTGGCCCTCGCGGCCAACCTGCGGCGACTGCGGGAAGGAGGGCATTGGCCGTCCGTTCCGGTCGGGGCCAACCTCGGAAAGTCCAAGCTCGTAGAGAACAGCGAGGCGGTAGGCGACTACATCAACAGCCTGCGCGCTCTGCGCGACCGCGCCGACTACTTCGTGGTGAACGTCTCCAGTCCGAACACCACAGGGCTGCGAGAGCTTCAGGAGAAGGAGCCGCTGCAGCGCCTGCTCGCCGCCGTGGTCCCCGAGGCAGGGCGGACGCCGGTGTTCCTGAAGCTGGCGCCCGATCTGGAGGATGGGCCGCTGGCCGAGGCGGTGAACGTGGCCATCGACGCAGGCTGCGCGGGCATCATCGCCACCAATACAACGCTCTCCAGGCCAGGGGAGACCGGGCGGGCCGAGCAGTATGGCGGGCTGTCGGGCGCCCCGCTCGCGCCGCTCGCCCGCCAAAAGATCCGCGTGGTACTTGACGCTTCATCCGGCCGAGTCCCGGTGATCGGTGTGGGCGGAATCCGCACCGCGAACGACGTGCGCGAGCTCCTCGCCATGGGCTGCGCCGCAACCCAACTCTACACATCCCTCATCTACGAAGGTCCCGGATTAGTGGCTCAAATTCACCGGGAATTGGCACGCTGATGTCCAAGCTACTCATCAAGCTCAACCAACAGAAAACCCATGTCTTTCCACTAAAATCGAGCGAAACGCGCATCGGTCGAGGGGAAAACTGCCACCTCATACTGCAGAACGTCTCCGTCAGCCGGGAGCACGCGCGCATCGTGATCGGGAGCCAGAACGTCACGATCGAGGATCTTGACAGCCAGAACGGCTTTCTGGTGAATGGGAAAAAAACCGGACAGACCGTGCTGCGGAGCGGTGACGAGGTCCAGCTTGGCAACTTCACCCTGATCTACCTGACCGAGGTGCCCGCGAACAAGTTCTACCGGGGTCGATGTGTCGCGTACATGCCGCGCTACGAGCCGGGGCTGATGACCGACGAGATTCTCGAGGAGTCTACGTTCGTCATGACCCTCGCCCAGCTCGAAAAGCTGCAAAAGCTCCACCAGTTGGTGGACTCGGCGCGCCTCATCCGGGAGCCGGACGTCGGCAAGTTCTGGCACCCGGAGGAGAAGGGGCTCACCTTCGGTCGCGGCGGTCAAGTCTGGGTAGCGGGCTGGCTCACGTGGGGCGTCGTCGCGAACATCATCTGGGATGGCCAGCAGCACTCGGTGCACGCCATCGCGAGCTGGAGGGCCGCGGTGACGGTCAACAAGCAGCCGGTCGAGCATCGCGCATTGAAGCACGGCGACCGGATCAGCATCGGGGGCAGCAGGTTCAGGTACGACGCCGGCCGTAGCCCCGCGAAGGAGATCAGAGACACGTTGGCGCGGTAGGCAGCGCCGCCGCACCAGCGCGTTTGTTGATAGGCAGCGCCCGGTAATCTCGGGAACCAAATGCGCCGCAAGAAGTCGACCTCGTCCTCCCAGCCCACGGACCCCGAGGAGTTCGGCGATGCCGCGTTGAGCCGCAAGCAGGCCACCGAGATGATCCGCCGCGGAGACAGCTTTCGCGACGCTGACCTGCGAGGCTCCGATGTCTCGGGGCTGGTGTTCGACGGCCTGAATCTGGCCCAGGCCAAATTCGCGGAGGCGAACCTGATGCGGTGCAGCTTCAAAGACGCTGACCTGACCGGGGCGAGCTTCTTCGGAGCGAACCTGCGGGACGCATGCCTGGACGGCGCCAACCTCGAGGAGGCGGATCTCGACTACGCGAACCTCGATGGCGTGACGCTGCTCGGCGCACGGATCCGCAAGGCGCTCTTTCCGACTCGAAAGGTGTCGCTGGTGGATGTCCGCGCTGCCGTCGCGAGCGGCGGCCGGCTCCGCATGGAACCCTTCCTGCCGGGCGACGAGGACGACTAGTCCGGTTAGCCGTGCCGCTTGCACGGAGTGCGAGTCATGCGAGCGTTCGTCACCGGAGCTTCGGGCCAGATCGGACTCCCCCTCGTGAGGGAGCTGGTCGGGCAGGGGCACACTGTCCGGGCGCTGGTGCGCAGCGCCGAGAAAGAAGAAGCGGTCCGCTCGGCGGGCGCTGAGATCATCGCGGGCTCCATGGCCGATCGCGCGGCGCTGGAGCGCGGGATCAGCGGCGTCGACGCCGTCATCCACCTCGCCGGTGGGGCACGCGGCGCTGGGCGGGAGACCGCGGACGTGATCAACCGGCAGGCGACCGAGCTGCTCGCGGACGTGCTGCGAGCGCAGCGCGCTGGGCCAGTGGGACCGAAGCCGAACGTGGTCTTCGCGAGCTCGGCGACCGTCTACGGGGACCGCAGCGGGCTGTGGGTGCCGGAGGACTTCCCGACGAACGCGCAGACCGCGTATGGAAAATCCAAGCTGGCCGCCGAGCAGGCGCTGACCGCCGCGGGTGTGCCGCTGGTGATCGCGCGGATCGCCGCGGTGTACGGCCGCGGGATCCGGTTCACGGGCGACGACCGGCTAAAGGCTGGCCGTGGGTGGCTCCCGGGCGAAGGAAAGAACCTCATCCCGCTCGTGCACGTCGACGACTGCGTCGCCGCGCTGATCCGCATCGCCGAGCGGGGGTTCTCGACCGGAGGCTCCGAAGCCTCCTCCGCCGTGGTGCACATCGCGGGAAAGAGCACGCCGCTCCTTCGTGAGTTCTACGCCGAAGTCCACAAGCAGGGCGGCGGCACGCCGATGCGCTTTTGGTCCACATGGGTGCCGAGCGTCTTCCAATTCCGCGCCGCGAAGGAAAACGAACGGCTCGCCACGCTGTTCGGTCGGAAGCCGCGCTTCACCGAAGACAACCTGCGAATCTACACGTCATCGCTTCGCCTCCGCACCGATGCGCTCGAGAAACAGCTCGGATTCACGTGGAAGTACGCCGACCACAAGGATGGCGTCGCGGCGAGCGTCTCGCCCAACTGAAAGCGGGCTGCTGCATTTCTACACGCCTGACGCTTGACCATCCCGGTGCGGGCGGTCTATAAGGCACCGTTCGAGGTTTTTGATGCGCCGTACCGAGCTGCTCTCCGCCCCGCTACTCCCCCGTCTCGCGACCGCAGGGCTCCTGCTCGGCGTCGTGCCGTTGTCCGGCTGCTCGCCGATGGACGGTGAGATCACCGGTGGGTCGTACGCGTCCTACTTCGCTGTCAACAGCTCGGAGAACCTGTACCGGCTCCGCTCAAAGCTGGTGGACTTCAGCCAACAGTCCACGCTCGACAAGTACAAGTTCGAGAGCATCGACTGCCGGCCGATGTACAGTGAAGCGAGCGACGACTGCACCGATCTGGTGACCGACCGCCTCGCCGGCACCGACTACGCCGCAGAGTGCGGCACCGGCTCACTCCGCACCTGCGACGCGCACGGCAACATCACCGACGACGGCGACTTCGTACCCTTCCAGCGCAGCTACTTCCCGTGGCTCACCCAGTACTCTTACTACGTCCGCTCCGAGAAGCTCGATCCCTGGCGCATCGAAGCGGTCATCACCACCGAGGGTGATCTCCAGCTGACGGTGCACAATAACTTGAGTAATGTTGGTGACTTCCGGTTCGGCTGGGTCGTTGACCCCCACTTCCAGCCCACCGAGTGCGTGGACAAAGAGGGCGGCGGAGCAGAAGATGTCCCGGTGGACGGCGATTGGCTGACCGAGTGGTCCGTGAACGAAGACGGCGGCTCGCTCTTCCACCTGAACGCCTACGGCTACCAGCTCAACCCCAGCAATACCGACACGGCGTGGTACTTCCCGGACACCTGGATGGCCGGCTACACCTTCGGCCGCATGGCTGACGAGGACCTGTACGGCCACCAGATCGACTACCTGGACCCGATCTCCGACACCGACGATACGAACGACTGCGACTACGACAACTATGACTGCGGGGGCAACGGGTACAACCCGCCCCTGTACATCAATCAGTCGAACCCCGGCGACAACACCAGCTACGGCTACTACAACGGGCACTGGGGCAACGCGAACACCTACCCCAAGTTCCTCGAGAACGTGACGTCGAGCCTGGCCTACTCAGCCGACAACCCCAACGATCTTGAGCGGATGGGCAAGGTGACCGCCGAGGAGTTCCCGCTGGACCTCAAGATCGAGGACAACACGTGGCGTCCCGAAAATCAGGTCGAGGACGACCCGTCCGACGGCTTTGGCGGCTGGATCGGGGTCGACCCGTCGTGGGTGCACTTCGACGACTCACCGAGCGACCTCGGTGGTCGCGAGCCGGGCAAGCAAGAGAAGCCACTCAAGGGTCACTTCCACGTGTACCTGGAGAGCGCGTCCGCCGCGTCCAAGGTTCTGGTTCAGGGTGACTTCACCATCGACCACATCGCCAAGGACATCTGGGGCTACAGCCCGACGCTCGAGGACCGGAAGCTCGAGGAGAACGCGACGCCCACCTGTGGCGATGCTCCCTTGACGGCCGACGAGAGCTGAGCTACAACGGTCAGCGACCGGGACGTCTTTTTTAGAGCTTGATGCGTCCCCCCTATTCGTCTTGCGTGAGGAGAGGCCCGGTCACCCTTCCCCGATTGAACCGCCCGAACGCCCGTTCGGGCGGTTTCATTTTTGGACCAAGGACCGCTGCTCCATCGCGAGGCAGCGCACCGCATGGCGCCAATCTCCGCAGGCGCGCGTCCCCGCGAGCAGCAACCCAGCCACTAGATCCGGGTGGTGGCCGCCCCCTGAGACGATGGCCTGCCGGACGCGACCGATCTCCCCGCTGAGGTCCACGCTCGGGTCGTTCAGGTCGGCTCGGACCGAGAGCATCCCGACAGCGGCAACCGCCGCCCAGAGGGCGTCCCCCACGGCATCCGCCTCCCGCAGCCCCCTGAACAACCAGGGCAAGGCCTCGGCCGGCTGACGCGCCGCAAGGCCCAGCCCTACGGCCACCCTGGCCCGCGCAGCGACGGCCCGGGCGCCTTCATCCTCCGCCAGCTCGAGGGCAGTACGGGCGGCCTCGACGCCGTCGCCTCCGGCGTCCCGCTCCAGGCCAGCCACCAGCAGCAAGATCACCGCCTCGCCGAGCGGCTCCGGAGCGTGCTGCCAAGCGCCCCGCGACTGGGTGAGGAGCTCAGCCGCCAAAACAGGGTTCGCGGCAGCACGCGCGACCTCGGCCCGTTGAAGCAGGCACCTCGCCGCCCCGGACGGGTTCCCGAGCCGCGTGTAGAGGGCCTGGGCTTGTTGGAACCACCTCGCCGCCTCCCCCAGTGCGCCGAGGTGCAAGGCGAGTCGCCCCAGCACACCAGCGCTGCGGGCGAGCCCGTGGTCGTCCCCGCGCTGTGCGCAGAGCGCATACGCCTCGCGTGCGCGCTGCTGCCCTGCGACCGGGTCCCCCCCGAGGCCGAGCAGCTCCGCCCGGAGCAGGAACGCGGGGGGGAGCAGCGCCACCCAGCCGTGGATACGCGCGGCGTCGATCAGCCGATCCGCGGCCTGCGCCGCGTCGCGCGGCTGGTCGGCCGCCGCCGATGCCCGGGCCGCCCACATCCAACCCTCGCCCCACAGCGGGTCGGACGCCGGCCGGCCACTCGCGGCGAGGCTCTCGTCCCTGTCCCGAATCACCTCGGCGACGGTCCAGTAGTCCGCGATGAAGGCCAGCTGGGCGAGCGCGTGCAGCGCGAGCGCCGCCTCGGCGTGCTCCCCGAGCGCCCGCAGGTCCGCCGCGCGCGCGCGCTCCCCCTCGAAGACGCACGTCCCGGGCGAGGGGGCCGGCTGCCCCCCCCGCCGCGCAGCCGACCCGGAGCCCACCGGAGGGACGGTCTGACCGCTCGCCGCCTCCCCCACGCCAGCGTTGAGCACGAGTCCCGCGTCCGTGGCCGCCAACACACCGTCCAGCAGCATGTCGCCTACCCGCGCGACGGCGAACCCCGGATTTCCCGCGGCCTGCTCCCGAACCTGCAGCGCGAGGGTGCCGGTCAGCCCGAGCGCCCCCTCCACCAGCTGAACCTGGTGAGCGGGCCCGAGCGGGCCGAGAGGGATGGTCTCCAAAGCAGGCTGGCACGCAGGCGGGGCCCACGCCACGGGGCTCCGAGCGGTGATGACCAGCAGCAAGCCACCGGTGCCCTCGCCGGCCGATACCAGCGCAGCGAGGGCCCCGAGGCAGGCGCTGCCTGGCTCGTTCACGTGGAGGATCAGCGGACCCCAGCCGCGAACCCGCGCCAGCATGCGGCGGAGATCGCCCAACCGGCGCCCCGGCTGGGACACGGTCCAAGGCCCATCACCGCCGGACGGGGCGGCGGCAGAGACCGCCAGCGCCAAGACCCGCTCCGCTGGCGGCGTAGGATGCACCTGCGAGAGCGCGACCGCCAAGGCCTCGACCGGGTTGAACCGTGGGGCCTGCATGGTCGTGACGCGCGCCGCGCCGGTCTCCAGCGCCCGCTCGCACACCCATTCAGCCAGCGCGCCCTTCCCAATCCCCGGGAGGCCGGAGATCTGGACGACCCGGGTCCCACCGGTGGACCGGACGTCGAGGAGCCCCGCCCACAGCCGGTCGCGCTCGACGTCTCGGCCGATCACCGGGACGGGCCGCCACACGTGCAGCCCGAGCCCTGCGCCGATGAGGCGCATCGGCTGGCGGCGCAGCGTCCCCGCGCGCCAATCGCTCGGAACTCCGCGGGCCGGCTCACCATCGACGGCATCAATCGCCGACAAGATCTCCGCGGCGGATCGGACCCGATCCTCGGGGGCCTTCTCGAGCAGCCCGCGCAGCAGCACCTCCAGCCCGTGTGGAACCGGAAATAGTGGTTGGAACGCCGGCAGATCGAGTTCGCAGTGCGCTGCACCCAGCACCTCGGGCGGGCGCTTGCTCCCAAACGGCGGCTCACCCGTACAGAGCCGCCACACAAGGCAGCCGAAGGCATACAGGTCGGTCCAAGGTCCGTGGGCCGCGAAGTCGCCCAAGAACTGCTCAGGCGCCATGTAGGCGGGTGTGCCGGCGATGCGCCCATTGCCAAACTCGGCCGGGATCGAGAGCCCGAAGTCCCCGAGCTTGAGCCCGGGACGCACATCCCCGATGGAGGAGATGAGCACGTTCTCCGGAGTCAGATCGCGGTGGAGGAAACCCCGGGCGTGGGCGTACGCAAGGCCGGCGAGGATGTCGCCTACCACTCGCCGAAGCTGATTCCAGTTCCGCGGCCCCACCTTTCCGAGCGAACCGCCCGAACAAAGCTCCGTCGCGATCCACGACCGCTCCTCCCCCGGAACGAGGCCATGATCGAAGATCATCAACAGGTTGGGGTGATCCAGCGCCGCGAGCGCCCGCACCTCGTCGGTCGAGCTCCCGCGCAGGAGCTTGATCGCCACCGGCACCCCCTGCCCTTCGTGCACGCCTTCGTACACCTCTCCGAAGCCGCCACGCCCGAGCGGGGCGAACAATCGGAACGGGCCAAGGACCATCTTCACTGGGTTGTGCGTTATCATGCCCAACAGGAGTACTTGATGTCCCACCTTCGTTCTTCCCTGCTGTCCCCTCTACGCGCGCATTTCTGGATCGCGCCGCTCCTGATCGTTGGAGCGACCGCCGCCGTGGCGGCCACCCCCGTCGCGACGGCGCCTCCAGCCGCCGAGCCGGCGGCTGCCCCCGTCGTCACCGTAGCGGACTACGTGCTCGACCCCTCGAAGAGCCAGATCTACGTGCAGGTCTACAAGGATCCGGACACGCTCGCCGCCGGTCTTTCGCACGACCACGTCATCGCAGCGACCGGCTGGAACGGCAAGGTCACGTGGGACACCGCGAACATCGCAGCCTGCAAAGTGACGATCAGCGTCCCCACGTCGGGGCTGGTAAACGACGAAGACTCACTGCGCAAGAAGGTCGGGTACGACACCGTGCTCGATTCGGGCGATCGCGCCGAGGTCAAGGAGCACATGCTCGGCAGCGACCAGCTCAACGCCGGCTCGTTCCCCAACCTGACGTTCACGTCCACCAGCTGCGCGGCGAGCGGCACCAGCACCGTGGTGAAGGGCAACATGAGCCTACACGGCGTCTCAAAGGCCGTCTCCGTGACCATGGCGATCACCGCCGACGGCAAGAGCTTTGGGGCGAAGGGCACCCTCGCCCTCGGCCAGACCGACTTCGGGATCACCCCGTTCAGCGCGCTGTTCGGCCAACTGAAGAACAAGAACGAAATGAAGTTCACGATCGACGTGAAGGGCGCGGCCAAGTAGGCACGGTAGTGGGAGGGCCACCGGGGCGCCACCGGACGCTGTTCACCGAGACGATGACCGGCTGGTTCGCGCCGTTCTCCGGGCAGGCGTACGCCGTGGCGGAGGCGTGCGGCAGAGCCAGTGAGGTCGGTGGGTACTTCATCCTCACCGTCGTCAGCGACGTGGGCGCGATGGTCCTCGACCCAGACCGCCGCTCCCCGGCGTTTGGCTGCGTGGTGCTCCCCGTCGTGGACGCCGACCCATTGCGGGTCGTCGACGGACAGCTCGACCTGTTCGTGGACGCTGGCCCCCGCTGTGTGGAGATGCGCTACCGGCTCCTGTTGCAGACGCGGGCGGGCGAGGTCTGGTGCCTGCGCGGCGTAAAAGAGGTCAATCGCCGATGCTGGTTTCCGACCGTGCTCGCGGACACGACCACGCTGTTCGTCGACGTGTTCCGCGGCGAGGCCCCCGTCGGCGACCCGGCGTTCCGCGGCATCTTGAGGATGGGTCCGGCGGCGGTCGCCGCGCAAGGCCTCTCCTTCCGCGGCGAAGGCGGCCCGCTCGGCCTCGGGGCCATCGTACGGTTCGCGCGGTACTACATCAGCAGGGTGGCGGCCATCTACTTCGGTCCACGGACGCCGCCGCGCATCCCCCGCTAAACGCTGCGGGGCCCGCTGCCAGGGCGACCCACACACCGTCGCTCACGCCAGCCAGACCGCTCCGAGCGCGAGCAGCGCCGGCAAGGCATGAACGAAGAAGATGCTGCGAGAGGCAGTGGCCGCGCCGTACACGCCCGCGACCACCACACACACGAGGAAGAACGTCTCGACCGCCCGAGCCTCTTCCGCTCCCTGCGAAGCGAGCACCAGACCCCAGACGAGCCCAGCGACCAGAAAACCGTTGTAGAGCCCCTGATTCTTTGCCAACACAGCGGTGGTCGCCGCCTGCTCCGGTGTGTTGCGGAAGGTCTTGAGGCCCAGCGGCGTCTCCCATAGGAACATCTCTGGGACAAGGGCGGCTTGACCCAGCGGCTCCTCCAGCCGCTCGTCCAGCCGAGTCGTGCAGGCGCTTGATGTCCACTACGGAGCGCCGCATGGGCTAAACCGGAGAGGGCAGGATCTTGGGGTTCAGCACGTAGCGGAGCGCTTCATCGTAAGCGACTCGGCCATCCCTCACCGCCTCCTTGAGCGCGGTGTCCATGGTAATCATCCCGTCCCGGCGGGCGGTCTCCATGATCGTCGGGATCTGGTGCAGCTTGTTGTCGCGGATGAGCGCGCGGATCGCGGGCGTCCCCACAAGCACCTCGAACACCCCGACACGGCCGCCGCCGGTCTTGCGTTGCATCAGCCGCTGGGAGACAACCCCGAGCAGGCAGGCGGAGAGCTGGGCTCGGGCTTGGCCCTGCTGCGGGCCGGGAAACGTGTCGATGATGCGGTCCATGGCCTGCCCAGCGTCATTCGAGTGGAGCGTAGCGAGCACGAGGTGGCCGGTCTCTGCGGCGGTGAGCGCAGCGCTGATGGTCTCGGCATCGCGCATCTCGCCGATCAGGATGACGTCGGGATCCTGCCGCAGGATGTACTTCATGGCCGCGGAGAAGCTGCGGGTGTCGGCGCTGACCTCGCGCTGGTCGACGGTCGCCACCTTGGACCGGTGCGAATACTCGACCGGGTCCTCGACGGTGATGATGCGGCACGCGCGCGTCTCGTTGATCCGGTTGACGAGGCACGCGAGCGTGGTGGACTTGCCCGATCCGGTCGGGCCCACCACCATCAACAGGCCTTGCGGCCGCTCGCCGAGCGCGAGGAGGATGTCCGGGAGCCCGAGCTCCTTAGGGCCGGGAATCTCGGTCGGGATCGCCCGCATGGCGGCAGCCATCCGCCCCTTCTGAAAGTATGCGTTGACCCGAAATCGCCGTCCCCCGGCGGGGCCGCCGGGGCTGCCGCCGTCGTCGAGCGCCAGCGCGAAGTCCACCTCGTGCTCGAGCTCGAAAATCGCCCGCTGCCGAGTGGTCATGACCGAGTTGAGGAGCATGCGCATGTCGCCCTCGGACAGGACCTCCTCCACCAGCGGTTGAAGCCGGCCGGACAGCCGGATGAGCGGACAGCGCCCGCTGGTCAGGTGGAGGTCGCTCGCACCGCGATCATCAGCCTCCTTGAGCAAGGCCCGCAGGTCGAGGCCGGAGCTCTTCGAATCGGCGCGGCGAAGGCTCAAGACACCCGTGGACATGCCCCGGGCCTGCAGCGCGAACTCGTCGGGGTTCGAAGCATAGGCCAGGCCAACGTCGTAGGTGATCCGCCCCGCACGGTACAGGCTGAGAAACGCGTCGTTGAACGAGACCATGCCGTCGCCAGAGCTCGACCGCAAAAGATCAGCGAGCTCGTCGATGCGCTGCTCCCGCAGCAAGCGCGCGACCGCCGGGGTGTTCGTCAGCACCTCGACAGCGGCGACCCGGGCCTTGCCCTCGCCCGAAGCGGGCAGGAGCCGCTGGCTGATGATGCCGACGAGCGAGAGCGACAGGTCCATCGCCGCCTGAGCGCGCAGGTGCTCGGGGAAGTACGAGAGGATGCGCTGCAGGGTCTGCGTCGAGTCGATCGTGTGGAGGCTGGCCAGAACCAGATGACCGGTCAGCGCAGCAGAGAGGGCTACTGTCATGGTGTCGACGTCGCGCATCTCACCGATCAGCAAGACGTCCGGGCTCTGTCGGACCGCGTGGCGCAGCCCCTCGCGGAAGCTCTCACTGTCGCTGCCGATCTCGCGTTGGGTCACCCGAGACCGCAGGTCGCCATGGACAAACTCGATGGGGTCTTCGAGGGTCACGATGTGGGCTGGCCGCGTCTGGTTGATGTGGTGGATCAGCGAGGCGAGCGTGGTGGACTTGCCGGAGCCGGTGGCCCCGGTGACCAGCACGAGCCCCCGAGGCTGATCGGCGAAGCGGCGAAGCTCTGGCGGGAGGCCGAGGTCGGCCAGGTCCAACGAGCCCGAGGGGACGGCGCGGGCGACGCACGCCAACTGTCCCTGCTGACGGAGGAGCGCGAGGCGAAACCGCCGGGCCTCCGATGATGCTCCCGGCTCGGGCGACAGCGAGAAGCCGACGTCCATATCGCCGGCCGCGTCGAACTTCGTACGCTGCGACGGCGTCAGCACCCGCACGAGGAGCGCCTCCATATCGTCGCGCGTCAACGGATCCGGGGGATCGCCCGGGCTCCTCTCCGCTCCAGACATCACCTGCACGACGCCGTGGATACGCGAGGCCGGGAGCTTACCCTCGGCGAGGAACAGGTCCGAGGCGTGGATCTTCTCCATCGCGCCCAGTAGGGAGAGGATCCGGGACATCCTCCTTCCTATCACCCCGCTCCAGCCAGTGTCACAAGCGCGGCTCCTCCCACCAGGTCTACCGCTCGGCGACCCGGGGACGCCCGGAGAGGTCGCGCAGCGCTTCGAACACCGGCTTGTCCTCGTAGAGCATGCGGTAGACCTGCTCCATGATCGGCACATCGACGCCCGTCTTCTGGGCCAGGTTCCATGCGGATCGCGCGGTGGTGACGCCCTCCGCGACCTGACCCAGCTCTTCGAGGATCGCCGGCAGCGTCTTGCCCTGCCCGAGCCCGAGCCCGACGCGGCGGTTCCGCGAGAGGTCGCCGGTGCACGTCAGCACCAGATCGCCGAGCCCGGCCAGGCCCATCATGGTGAGCGGCTGGGCCCCGCGCGCCACCGCGAGACGGGTCATCTCGGCGAGCCCGCGGGTGATCAGCGCCGCGCGCGCGTTGGTGCCGAGCCCGGCACCGTCACTCACGCCGCAGGCGATCGCCAGAACGTTCTTCAAGGCAGCGCCGATCTCGACGCCCACGACATCATCGGTGTGGTAGACGCGGAAAAAGCCGCCGTGAAAAGCGTCTCCGACGTGGTGGCACGCCGCCTCGCTCTCCCCCGCCACGACCACCGCCGTGGGCAGGCCCATCGCGACCTCCTTCGCGAAGGAGGGCCCGCCGAGCGCACACAGCGTGGCCCGGGCCGACGGCGGGAGCACCTCCCGCATCACCTCGTCCATCGTCAACAAGGTGCCGACCTCGATGCCCTTGGAGGCCCCGCAGATCACTTGCCCCGCATGCATGTGCGCGCCCACGATCCCGACGACGCTGCGCACGGCCTGGCTCGGCACAGCCGAGACCACCAGCGACGCCCCATCGAGGGCGCCCGCGAGGTCTCCGGTGACGCGCAAGCTCTGGGCAAACCGCTGATCGGGCAGGTACCGGCGATTCTGCCGCTCGGCCTGCATGCGGACCGCGCGCTCGGCGTCGTGGTCCCACAGCCGCACGTCATGCCCATTTCTCGCCAGCTGCATCGCCAGCGCGGTGCCCCAGGACCCTGCCCCCACCACGGCCGCTCGAACCACCGCCGCAGCTCCGGACGAGGCGGCCTCACTCATGGACGTCCTCCGACGCCCAGTCGGCGAAGAACGCGATTCGCCGGGTGTCCACGCTCGCCGGACGCGCGCGTGGGCGCGCCCACTCCCGCAGCTCCTTGAGCCGGTCGTCCATGGTCACCGCCAGCGGGATGGTGTCGCGCGCCACCCGCACGAGGTCACCCTGAGACATCTCGCGCCCAGCCGAAAACCCCCTGAACAGGGCGGCGACCACCAACTGCTCCAGCTCCGCCCCGGAGTACCGCTCGGTGTCCTCCGCGATCGCCAGCAGGTCGTACTCATCGGGGTTTCGGTTCTTGCGTCGCAGGTGAATGTCGAGGATCTGGAGCCGCTCGTGCACGTTGGGCAGGTCGACGAAGAAGATCTCGTCAAAACGTCCCTTTCGCAGCAGTTCGGGGGGCAGCGCCCGAACGTCGTTGGCGGTCGCCACCACGAACACCGGCTTCTGCTTGTCCTGCATCCAGGTCAGGAACGAGCCAAACACCCGTCCGCCGCCCCCCCCCTCGCTCAAAAAGCCCTTCTCGATCTCGTCGATCCACAGCACCACAGGGGCCAGGCTCTCCGCGATCGCGATGGTGTCGCGCAGCCCCTCTTCGGCCCGGCCCGCGAACAACGTCGCCACGTCCAGACGCAAGAGCGGCAGGTGCCAGAGATCGGCGACCGCCTTCGCGGAGAGCGACTTTCCGCAGCCCTGCACCCCGAGCAGGAACAGCCCCTTGGGCTCGGGCAGCCCGTACTGCCGGGCGCGGTCCGAGAACGAAGGCGTACGCTCGTTCAACCACAGCTTGAGGTTCTCGAGGCCCCCCACTTGGGCCATGCTCATGTCCGGCTTGATGAACTCCAGGAATCGCGAGCGGCGCAGCATCCGCGCCTTCTCGTCCAGCAACGCGGCCACGTCCTTCTCCTCGAACCGCCGCCCCTCAAGCAGCATGCGCGCGTACGCCCGCTTGATCTCCTTCTCCGTCAGGCCAAGCGACGCGGTGATGAACTGGTCAAACCGCTCCGGCGGCACGGCGATCGCCTGACGGTCGAGCAGGACGGCGAGCAGCTTGGCGATCTCGCGACGGTCCGGCAGCGGCGCATCGAGGATGGCGATGTCCTTCTCCAGCTCACGCGGCACGTTGGCCGTGTGGGACAGGAAGACCACTGCCTGCTTTCGCTGCTCCAGCTCGGGCTCGAGGTCCCGCAGGCGACGGACCATCGTCGGGTCGTCCATCCAGACCGACGCGTCCTCGAACAGAAAAAACGCCGGCCCGGTGACCGTCGCGATGTACGCCACGCCGCCGGCCATCGTCAGGGTGTCCGGCAGGGCAACCGAGTCAGCCGCCAACCCGCGCTGCAGCCCCGTGCTGCTCCTCCAGCGGAAGAGCTGAATTCCCTGCGCCGCGGCGATCTTCGCGAGGCCGCGCTCTACCCGGTCCTCCTCCGCGCTTTGGACCCAGATCAGCGGGTACCGAGCTGCGACGAGCTGGGGGATCCGCGCGAGGAGCTCTTCCATCCGGGAGAGCTATCAAGAAAGGGCTACTTATGTACCTCGATGGACACCGGCACCTCTGTCCCGTTCTGGTAGAGGACCCCCGGGTCGGTGGCGATGGTATCGACAGTGCCCATCAACATGAGCCTGCGCTGGAGCTCCTCCACGTTGTAGGACGGCACAAACACCCGCACCGCGGCCGAGTCGCCTTCGTCCATCGGGTAGTCCGCGAGCGGGCGCCCCTTGGCGTCCACGATTCGTCCCCCGAGCGTCGCCGCCACCGTGATCAGCTCCTTCAACGGGTTCGCACCGACCGCGTGGACCCGGTACCGCCACGGTGCAGGAGAATACAGCGTTCCCACCTGAACGCTCTGGGTCTGGGACCCGTCGGACAGCGCGCCCTCCTTCGCCTCCCCGTCCCGCTCCCAGTCAGGCTGGAACGCCTCGCGGTCCACCCCGTTGTCCGCCATCTGGCGGCTGGCACTAGCGGTAGGCTTGCGGCTGGGCGCGCTCTTGGGGGCCGCGCCGGCTGCGAAGCCGCCCTCATCACCGAGAACCCCATTGGCCTGAGCGTTTCCGTCTGCCGCGGGCAGGTCCGGGACCGGAGACGGAGCCTGAGCCGCAGCGACGGTAGGAGCGGTGTCCGGCGCGGGCTCGTTCGCGGTCTGCTGCTGCGTGCCAACGACGATCAAGGCCATGGCGGCTACGGCAGCGATGCCGATGTAGTCGTAGCGCACCCGGCGCAGGGCCACCCGCAGCCGGCTCGGCGGCGGCTCGACGGCGAGGCGGATGTGAAGGCGGTTCGCGAACCCGTCGGGGGCGAGCATCGGCCCGTTGGAGCGCAGGAACTCGATAGCTCCCCGGAGCTGCTCAAACTCGGCGCGGAGCTCAGGGTCGCGCTGGATGGCGGCCTCGACCTCGCGGGCTTCCCCAGTCGGAAGGTCCCCGTCGAGGTAGGCGGACAGACGGTTTCGGGCGAAGAAGGTGTCCATGCTCATATGTCCTCCCGCCCGATCTTCCGGGCGAGAATCGCCGCGAGCTCGGCTCGGGCGCGATGAATGCGGCTCTTTACGGTGCCGCGGGGAAGGTCGAGGATCTCGCCAATTTCTTCGTAGGGCAGGTCCTCCACGTCGCGAAGGAGAAGGATCTGGCGATGTTCTTCGTCAAGCTGCGCCAGCGCTGCGGTGATGAGCGACTCGGCCTCATTTCGGTGCACGCGGGAGTCGCTGCTGGCGACCTCGTCGGCGATCTGTCGGCCGGGCAGGTCTTGTTCGCCCGGAGCAGGCGGCCCGTCGATCGTCTCGTGCCGTCGGTAGCCACGCCGGTTGCGGTAGAGGCGATGGTTCTTGCAGTGGTTCAGCGTGACCTTGAACACCCAGGTGGAGAGCTGGCTCTCCCCGCGGAACCCGGGCAGCGAGCGGTATAGGGCGATGAAGACGTCTTGTGCGGTCTCCTCCGCCCCCTGCGCGTCGTCGAGCCAGCGGCGGCACAGGGTGTAGACCCGGTCCTGGTAACGCCGGACGATCTCGTCAAACGCGCGTCGATCACCGTGCGTAAAGCGGTCGACGAGGTCGCTGTCGGTCGGCCCCGCGAGCCTCAAGCCCGGAAAGGACACAGCGGCGAGGAGGGCAACGAGCATAGGAACCTTGGAGCTGGCTCGGGTGGGAGGAGCTGGACATCCGCTCTGGAAGAAAGTTCCGCGGCGACGCTGATCCGGGTTAATTCACAAGAACAGGGCCGTCGCCCCATCGCCCTACCGCGTCAACTTCGGCACGCTTATGAGGCCGTAGCACAGGATAAAGTTGGATCGTACTCCTCTCCTCGTCGGTGTCGATGGCCCGCTGGCCGGCAACCGGTATCCGGTCACCGTGGCTGGCTTGAGGCTCGGGCGCGATCCGGCGAACGAGGTGCACATCGACGACGGAGGCGTGAGCCGCCAGCACGCGCGGGTGCTGCTCCACAACGGCGCGGTGTGGGTGCAAGACGCCGGAAGTCGGAACGGCCTTTTCGTCAACGGGCAGCGCGTTCCTGACCACAAGCAGGTCAAGGAGGGCGACCGCATCGTGCTCGGCGCGCACACGTTCACCGTCGAGCTTGTCGCCGCCGAACGGGCCGAGCCGGAGGCCCTGGCTCCTCCGCGGCCCACCGCGGCCGCAGCGACCGGGTCTGGAAGCCCGGCATGGCCGATCGCCCTGGTGGGTGCCGCCATGCTCCTGTTCGTGGCCTGCTCAGGGCTCGCCGCGGCGCTGTGGTGGGCCTCGGCGAACTAAAGCGCGTGAGTCAGGTGCCAGAACCGGCAGGCCCTGACCGATCAGTCGTCGCGACCGGCGGACAGCGGCTTCAGGAACGGCGTCGCGATCAGGACCAGCACGCCGATTCCAACCGAGCTGACCACGAATACGAAGAAGAAATCCGCTTGGCCGCCGAAATGCCACGGCAGCGTGATCTCCCCCTTCTCAATCGCCTCCACCTTGGAGGCGACGATGCCGCCACCCAGGTTCGCGATGAAGCTGGAGATGAACCAGATGCCCATCAGCAGCGACATGAACTTCGCGGGCGCCACCTTGGTGACGTACGAGAGACCGGTGGGTGAGATGAACAGCTCGCCCACGGTGTGCACGAAGTACATCCCGAGCACCAGCCACATGCTGGCCTTCGCGCCCTCGGTCGCGGTGACCAAGCCAGCCATCGTCATCAACAAGTAGCCGAAGCCCACGAGCAGGAGCGCGATGCCGATCTTTGCGGGCTGGGAGGGGCTCCAGCCACGACGCCCGAGCTGGGTCCAGAGCCAGCCGAACAGCGGCGAGAGAATAATGACGAAGCCGGCGTTCACGGACTGGAACCACGTCGTCGGCACCACAAAGTCGCCCACCGTTCGGTCGGTGTACCGGTCGGTGAACAGGTTGACCGACGAGCCCGCCTGCTCGAAGGCGATCCAGAAGACCGCGTTGAACAGCATGAACAAGAAGATCGATGTGACCGGACCGCGCTCCTCACGGGGCTGAGAGACCACGAACCACACGGCGAGGCCGAGCACGATCAGGGCTCCGATCGTCGTGACCGCAGGTGTCATCAACGAGTTGAAGATGGCGGTGACGCCGAAGTGGTAGCCGAGCGCGAACACCAGCGAGGCGCCGACGCCGATCAGCAAGAAGATCGGTGCGCGAGCTGCCAACGCTTCGTCGCGGGCCAGCCCGACGTGGCCAAGGTACCGGGGACGACCCCAGAGGTAACAAAGCAATCCCGCGATCATGCCGGCCGCCGCAGACCCGAAGCCCCAGTGCCAGCCCACCCGCTCGCCGAGCGTGCCACAGGTGAACGCGCAGATGAACGCGCCCACGTTGATGCCCATGTAGAAGATCGAGAAGGCGCCGTCGCGGCGCGGGTCGTGCTCGGGGTAGAGCTGCCCGACCATGACCGAGACGCTCGGCTTGAAGTGGCCGGTCCCGATGACGATCATCGCGAGCCCACCCATGAACACCGAGAGCCCCAAGCTCGAGTTCTCCATGCCGCCGAGCCCGGAGACGCCGAGCACGATGTGGCCCACGGCGATCAGGACGCCGCCCACCAACATCGAGCGGTGTGTCCCGATCATCTTGTCGGCGATGATGCCGCCGAACAGCGGGAGCAGGTACGCGAGGCCGGTGTACCAGCCGTAGAGCGTGGCGCCATCGCTGTCGCTCCAGCCACGGCCGGGGTTGAACCCGGCGAGCTTTCCGTCCGGGAGCGCCACCATGCCCGTGAGCGGGGTCGTCAGGTAGAGCACCAGCAGGCCGCGCATGCCGTAGTACGAAAAGCGCTCCCACATCTCCACGAGGAACAGCAGGAAAAGGCCGGGCGGGTGCCCCAGAAAGGTGGGCTGCTTTTCGGCGATGACGTGTTCCGACACAGGAGGCTCCAGAAGGCTGCGCGAGGGTATCACAGGTGAGCGCTCGCCAAGACGATACGCAGGCCCGATGAAGACGGTACAGCTGCTCGGAAGCACGACGCTCGCGCGCGTTGCCCTGCCCTGGTTCATCGAGAATGGGGGCGGGCTCGGGGCGCGCGTCATCGCGCTCGACCCCGGGGACGAGGACGAAGCGCAGCCCTGGTTCGCCCCGGTGCGCGGCCTCTGCCGCGAGCTCGGCGTGCCCATCGGCCTGCGCACCGCCGACCTCGTGCTCGATCTCGACCCGGATCGGGCCAGTGAAGCGCCTGAGCAGCGACTCTCGGCGAGGGTGTGCGTGCGCGTCCTCGGGCCAGCCGGGATTACGCCTGATCTATGCCGGGCGCTGCTCCCGGGGAGGTCGGGCATCCCCGGTGAGTGGGCGATGATCTTCGGGGACGGCGCCGCGGTGCACGCTCGGGTCCCGCTCGCCATCCTGAAGCGCGACGATGGGCCCACCTTGCTGGCCCGGGCCACGCTGCGGGGCATCGAAGCGGTCGCGGCAGGGTGGGGCGCGGTCACGCCCGGCGAGCATCTGGGGACCGCCGACGTGAGTACGCAGAGCTGGCCCGGCCAGGCACCCGGCCGGTTCCGCCTGTCCGAGGCACAGCTGGTCTGGGAGCGGCCGGCGCCGGAGCTGTGGGCGCGCATCCGCGCGCTGGCCGGGCCGTGGGGCGGCGCCCGCTGCCACCTCGGGAACACCGCTGTCTCCATCGAGTCTGCCGAGCTCGCCGAGGTGGACCCGGCCACGCTGCGCGCGCACCTCCCGGGCACGATCATCGCGGTGGATACCGGTCTCGTCGTCGCCTGTGGTGCCGACGCCGCCGGGGCAGGTCGGGCCGGCTCCACCGGCGCGCTCCGCCTACTCACGATGCGGCCGGCGTGGAGACCCATGAGGCGCGCCGCCGAATACGCGACCGAGGTCGGCGCCGGGCCCGGCTATCAGCTCTGCTGACGGGGCACCGCGCGGCCGCGACGCAGGTGTTGTCGGAGCCAGCCGTAGCCGAATTCACACCCCCGACGTGCCCGGGGTGGTATCCTACCGCGTGACGAGGTCTGCATGGCGATCACCCTGATCAATCCCCCCGAGAAGAAGCGTGTCTGGGCCGGCATCGCCGAGAGCATGAGCTACGGCGTGTACTGCTTCCCCCCGCTGGCGTTGATGTACCTGCAGGCGAGCATCGAAAAGCGCACCTCCCAGCCGTGCGAGATCTACGACGCGATCGTCGACGACATGGACCACCCCGAGTTCGAGGCCGGGCTCAAGCGCCACGATCTGGATCTGGTGGGCATTTCCACCTACACCCACTCGCTGCCCGACGTGCAGATGACCATCAACGCCGTCCGGAAGCTCAATCCGAACGCGCACATCTCGCTCGGCGGGCCCCACCCGATCATGTTCCCCGACTACGCGATCGGGCTCGAAGGCGTCGACAGCATCTGCCTTGGCGACGGCGACGATGTCATCGTGGACATGGTCAAGGCCATGGACGAGGGCAAGTCCATGGAGGGGATCGCCGGGCTGTGGCTCAAGGACCGGAAAAGCGGCCAGATCACGAAGAACGTCGCGCGGCGGGAGCTTAAAAACCTCGATTGGCAGATCTGGCCCGACCGCGCACGCACGCGCTACCGGGACTACTGGGTGCCCGGGTCCAAACAGCCGCTGGTCACCACCGCGATCACCTCCAAGGGCTGCCCCCACTCCTGTCCCTTCTGCTTCACCTACAAGAAGCAGTACCGCATCCGCGACATCGACAACATCCTCGACGAGATGGAGCATTGCGTCTCGCTCGGCATCACCGAGACGTTCTTCGTGGACGACCTGTTCACCCCGAACAGCCAGTGGGCGATGAAGTTCTGCGACGGCATCGAGCGCCGCGGGCTGAAGTTCAACTGGGGCTACAAGACGACGATCGCAGGGACCACGCGCGAGCAAATCCGGCGTTGCCGAGAGGCCGGGGCGACCAAGATGCACTTCGGCGTCGAGTCGATGCACAACGAAGGCCTCGAGCAGCACGACAAACACTGCGACACCGACGACTGCCACCGCGTTTTCCGCTGGTGTCGCGAAGAGGGGGTCCGGTCGGTTGCCTACATCATGATCGGCGGACCGCTGGAGAAGAGCACGGCGCAGGTCGAGGCCAACCTGGAGGAGATGATCAAGCTGGACGCCGACTACGCCGCGTTCGCGATCTACACGCCCTACCCCGGTACAGAGGCCTTCGAGCACGGCGCCAAGCTCGGCTTGTACCCAGCCGATTGCTGGGACAAGCTCATGCGCGACCCGCTCTGCGGGGTGAAGGTCCCGGTGTGCTGGGAGGAGCACCTGACCCGAGAGCAGCTTCTGGACGCGCTCAAGCTCTGCCACCGGAAGTTCTACTTCCGGCCGCGGTTCATCCTGCGGCAGGTGAAGGCCCTGCAGAGCCCACAAGAGCTCAAGCGTTTGACCGATGCTGCGCTGTCGTTGGTGCGGCTTGAGCTCACGCGACCCACAGCGCACGAAGCGCCGATCTGATAGCCTCTCCGGAATGCGCTTTCCGCTCGCTGTCGTACTGCTGAACCCCGGGCTGGCATGTGTCCTTGCCGCGTGCTCTCCAACGCCGCCGGGGGACAACCCGTTCGCCCCCGTCCGGATCGCCCCCGCCGTGGCGGTCGTGGTTCCAGCGGAGGATGCGTTCGAAGAGCCCGAGCCGATCAAGCTGTCGAGCGAAGACATGGCGAACGGCACCCTCGCGGTCGCGACCGCGGCCGGCGTCGACGTCGACGCGCTGCCCGGAGAGGCCCCGGTGGCGAGCGCGCTGCTCGGCTCCGTGCCCCCCGCGCCGGCAGGACCTCCCGCGGTTGGACTTCCGCCGGACACCCGTTGGCCGGTTCGTCTGGTGAGCACCATCCCTCAGGCCCAACCGCCCCGCGCGGTGTTGGGGTTGCCGTCGGGGCTCGAAATCGTGGTATCCCCGGGCTCGATGCTGGCTGATCAGGGGCTGGTCGTGGTCGCAGTGAGCGCGGGCAAGGTCGAGCTCGCCCAGATCGAGCCGGCGGGGGACCACGCGAAGATCACGCAGATCACGTTGACGGCGCAGTACTAGGCCAGCCCCTCGTCCACCCACGTCAGCAGCGGCTTCCACTCGTCGAGGGCCTTACGCACCCGCCCCACGGGCTGGTCGAACAGGGTGACCCCGTTGTCCGCGGCCGAGACGTAGAGCTGGGAATCGGACAGCTTGGCGAGCGCGGGGAAGCTCAACCCCGCGAGGAACACATCGAGGCGCCGCTCCCCCGCTGTCCCGCGGCGAACGCGATTTCCCACCACGGCGACCGGCCGGCGCCCCTTGCGAACCGGCTTGAAGCCCTCAAGCGTGGTCAGGAACCGCGCGGTCGCCCCCTCATCGAAGGCCCCGGGCAACACCGGCACGATGATCGCGTCCGCCAGCCGAATGACGTCCTCCAGCAGCCGCTTCTTCAGTCCGGCCGGCACGTCCATCACCACGAAGGCGTGACCGCGCGGGATCTCCAGCTCGTCCGCGTCCTGCGACAAGATGTCGATCGTCGGCAGGTCCGCCGGCCGCCGAGACACCCACTGGGTCGCGCTCTTCTGCTTGTCCAGATCGACGAGCAGCGGACGGTGGCCAAGCCGCGCAAAGCGGGCCGCGAGCTGCGTAGAGACCGTCGTCTTTCCGCACCCTCCCTTCAGGTTGACCACCGCGATGACGTGCATCTGGACTCTCCGCGGGCAGATCTATCCGCCAAACGCTTCACGTTCAGGGCCCGAGGAAAATCGTCACAGGAGCGTGGTCGCTCGACTCCGGCCTGCCGCGGGCGTCGTGGTCGATCACCACGTCGATCGGCCCCTGTGGCGGGAGCCCGGAGACCAGATGGAGATCGATGCGCAGCCCCTCGTTGCGGTCGAACCCCGCGCCCCGGTAGTCGAACCAGGAGAAGGTGCGCTCTGCCGGGTGCAGCGCGCGCCAACTGTCCTGAAACCCGAGGGCCTTGAGTCGATCGAGCCGCTCCCGCTCAGCGTCGGTGCAGAGCACCTGACCCGCCCATCGCTTCGGGTCGTGCACGTCGAGATCGGCCTGGGCGATGTTGAAGTCGCCGCACACGATCATCGGGCCCGCCCATCGTTGGCGCTCGGCCTGCACCCACTCGACCAGAGCGTCGAGCCACTTGAGCTTGTAGCTGTACTTGTCGCTGTCGAGCTCGCCGCCGTTCACGACGTAGAGGTTCACGAGCCGCAGCGGCGCGCAGCGCTCCGGGTGGACCGTGCACGCGATCCCGCGCGCCTGACCGTCACCCGGGACCGGGAAGTCGGTGACCACGTCGGAGTGGGGCACGCGGGCCCGGTGGGAGAGGATGGCAACCCCGTTGTAGGCCTTTTGTCCAAAGACCGAGCACGAGTAGCCGCGGGACGTGAAGGCCTCGGCGGGGAACTCCGCGTCCTGGCACTTGAGCTCTTGCAGGCAGAGCACGTCGGGCTCATGCTCGTCGACCCATTCGAGCACGCGCTCCAGGCGACGGCGCACCGAGTTGACGTTCCACGTGGTGATGTTCATGGGCCGGCCTCAAAATTACAGTTCAACAGGTTGCAGCTCCGTGTGCACCGAGACACCTCGTGGCGGCGACGCAGGGTCGAGAGCCGGTTCCACATCGCTGGGATGGGCACGCCCTCCGAGAGGCTGCCGACAGGCTCAAGAAAGTAACAGAGCCGCACGTTGCCAGCGGGGTCGAAGGCGATGTCGGAGTGCCCCGCCTTGCAGGTCTGGCCGTTCGGCACCGAAGGATTCCTGAAATGCCTCTTGAACGCGTGCAGTTGCGCGACCTCGTTGCACACCTTGCCCCAGCGGCTCCGCTCGTCGATGAGGACATCCAGCGCAGCGTCGATGACGCCGAGTTGTTCGGGGCTTGTCGGCCAGAGCGCAGATGAGCGCCACCACGTCGGGTCATGCGCGTTCTCTCCGAAGTTCTGGTACAGGGGCTGCACCACCAGCTCGTACCCGCGGTCCTTCACCCAGGCGAGCAGGCTCGGGATCTCGATGGCGTTCTCGGCGTGCAGGATGCAGGCGATGACCACCCGTGGGTTGGGCCGCCGGTCCAGACGGTCGCACACCTCGATGAGCTTCGCGTGGGTACCAGCGCGGCCCCTGGAGCGGTCGATGGTCTCCGCAAGGAACCCGTCCATCGACACGTAGCAGATGCGCGCCCCGGCAGCGGCGAGGCTGTCGGCGCGCCGATCGTCGAGCAGCCAGCCGTTGGTATTGAACGACACGTCGAAGCCCAGCGTGGTCGCCCGAGTCATCAACCGCTCGAGGTCCTTGCGGAGGAGCGGCTCGCCGCCGACGAAGTTGACGCTGGCCTTACCAAGCCAGCCGCCGAGCTGGTCCAGCACGCCGAGCCATGTGCTCTCAGGCAGGTCCACCGTCTTGTTCTTGTAGATGTCGCAGTGCGCGCAGGGCAAAAAACACCGGTCGGTCACCGAGAGGTGCACCTGATCCGGCAACCCCGGCGCCCGCTTCAGCCGCGCGCCCGAAAGAGCGCTGTCCACCAGCCCCACCGCCATCACGGGCTCCCCGGAGGCTGGGCGTAGCGGTCGATCTCGTCCGGCGTGACCCCCGAGTAGTTTGATGAGCGCGGGATGAAGCAGCCCTGGCAAGCGTCGATGCCGGCGTAGTCCCCGGAAGCGACCTGGGCGCGCCACCGGGAGGCGGGCTGGCCGTACCAC
The DNA here is from genome assembly GCA_009692605.1 of Myxococcales bacterium. GTDB lineage: Bacteria > Myxococcota_A > UBA796 > UBA796 > SXON01 > CAIUMM01. The sequence goes on from SHYV01000012.1 coordinate 27,557, forward strand.
AGCTCGGCGAAGGAGGTGTCGGCGATGCTCCCAAGCTGGTTCTGCAGCCGGTTGTCCCGGGTGCAAGTGGTGAGCGAGCCGTCCCACCCCACCACCGGGCTCTTCCAAAAGCAGCCGCACACCGAGCGGACTTGGCCCTCGCGGTGCAGGGACGCCGGGGTCTGGTCCGGTCGCGGCAACGGCACCCCAAGCGCCTGCATCGTGTCGCGAAAGATGCGGTTCTGGTGCTCCTGCTCCGCGGGGGTGGGCGCGTCCAATTGGCGAAAGAAGACCACCGCCCCTGTCCCCGACGGGACCTCTTGCGCGGCGGTGCTGACCGGCAAGTCCACAGCGCGGCAGGCGCCCTCCCAGCGGGTCCGGAACGCGGCGGCCTCCCCCGCGTTCCGGTCGCTCACGATGAACTGGAAGACAAGCCGCGGCCAGATCGCGCCGAGACGCGCCTTCTCGCGCACGAGGTGGTCCACGTTTGCCACGACCTCGTCGAAGTTCGCCCTCCCCTTGATCCGCCTCCAGGTCTCGGGTGTGGTCGCGTCCACCGTGAGGTGCCAGGTCTGCGGGATCGGGCTCTGGTTCAACGCGAGCTGCACCCGGCTGGCTGAGAGGTGCGTGGCGTTGGTGTGGACCTCCACGCGCTCGAACACGCCGTGGTCGGCCGCGAGCCGCAGGGCTTCCTGGTAGATCGTGGAAAAGTCCGGGTGGAGCAGGGGCTCCCCGAGCCAGAACGGGATGAACACGTCAAATCGCGAGCGGCTGGCCGCGAGATCGGCGAACAGCTTGCGGACAAGGGGGACCGCCACGAAGCCTGTCCGGTCGTGGTGCGGATGGTCGGCCTCCCCGACGCTGCAGTGGACGCACGCCACTGAGCACCGGTTGGTCGTCTCCAGCACGAGGTAACTGCCGGGAAGGTGGCGCACATCCGTGCTGTAGCATGATGGCAGCGCCACCTCGCGGGGTCCCGGTCGGGCCGGTTGCGGTTAGGCTGAGTGCGTATGCTTCGCGCACGCCAGATACAGAAACGGTACGCTGCTTTTACGGCCGTGCACGCCATGGACCTCGACGTGGAGCCCGGTGAGGTGTTCGGCTTTCTCGGGCTGAACGGCGCGGGGAAGACGACCACGCTGCGCATGCTCGGCGGAGTGCTTCCACCCACCAGCGGCACCATCGAAATCGACGGCCTCGACCTCGCAAAACACCCGGTGCACGCGCGCCAACGGCTCGGGTTTATCCCCGACCGGCCCTACCTCTACGACAAGTTGACCGCACGTGAGTTCTTGCGGTTCATCGGCGAGATGTACGGCATGGACGAGCGCCCGACGAACGGCACGCCCGGCCTCACGGCCCGGGTCCAGATGGCCCTCGATGAGCAGCACCTCGGCGAGTTCGCCGATCAGCTCATCGAGTCCTACTCCCACGGCATGAAGCAGCGGATCACGCTCGCCAGCGCGCTGCTGCATGACCCGCGCCTGCTGATCGTGGACGAGCCGATGGTGGGTCTGGACCCGCGCGGAACCCGCCAGATCAAGGCGACGTTTCGGCGACTCGCGGAGGAGGGCCGCACCGTCTTCCTCTCCACCCACACGCTCGCGGTCGCCGCCGAGGTGTGCGACCGCATCGCGATCATCCACCACGGGCGCATCCAGGTCATCGGCACGCAGGCCGAGATCGTCCCCGCAGGGCGCACCCTTGAGGAGCTCTTTCTCGAGATCACCGGGACGGAGAGCGGCGACGCCGAGGGCGTGGCATGACCCGGTTTTTCCTCACGGCCACCCACGTCAGCCGCTTCGGGCTGGTCGGCCTGCTGGCGTTCGGGGGGTGCATGCCCGCCAGCTACCGGCAGGCGAAGCGGATGGAGAACCAGTACCAGACCGGCTCGCCCGGCGTCGGCTGGGTGGCCGTCTCTCCGGGCGGGGCCGACCGCGCCTGGTACAACGCATCGCTCACCGGCAGCATCTACACCGACTCCAACTGCGGGACGCACTACCGGGAGCTGCGGCTGCCGGACCTCGCGCTCGAGTCGCTCGCCGGCCTGCGGGACACCACCACGCTGAAGGTAGAGACCCCCACCGTAGACGGTCGCGCCGGGCTGCTTCGCGTCACCACCGGTCAGCTGGACGGCGTGGCCGTCACCGTCGCCAACCTCGTCTCCAACAAGGACGCCTGCACCTTCGACCTCAACTATGTGGCGCCCGCGGGTCGATTCGACGCCGGGTGGGACGCCTACCAGACGGTGATCGTCGGCTTCGTGGCCCACCGATGACCGGGAAGACGGGCCCGTGAAGGCCGTCCTCAACCTCATCGCCTACCTCGGTGCGCTGGCCAAGCTGAGCGCGCAGACACTGGCCGCGTTCATCCGACCGCCGTGGGAGCTGCGGAGCCTGATCTACCAGCTGGACTCCAGCGGCATCGGCAGCTGGTCGATCACCGTGCTCACCGCGATCTTCACCGGGATGGTGCTCGCGCTGCAGTTTTCGTCGGGGCTGAAGGACTACGGCGCCAGCATGTACACCGGCAAGCTGGTGTCGCTCGGCATCGTCCGCGAGCTTGGCCCGGTGCTCACCGCCTTGCTGGTCGGAGGCCGCGTCGGGTCGGGGTTTGCCGCGGAGCTCGGCTCGATGGCGGTGACCGAACAGATCGACGCCATCCGCGCGCTCGGCGCTGATCCCGTCAAGAAGCTCGTCGCGCCGCGCGTCATCGCGTGCATGATCGCGCTGCCGCTGCTGACCGTGCTCGCCGATCTCATCGGGTGCTTCGGCGGAATGATCATCACGGTCCAGGAGGTGGGCGTGACGCCGCGGTTCTTCTACAGCCAGGTGGTCGAGACGCTCGGGATCGTGGACCTGCTGCACGGGCTCGGCAAGTCCGTGTTCTTCGGGTACACCATCGGCATCACCGGCTGCTTCGTGGGCATGAACACCACCGGCGGGACCGAGGGGGTGGGCCTCTCAACCACCAAGGCGGTCGTCGCGAGCGCCATCGGCGTGCTGGTCTCCGACTTCCTGCTCACCAAGCTCTTCATCGCGTTGTACGGGTAGAATGATGCCCACCGACCCGACGCCGTCTCCCTACGACCAGGACCCGATCATCTCGTTCTCGAACGTAAAGAAGGCGTTCGGGCCCAAGGTGATCTACGAGGATTGCACGCTCGACATCTACCCCGGTGAGACGATCACCATCATCGGGGGCTCGGGCACCGGAAAGTCCGTCACGCTCAAGATGCTCATCGGGCTGCTCAGCGCCGATTCAGGCAGCATCAAGGCGTTCGGCACCGAGGTGACCCACCTGGCGGAGCCTAAGCTGTTGCCCATCCGCCGACGGGTCGCCATGTTGTTTCAGGGCGCCGCGCTGTTTGACTCGCTCACCGTCGCCCAGAACATCAAGTACCCCCTGCGTGAACACCGGTGGGGCAACGAAAAAAAGCTCGATGAGCGGGTGGCCGAGGTGCTGGAGATGGTCGGACTGCCCGGCTCGCAGAACTTGAAGCCTTCGGCGCTGTCAGGCGGCATGCGCAAGCGCGTCGGGCTCGCCCGCGCCATCGCCATCGAGCCCGAGGTCATCCTGTACGACGAGCCCACCACCGGCCTCGATCCGATCAACGTCCGGCGCATCAACGGCCTAATCCTCTCACTCCAGAAGAAGCTCAACGTCACCAGCATCGTGGTCACCCATGACATGGACGCGTGCTTCACGTTCACCGATCGCATCGCGCTGCTGCACAACCGGCGGTTCTCCTTCGTCGGCACGCAGGACGAAGCGCGGGCCTCCCCGGACCGCTACCTCCAGGAGTTCATCGCAGGGGGCAAGGGTACGCTCGACGAAGACGTCGAGTAGACCTGCCGGAACCGGCGGGCGAATTCAGCGTGGGCGAATTCGCCCGTTACTGGCACTCGGCGCGCGCGAGTGCCCAGTGGACGACGCCGACGTCGGAGTCGTGGTCGGAGTTCGCGATCACCACGTCGGCCACGTTGTCTTCGCCGAGGTTGTAGAGCTGCCAGCTGAACTCATCGGCGTAGTCGGAGTCGGAGATCGACTTGAACAAGGCGGGGCCGAGGCCGGTCGGGAGAGACCAGTTGGCCTCGGTGGTGGAAAACCCGCCGGTGGCACCTACATAGACGTGCCAGTTCAGGTCGCCGGTGCTCGCTTCCGCGTCGGTATCGCTGATGACGAGGTCGGGGATGCTGTCCCCGGTGACATCCGCGAGCCCCCAGCCGATGCCGTCGCTGGTATCGGTGTCGCTGATGGAGTCCAGCGCCCCCTCGTTGAACCCGCCCGGGATGGTCCAATTGTCGTTGGACGCGAACTTGGACCCGGTGTTCTTGTAGATGAGCCAGCGGGTGCTCCCTATCCCGCCGCTCCCGGCGTCGGTCGCGGTCACGACGAGGTCCGGCTTGCCGTCGCCGGTCAGGTCGCTAAGCGCCCAGACCACCTTGTCGGCCGTGGACGAGTCGTAGAACTTCGAAAACGTGCCGCTCTCAAAGCCGTCCGGAAACTCCCAATCGGCGCCTTCGTCGAACCCGGCGCCGTTGTTGCGGTAGTAGATCCAGCGCGTCGTGCCGGTGTCGGTCTCATCGTCGGTGTCCGAGACGACCAGGTCGGGCGCGCCGTCGCCGTCGAGATCGAAGAGCGACCAGGCGACGCCATCACCGCCGTCAGCGTCGGTGAACGAGGTGAGCGCGCCATCGGGAAAGCCCGCGGCGGGCAGGTCCCAGTTGACGAGGTCTGACGCGAAGCCGTCGCTGGTGTTCGCGTAGAACAGCCAGCGGCTGGTCCCGATGCCGCCGGTCCCGGCGTCGGTGGCGGAGACGGCGATGTCGAGCGCAGCGTCGCCATTTAGGTCCAGCAAGCTCCAGACCACCTTGTCTGTCGTGCTCTGGTCGTAAAACGTGCTGAAGGTGCCGTCCTCGAAGCCGGTGGGCAGCGCCCACTCGATGCCGCCGTCGCGGAAGCGAGAGCCGGTGTTCGAGTGGATGAGCCAATTCGTGGTCCCGATGGCGGCGTCGGTGTCGCTCTTCGCGACGACAATGTCGGGTCCCCCGGCGCCGACGTCGAACAGGGCCCAGGTGACACCGTCGCTGGGGTTGTCGTCGTAGGGAGTGTCGAAGGTCCCGTCGACGTAGCCGCTCGGGAGGGCCCAATTCGCCAGCGTCGAGGTGTAGCCGGTGCCGATGCAGTCCGGGTCGGTGTCGGTGTCGGTGTCGGTGTCGGTGTCGGTGTCGGTGTCGGTGTCGGTGTCGGTGTCGGCGTCCCCGGTGTCGTCGCCCCTGTCGACGTCCCGAGCGGGCAGGAAACAGGCGATCGAGGGGAGGATGGCGAAGAGCAACATCGGGTTCCGGGGAGCGCGCCCAGCGTAACCGAAGCGGCGTGGGTCCCGCTCGGGTCCGCGCGGGCCGTGAGCTTGATACCTGCCGCAATGCCCAACCCACCGACTATTGGTCTCTCCATCCCCCGCTCCGACGGCGTCTCCAAGGTCACCGGGGCCGCGGTCTACGCGGACGACATCCGCCCCGAAGGGTGCTGGTACGGAGCCACAGTGCGCTCCGCGCGCGCGCACGCCCGGATCCTCTCGGTCACGCCGGACCCCACCTACGACTGGACCGACGTCGTCGTCGTCACCGCCTCGGACATCCCGGGCGAGAACATCCTCGCCCTCATCACCGACGACCAGCCCGTGCTCTGCGATGGCCTGACCCGCCACGTGACCGAGCCCGTGGCGCTCGTCGCAGCCAGCACGCGCGACAAAGCGCTCGACGCAGTCAAACACGTCCTGGTTGTCTACGAAGACCTCCCGTTCAACCTCGACCCGGAGCTCGCGGAGGGGCACGCCCAGCACATCTTCGGCCCCAAAGGCGAGGGCGGCCCCGGAGCTGCCGGATGCACCGGATGGAACGTCTTCAAGCGGATCACCATCTCGCGCGATGGACCGGTGCGACCCACCACCACCCGTCACGTACACGAGGGCGAGTACCACGTGGGGCTGCAGGAGCAGCTCTACATCGAGCCGCAGGGCATCATCGCGATCCCCGGAGACCCCGCAGCGGCGGAGGGCACGGCCGAGCGCATGCTCACCATCGTCGGCTCGATGCAGTGCCCCTACTACATCGACAAGGCGCTGAAGCGCGTGCTCGGACACCACGACTACCACGTGGTTCAGGCCGCGACAGGCGGCGGGTTCGGCGGCAAGGAAGAGTACCCGAGCATGGTGGCCGCACACGCTTGCCTGCTCGCGCTCAAGGCGGGCCGACCGGTGAAGCTGATCTATCGCCGCGACGAGGACCTTCGCGCCACCACCAAGCGGCACCCCGCCCGCTTCCGCATCAAGTCGACCTGCGATGCGGAGGGCTTCCTCCTCGACTGGAAGGTCGACATCCTCTTCGACGGCGGCGCCTACAACACGCTCTCTCCGGTCGTCATGTCGCGCGGGATCCTGCACGCGACGGGCCCCTACCGCTCCGATCGCGTCCACATGACCGGTCGCGTGGTGGCGACGAATACGCCGCCCAACGGGGCATTCCGGGGCTTCGGCGCACCCCAGGCGCAGTTCGCGGTCGAGCGGCACATGGACCGGATCGCCCGCGAGCTGCACATCGATCCGATCCTGCTGCGTCGCAAGAACATGTTCCGTGAGGGCGACCTCACGGCGACCGGGCAGACGGTGACTGACCCGGGTGCAGCGGCCGTGCTCGAAGCGGCGCTCAACGCCGCCGCAGCCCCGGTCAAGCCGCCATCGAGCACCCCCGGAGCGCGCGGCGCCCGCACAAAGTCCGGTCAGGGCGTGGCCCTCGTATTCCACGGATGCGGGTTCACCGGGAACGGCGAGGCCGCGATCCGGGGCAGCGTGACCGTCGAGGCGGCCCTCGGCTTCATCACCGTGCTCACCGGCAGCACCGACATCGGCCAGGGTACGGACACCATCTTCCCCCAGATCGTGGCCCAGGAGCTCGACATCCCGCTCGCCCGGGTGCGCATGGCCCCCCACGATACGCACATCGTCCCGGACAGCGGACCGACCGTCGCCTCACGCACCGCCATGGTGGTGGGCGGAGTCACCCAGATCGCGGCGCGTAAGCTCGGCGAGCAGCTCGGGGCCCGGGGAGACGCGCTGCTCGGCGTGCTTGATGGGCTGAAGGCACCGGTCCGCGCAACGCACCAGTACGAAGACGACGGCACCCACCCGTGGAACACCGAGACCTACGTCGGCGACGCCTACCCGACCTACGGCTGGATGTGCGCCATCGTCGACCTCGACGTCGACCTCGACACCGGCGAGGTGCGATACCATCGACTCGTCACCGCCACCGACGTCGGAAAGGCGCTGAATCCGGTGCTCGCCAGCGGACAGATCGAGGGGGGTGCGTTGCAGGCGCTGGGGTGGGCGACATCGGAAGAGGTGGTGCTCGACAAGTACGGATGCATGCGCAACGACCGCCTTACCAACTACATCATCCCGACATCGGCGGACGCCCCGGAGATGATCACCCGGCTGGTGGAGATCCCCTACGCGGGGGGACCGTTCGGAGCCAAGGGCATCGGGGAGATCCCGATGGACGCGCCAGCCGCAGCGGTGGCCCAGGCGATCGAGCGGGCGACTGGGCGGGTGCTCGACCGACTGCCGATGACCCCCGAGCGGGTGCTCGCCGGCCCCCGAGGAAGCTGAGCGCGCGATCCACCCGCTATGCGGCCGATTCAGCAGGAGCCGGCGGCTTGGCCGACGCGCGGATCCTCGCTTTGCGCTGCGCCATGCGGAGCTCATCCGCGGTACCCAAGTACGTCCGCCGGGTACCCCGGATCCGGTCTGCCCATGGCCGCGTGACGCACCAGTTGGCGTGCTGATCGGGCCCCATGTGGTGGTCCCAGTGCCAGGGCAGGTGCTCGCGGGCCCAAGAGGCGTCCAGATGCGCCCGCTTGTGCTTCCGGTAGTAGTCGTAGCTGCAATAGGCGACCGTGCCGGCGAAGAACGGGGCGACGGGCGCCATCAGGACGAACGGCAGGCTCATCCCGACGATCCCGTACACCTCGCGCCGGCGCGGCGCGGACGCCCACCAGGGCTCCCCGTATGCGGGGTCCAGCCCGTCGTTCTTGAGCACCGCGGCGTGATGCTCGTTGAGGTGAAAGTCCCAGAACGAGCCGGGCCGCGCAGCGTGGAGGACGTGCTTGTGCACCCACCACTCGGTGAGGTTGGACACGATAAGACCTAAGGGAATGCCGATCATCGAGCAACTCTATCAACTGGTCCGACCAGTTGCCTCACAAATATGACACATTCGTCATTCATCCGCTACCCCTCTTTTTGAGGGCCGGCCTGAGCGGGCAGGTGGCTCACCTTGGGTTAGGCCCCGACGCCCATCAACGAGGATCCCCGTGGCCGACACCAACGAGTTTTTCGAGAAAGAGCTCCCCGCGAAAATCACCCCCGAGCTGCAGGCTTCCGTGAAGGACAGCATCCAGTTCGACATCACCGGGGCCGGCATCTGGACGCTTGACCTGTCCACAGCGCCCGGCGCCGTGGTCGTGGGTCCGATCGACAACCCCGGGTGCATCATCACCGTCGCCAAGGCCGACTGGGAGAAGATCCTCGACAACCCCAGCGCCGCCATGCAGCTCTTCATGATGGGCAAGGTCAAGGCGACCAAGGTGGCCCTTGCCCTGCAGCTGCAGAAGATCCTGGCGTAGCCGGATCCCCCGGCTGCCCACCTCGGGGTTGAGATGAGCGGCGCGCCCATCCAGCTCGGCCCACTCTCGGGCTTCGATTTTCCGTGCCCGGACCCCGTCGCCACCGTCGTCATGACGCACGGCATCGGCCTCGGTCCCTGGATGTTCGAGCCGTGGGTAGCGACGTTCACGGCGTGGCGCCTGCGGGTGATCACGCTGACCATGCCGGGACACCAGCCGGGAGCG